>CAYTVF010000006.1:0-34067 GCA_964441345.1 uncultured Desulfopila sp. | reverse complement strand
CTCCCGCAAGGGGAGGGGGAAGTGTCCATAGAGCTGAATGGATACGAGACTTTTTACGAGTTCCTCAACCTATTTACCGGTCGGCTGGTCTGTTTTCTGAGGCAGCTGTTCCAGATACCATCTCATCGGATCGATGATCTCAAAGCCGATTTCAATGAGTTTCTTCTTTACATTGATGACATTGTTGGTCAGCAGATAAGGGAAAATCGCTCTTTTCTCCTCATCCCAGAATCGAGCCACCAGCACACTGCCAAGAGATATTTTTTCTTCGGTTATGATATCGACGATTTTCTTCATCTGGCCCCGCTGCTCTTTCACCACAATACAAAGCAGCGTTCCCGGTTCATCGATATTCATGATATTGATAAAGGCAGAGAGCAGGTCGCGGGTCGATAAAATGCCCTTCAGATACCCCTCCTCGTCGATCACCGGCAGAGCCCCCACCTTTTTCTTCATCATCACCAGCAAAGAATCCTGGATTGTGTAGTAGGCGTAGATCGTCATGGGATTCTTCGTCATGATATCCTTGACCGGAAAATTCATGATTTTTGCCAGAGTCAACTCATAATCGGCTTTTTTCAGCAGGGTGGAGGGCATGGCGTCACGCACGTCGCGATCCGTCACAATGCCGATGAGTTTGCCTGCCGGATCGATAACCGGCAGATGACGGATGCTCTTTTCCGTCATTATCGTCTTGGCCTCGAATATTGTTATATCCGGACCAGCCGTAATCAGGTCTTTGGTCATTCTACCACTTACAAACATAGGACCTCCGAAAATTCAATTTTTTTACCAGCTTGGATAGGAAAAAATGGTGGTCATGGGAACCATGATCATTTCATATCCGCCAGGATCTTGATATGATTCTCAACCAGCAGCGGCAATACATCGAGATTATATCCGCCCTCGAGCACGGAGACGACCCGGCCATCGGCAAATCGATTGACCAGATTCACTATCACCTCGGAGATGAAATCGTAGCCATCGGTGGTCAGGTTGGTCCCGGACATCATATCACTTTCATGGGCGTCGAAACCTGCCGAAAGCATGATAAATTCAGGCTTGAATTTTTTAAAGGCAGGAACAAGATCCTGCATGATCAACCGTCTGTACTCTTCATCCCCCCTGCCGGGCAAAACAGGTGAATTTACCGTATACCCTTCCCCTTCGCCGATCCCAAGTTCAAAATCCCTGCCGGTGCCGGGATAGGCAAAGGAAGGGTGTTCATGAATCGAATAGTAAAGAACCGTAGGGTCGCGGTCAAAAATATGCTGTGTACCGTTGCCGTGATGGACATCGAAATCAATGATCCCCACCCTCGTTATCCCATGCTCCTTCTGCAGATACCTTGCGCCGATCGCCACGTTATTGAAATAACAAAAACCCATGGGCTTATCCCGTTCCGCGTGATGTCCGGGAGGGCGCACGGCGCAGAAGGCGTTGTCCACTTCGCCTTTCATTACGGCGTCGATGGCCTTGAGAACACCGCCCACTGCATAAAATGCCACATCGTATGTTTCCCGGCAAATGGCATTATCGGGATGCTCGAATTCGTTTAAGCCATAGAGACAGGCTTCATCGAATTTCGTGATATAGCGAATGGCGTGAACTGCTTCTATCCATCGCTGATTGGCCCGTTCTGCCTGAATGCGGGTCAGTTTATCCAGTACGCCCGATTCGGTCAGCCTCTTGTATATCGCTTTCAATCTCTCGGGAGACTCCGGATGATACCCTCCCGTGTCGTGCAGCAGATATTTCTCATCGTACACAAAACCAGTTTTTTTCATAGCGTTTCCCGTTTCTCAGTTTAAATCCAACAGAGCGGCGCCGCCCCTGTCATGATCGATATACTCTCAAGAAACAATCCCCCACAGGGGGATAAGGTCTCCGGCCTGAGCCTGGCCGATGCCTCCTAGGACCTTGACCGTAAAAATGGTTTGAACGGCTGCTAAGCTGCCAGCCGGACAATCACCCGCCCCACTTGTCCTCCCTTCAGAATCAATGTTATCTCCTTCTCCAAACCCTCTAAAGACACCTCTCTGCCCAGCTCGTTCAACATATCCGGTTTCCATGCGGTCGCCAGCTTATCCCATATCAGCCTTCGATGGGCCATCGGGCAATTCTGCGAATCTATCCCGACCAGGGAAACACCGCGCAGAATGAAGGGGAAGACATTTATGGGAAGTTCGGGGGACGCGACATTGCCGCAACAGGTGACTACGCCCTGCAGATCGGTAGATTTGAGGGCGGTTGCCAGGATCTCGCCGCCGACCGTATCGATCACCCCGGCCCAGACCCCTTTTAAAAGCGGTCGTCCGCTCCCTTCGCAAGCCTCTGTTCGCGTCAGGATTCTGGCGGCGCCCAGCCTGGTAAGAAACTCCACCGCTTCCGGCTTGCCGCTTACCGCAGCAACCGAATAGCCGAGTTTGCCAAGGATCGCCAGGGCCAGGCTGCCGACTCCGCCGGTTGCCCCCGTCACCAGAATCTGACCGTCGCCGGGAGCAACATGGTGGGTCAGGGCAAAAACAGACATCCCGGCGGTGAAGCCGGCCGTGCCGAAAATCATGCTTTCCCTGAGATCGAGACCGGCGGGCAACGGCACGACCCATGCTGCCGGAACCCTGATATATTCGGCGAAGCCGCCGGAGGTGTTCATGCCCAGATCGTAGCTGGTAACTATCACCTTTTCGCCGGGCCGAAACGACGCGCTGCTGCTCTCCTCTATTATACCGGCCGCATCGATGCCCGGGGTGTGGGGATAACTTTTCGTCACCCCGCGATTACCGCTGGCCGAGAGGGCATCCTTGTAATTGAGCGATGACCAGGACACTTTTACCAAAACCTCGCCGGCCGGCAATTGATCGACACGCCTTTCCGCAATCTTGCGGGAAAACGATTTTTCGCCGCTCTCCTCAACCACCATTGCTCTATAGGCTTTTCCAGCCATAATGTCTCCTTTCTCATGACGATGAGCTTTCAAGTTGGCTCGAAAGCAGGGTGCACGGAGGGCACCCTACAAAAACAAATGCCATCTTGATTCTAAAAACTAACCTAGCATCTTTTCGATACAATTTTCAATCTATTTTGCCTCACTGTTCCGGCAACACATCGTTCACTCAGACTGCAGAGATTGACGGAAAACAACTTCGGGCATCCGGTTCCGCGCAGTATTCAATTATTTTTACTTGACAAATAAATCGGATTTACAGTAAATAACGATGTAACAATGTTACTCTTTATCGGCACGCCAGCTCTCTCATACCATCTATATCAATATATATCAATATATTATCAACAATAACATTTTACAATAAAAACTATTCATCAGGTCGCAGTTTGAAATCAACCAATGACTGTTCATCTGATTATTTAAATTAATTCAAAATATTAAAAAGACTGCCACCAGCTTTTTAAATCCATGACAGACAAATCAGTAACGATGTTAGACGAACTCAACCCGGAAGTACAGAAGCGACTCGAAGCGGCTGTGCTGGAAATCTTCTCCACCTCCGATTTCCACAAAGCCAGCATTCGCGATGTTGCGGACCGGGCTGGTGTGAGTTTTACTACCATCTACAAGCACTTCGGCAGCAAAGAGCGGCTCCTTTTCGCTTTCGTCAATATCTGGATGGGCCATCTCACCGACCGGATCGAGGATCATCTGAACGGGATCGAAGACCTCAAGGAGAAACTCAGAAAAGTGTTCTGGCTGCACCTGGATTACTACGAACGCCACGAGGGACTCGGCCGCATTCTTTTCATGACCCTGCCCATGAAGACCTGGATGGCCGATGCGACTTTCGATCAGAAGAAGCGGGTCGACCTGATCATCGAAGTATTACGCAACGGTCAGCGGCAGGGCATCATAAATCCGCACGTCAGGGCCGGCAATCTGCTCGATTTCATGCTGGGTTTCATCCAGCGCACCTTTTTCATGTGGATAATTCGAGGCAAGCAGGGAAGTCTCGCCGAAGAAGCCAACGCCCTGTTCGAAATGGTCTGGCAAGGCATGGTCAACCCGGCCATTATTCACTATACAGTCCCAAACGAGAATACGGAAACACAACAGGATCCGTGAAGGAATTGCCAACGGCTAACACCCAACCCGACTGGCCGGATCAGACTAACATCAATCAAGGAGTGCAAAACATGTCTTTGGACAAAAGAGAATTCTTGCTGAAAAAGAAAGAAAAGATCGCTCTCGGCGGAGGCGCGGACCGGATCAAGAAACAGCACGGCAGCGGGAAAATGACGGCAAGGGAGCGCCTGCTCAATCTTTTCGACGAAGGCACGTTTGTCGAGGTGGACGCCTTCATCAAAAACAGATGCACCAATTTCGGCATGGACAAACTCGACCTCGAAGGAGAATCGGTGGTCACCGGGTATGGGCAGATCGAGGGACGGGTCGTCTACGCCTTTTCCCAGGATTTCACCATCACCGGCGGGGCCCTTGGCGAGATGCACGCTAAAAAGATCGTCAAGGCCATGGACAGCGCGGTAAAAGTGGGCGTCCCCATCGTCGGGCTGAACGACTCCGGTGGCGCAAGAATTCAGGAAGCGGTCGACGCCCTGTCCGGCTACGGCGACATATTCTACCGCAACGCTATCTACTCCGGCGTTATCCCGCAGGTTTCCGCCATCATGGGGCCATGCGCCGGCGGCGCCGTCTATTCACCCGCCCTGACCGACTTTATCTTCATGGTCGACAAAACCTCGCAGATGTTTATTACCGGCCCGCAGGTCATCAAGACGGTTACTGGCGAGATGGTGTCGGCGGAGGATCTGGGCGGGGCAATGACCCATAACAGCGTCAGCGGCAACGTTCACTTCATTGCCGACCAGGAGCAGGAATGCCTGAACAATATCAGAAGATTACTTCAATTTCTTCCCGCCAACAGCCTGGAAAAGGCCCCGGCAATGGCTGCTCTGGACGATATCAACCGATCTATTTTCGAACTGGATGATCTCATCCCCGACAACCCCAATAAACCATACGACATACTCGACGTAATCGTCCCCATCGTCGACGACGGCGATTTCATGCAGTATCAACCCTATTTTGCGACCAACCTCATCACCGGCTTTGCCCGAATCAACGGTAAATCGGTCGGAATCGTCGCCAACCAGCCGAATGTCATGGCCGGCTGTCTCGACATGAATGCCGGCGACAAGGCATCCCGCTTCATCCGAACCTGCGATGCCTTCAACATCCCGCTCCTCACCCTGGTGGACGTTCCGGGTTTTCTGCCGGGAACTGCCCAGGAATACGGCGGCATCATCAGACACGGCGCGAAGATCCTTTACGCCTACAGCGAGGCCACCGTCCCCAAGGTCACCCTCATCACCCGGAAAGCCTACGGCGGCGCCTATGTTGCGATGTGCTCCAAATCCCTCGGCGCCGACATGGTTTTCGCCTGGCCCACCGCGGAGGTTGCAGTGATGGGCTCCGAAGGAGCGGTAAACATTATCTTCAAGAATGAAATCGCCAGGGCGGAAGATCAGGAGGCGACCAAAACCCGCATCCTGGAAGAATATGCGGCGGAATTCGCCACCCCCTACAAAGCGGCGGAGCGCGGTTTTGTCGACGATGTCATCGAACCCCGTACCAGCCGCCAGAGAATCATCGACGCCTTCAACATGCTCGATGGCAAACGAGAGAAACGCCCTGCCAAAAAGCACGGCAACATACCACTTTAATCAACGGAGAAGATTATGACCGCAACGGAGTTGCTGAAGCAATTTGCCGACCCCAATGTCATCCATTCACTTCCCATGATGGATAAGCTGCTCGCCGGCCTTATCACCACCTTTCTGGGAATGGGGATAACTTTTTTCGCTCTCATTATCCTTCAGGTTATCATCTCCTGGATGGACCGGCTGATCAACCGGACTTCGATCGGCGCGGCAAAGTCCCCGGCGGTTACCGCCATTCCGGCATCTGCGCCAGCCGCAACGAACCTGCAGGATGACCAGGAACTGGTGGCTGTACTTACCGCAGCCATCGCCATGACAATGAAGACCTCGGTCGGCAATATTGTCATACGGAACATTGAAAAGATTGAAGATCATTCCCCAGCCTGGAACAGAGCAGGAATTATCGAACAGATGAACAGCAGATTTTAACCCTGGGAGGTTGCACCCATGAAAATGTTTAGAGTTGTCGTAAATGGAAACGAATACAAAGTCGGCATAGAAGAAATCAACGAACAAGGCGCCAATAATCCAGTCAAAACATACGCTGCACCGTCTCCGCGTCCCGCGCAACCCAAGCCAGCCCCTAAGCTTGAGCAGGCAAAAGGTTCCGAAACGACCAGCGACCGGATCACTGCGCCAATGCCCGGCACCATTCTCCGGGTCGCGGTCAATGCCGGGGACAGGGCGATCAAAGGGCAAACCCTCATGGTCCTTGAGGCGATGAAAATGGAGAACGAGATCCTGGCTCCTGCCGACTGCATGATTCGAGAAGTTGCAGTCACCCAAGGCGTCTCGGTAAATGTCGGCGATACTCTGGTCGTCATGTCATCCTAATTCAATCCGAAGGAACCATTGTCATGCTTGAAACACTCATTGCTTTTGCAAAAAGCACCGGATTCGGCAGCCTGACGCCGGGGATGATTCTTATGCTCGGTATAGCCTGTCTGCTGTTATACCTGGCCATCGTCAAAAGATTCGAGCCTCTTCTTCTGGTTCCGATCGCGTTCGGAGTCCTGCTGACCAACCTCCCCCTGGCCGGCATGATGGCCGAGCCGGTCCTCGAGGTAAAAGACAACATCATCCATACCGTCACGCCGGGCGGTTTGCTCTATTATCTGTACCAAGGCGATTTTCTCGGCATCTTTCCTCCTCTCATTTTTATGGGCGTGGGCGCCATGACCGATTTCGGCCCCCTCATCGCCAACCCCAAGTCTCTTCTGCTGGGTGCGGCGGCGCAGCTGGGTATCTTCATCACCTTCATGGGAGCGGTTTTATCAGGGCTGTTTACCGCCCAGGAAGCCGCCTCCATTGGCATCATCGGCGGTGCCGATGGCCCGACCGCGATCTTTCTCTCCTCGCGACTTGCCCCGCACCTGCTGGGCCCTATCGCCATCGCCGCCTATTCGTATATGGCGATGGTACCGATAATCCAGCCGCCGATCATGAAACTTCTCACCACGAAAGAGGAGAGAATGATCAGAATGAGTCAACTGCGTGACGTCAGCAAAAGAGAAAGGATCATCTTCCCGATTCTGGTGACCATCATCGTCTCGCTCATGGTGCCGCCTGCGGCAAGCCTCATCGGCATGCTGATGCTTGGCAACTTGTTCCGGGAATGCGGGGTGGTCGGACGCCTGGAAGAAACTTCGCAGAATGCTCTCATCAACACCATCACCATCTTTCTCGGGGTAACAGTCGGCGCCACCGCAACGGCCGAGCGATTTTTACAGGTGGAGACTCTCGCGATCCTGGCACTTGGCGTTACCGCCTTCGGCATAGGCACGGCGGGAGGGGTATTACAGGCAAAACTCATGAATAAATTTTTCAACACCAATATCAACCCCCTCATCGGTTCGGCCGGAGTATCCGCGGTACCGATGGCCGCCAGGGTCTCTCAGGTGGTCGGCCAAAAAGACGACCCGGGCAATTTCCTGCTCATGCATGCCATGGGCCCGAATGTAGCAGGAGTCATCGGTTCGGCGGTCGCGGCCGGAATAATGTTATCACTCTTTGGCAGCTGAAAGGCAACCGGAATATCCACCATCCCGGAAGGCGTCCCGCGATTCGGACCATGGCGCCTTCCGGGAGGGTCCCTCGATCTCGGCCGGGATCTGGGGTTATCTGGAAAAAGGATATCGGCAATGCCGCTTTTTACTTGAAAAGAATCCGCCGATACATTACAACTTAAATGTGTAACGTTGTTACCGTACTTCACCACCCTAACAATCCTTGAATTTCTTTTTAACGATAATTCAGATAATTACAAATTGAGAAGACAAATAACAACACTACACGACACAGTTTCCCCTAAGACCTGAACAGGCATAAGCCAGGGATCTCGTTCGGATCTCGTTCTTATGGCGCAAGATAAAAAAAATCAAATCACCACGAACCAGTAACAATGTTAGATGAACTGAGCGGAGACATTCACAAACGACTCGAAAAGGCTGTTCTGGAGGTTTTCTCCAATTCCGACTTTCACCGTGCGTCCATTCGCGATATTGCCAATAAAGCGGGGGTCAGCTTCACCACGATTTATAAGCACTATGGCAGTAAGGAAAGATTGGTTTTCGCTTTTGTCGATATCTGGATGGGAAAATTGACGGACCGCATCGTCGATCACCTGCAAGGCATTGAAAATCTCAAGGAAAAGCTGCGCAAGGTTTTCTGGCTGCAGCTTGACTATTACGAACGGCATGAAGGCCTCGGCCGGATTGTCTTCATGACCCTGCCGATGAAAACCTGGATGGCGGACGAAACGTTCAATCAACCACGGATGATGTCCCTTATGATCGACGTTCTGCGCCAGGGGCAGCAGGAGGGAGTTCTCAACCCCCATGTCCGGGCGGGAACACTGCTTGACTTTCTCATGGGATTCGTCCAGCGAAGTTTCTTCATGTGGATATTGCGGGGAAAAAAAGGCAGCCTCTCGGAACAGGCCAACATCATGTTCGAAATGGTCTGGCAAGGCATGGCCAATCCGCAAAAGCAGCTTCAGGGGCCCCCCTCTGAAAATAAATAGAAACAAAGCAACAACACGAAAACGCCCACGGGCATCAATTCCGACTCTTTGGAGGCACACAATGGAAATACTCAAAATCGATCACCTGGGAATAGCGGTCAACAGCATTGATGATGGCAAAAATTTCTGGTCCGATATCCTCGGACTGAAGTTCCAGGGGGCGGAAACCGTTGAGACGCAAAAGGTCACCACGGCTTTTTTCCCGGTCGGCGAAAGCGAGGTCGAACTCCTCGAATCTACCTCTCCCGACGGACCCGTCGCCAAATTTATCGAGAAAAAAGGCACCGGCTTTCAACATGTCGCATTTCGTGTAGCCAACATCGAAGCGGCGCTTGCCGAGCTGAAGGAGAAAGGGATCCAGCTCATCGACCAGCAGCCGAGGATCGGCGCGGGCGGTGCCAGGATCGCCTTTCTCCATCCCAAGGCCACCGGTGGTGTCCTGGTTGAACTCTGTGAACGTTCTTAAGTTATAAAGACATCCCCAGCCCCCCAGTTGGGGGTGATGAGAAAATACCCCAGACAAGGAGTCGCAAATGGCAAAGCATCCTCAACTACAGAAATGGATAGACACTGCTGAAAAGCAGATGAAAGGCAAGTCCATCGAAACACTCGAATGGATGACCCCGGAAGGCATCAAGGTCAAACCGCTGTATACCGCGGAAGACCTGGAAGGAATGGAATCGGCCAACACCCTGCCCGGCATGGCGCCCTATGTGCGCGGCCCCATGGCCACCATGTATACCGGGCGTCCCTGGACCATTCGCCAATACGCCGGATTTTCCACCGCCAAGGAATCGAATGCGTTTTACCGCAAGGCCCTGGCCGCAGGACAAAAGGGGCTGTCGGTCGCCTTCGATCTGGCAACCCATCGCGGCTACGACTCCGACCATCCCCGGGTGGCCGGTGATATCGGCAAGGCGGGCGTTGCCATCGACTCCGTAGAAGACATGAAGATCCTTTTCGACGGCATCCCGCTCGATCAGATGTCCGTCTCCATGACCATGAACGGCGCCGTCATTCCGATTCTGGCCGGCTACATCGTTGCCGCCGAAGAGCAGGGCGTCAGCCACGACAAGCTAGAAGGTACCATCCAGAACGACATCCTCAAGGAATATCTGACCCGCAATACCTATATCTATCCTCCGGGTCCTTCCATGCGGATCATCTCCGACATCATGGCCTTCTGCTCGAAGGAGATGCCCAAATACAACACCATCAGCATCAGCGGCTACCACATGATGGAAGCCGGCGCCAACAGTGTGCTGCAAACCGCCTTCACCCTGGCCGACGGCGTCGAATACGTCAAGGCCGCCTTGAAAAGCGGCATGGATGTCGATACCTTTGCCCCGCGGCTTTCCTTCTTCTTCGGCATCGGCATGAATTTCTTCATGGATATCGCCATGCTGCGGGCCGCCAGATTCCTCTGGTACCGGTTGATGAGTCAGTTCAACCCGAAAAACCCGAAATCCTCGATGCTCCGCACCCACTGCCAGACTTCCGGCTGGAGCCTTACCGAGCAGGATCCGTACAACAACATTATCCGCACCACCCTGGAAGCCATGTCCGCCGTGCTGGGCGGGACCCAATCCCTGCACACCAATTCCTTCGACGAAGCGATCGGCCTGCCCACCGATTTCTCGGCCCGCATCGCCAGAAATACCCAGATCCTCATCCAGGAAGAATCGCAGATCTGCCATGTCATCGACCCGCTGGGCGGCTCCTACTACGTAGAATCGCTGACCAAAAGCATCATCGACGAAGCCCAGAAAATCATCGATGAAATCGGCGAACTGGGCGGAATGGCCAAGGCCATCGAGAGCGGCATGCCGAAAATGCGGATCGAGGAATCCGCCGCCCGGAAACAGGCCCGGATCGATCAGGGGCTGGATGTCATCGTCGGCGTCAATAAGTATAAACTGGCCAACGAAAAAATCGATTTCGAGGTGCGGGAAGTGCCTGCCACGGTTCGTGACGAGCAGGTTGCCAGGATTATGGAAATAAAGGCCACCCGCGACCAGGCTGCCGTCGAGCATGCCCTTGCCGAGCTCACCGATGCCGCTAAAAACGGCGGCAATCTCCTGGCGGCCGCCCTCCCGGCAGTTCGGGCCAGAGCCACGGTTGGTGAAATTTCCAATGCCATGGAATCGGTCTTTGGCCGTTTCGTCGCCACCACCCGCTGCATCTCCGGCGCGTATTCGTCCGAGTTCAAAGGAGACCATACGGTTATCGCGGCGATCAAACAGCGCACCAATATGTTTCTCGAAAAACACGGCAGGCGGCCACGTCTCCTGGTGACCAAGATGGGTCAGGACGGCCATGACCGGGGCTTCAAGGTTGTCGCCAGTGCATACGCCGACCTTGGCTTTGATGTCGACATCAGTCCGATGTTCCAGACTCCCGAAGAAGCTGCCAAAATGGCGATCGAAAACGATGTCCATGTAGTCGGCGCATCGAGCCTTGCCGCCGGTCACAAATCTCTCATTCCCGCCCTGATCGAGGAACTGAAGAAGAACGGCGGCGAGGAAATCATCGTAGTGGCCGGCGGCGTCATCCCGCCGGGCGACTATGATTTCCTCTTCAAGGCCGGGGTAAAGGCGGTCTTTGGGCCAGGCACCCCTATTCCCGAATCTGCGGACAAAACTCTTGCCCTGCTGGAAGAGAAATACCTCAAGAAGTAAGCGTCCGCATTTCCGGCAGATTCAGCGGTCTCCCCTGCCGCTGAATCTGCCTTTTGTTTTTTTCCATTGGCACCCACGAATCAGCAGAAAGAATAAATTGACCATCATCTAGCAATGTTTACCAAACCCCAGGACTTTGTGGATGGCGTTCTGAACCGGAATCGCCTGGCACTTGCAAAAACCATCACCTTAATCGAAAGCACCCTGCCGGCCCACCAGAATATGGCTCGCACCATTGTCGATCTGCTGCTCCCCCATACCGGGAAAGGCACCCGTCTCGGCATCACCGGCGTACCGGGAGCAGGCAAAAGCACCTACATCGAAAGTTTTGGCACCATGCTGACCGAGTTGGGTCACCGGGTTGCTGTCCTGGCCATAGATCCCAGCAGCAGCCGAAGCGGCGGCAGTATCCTCGGCGACAAAACCCGCATGGAAAAACTGGCGGTCGACAAAAATGCCTTTATCCGCCCTTCCCCTTCCGGCGGGACGCTGGGCGGAGTCGGCCGGAAAACGCGTGAGTCGATGCTGGTTTGCGAAGCGGCAGGCTATGATGTGGTGATCATCGAGACGGTCGGGGTCGGACAATCGGAAACAACGGTGGCATCGATGGTCGACTTTTTTCTGGTATTGATGATCGCCGGAGCGGGAGACGAACTTCAGGGCATAAAAAAAGGTGTGCTGGAAGTCGCCGATGCCATCGTCATCAACAAGGCCGACGGCGACAATATTGTCCGGGCGGAGATGGCCCGCAAAGAATATCAGACAGCACTCCACATGCTCATGCCTTTTAGCCCAAGCTGGACGCCCCCGGTGCTCACCTGCAGCGCCATCGAAAAGACCGGCATCGACAAAATCTGGGAGACCATTCAGGAACACCGGCAAAAATTGACCGTCAGCGGTGAAATGGCGGAAAAAAGAAGAACTCAGGCCCTCGACTGGATGGCCTTTCTGCTCGATGAGGGATTACGCCAGTGGTTTTATACGAATCCCCGAGTGAAACAAGCTCTCCCGGGATTACGAGCCATGGTGGATAGAGGGGCGACATCGCCGACGGCGGCAGCCGACACCCTCCTGGGATTTCTCGATTAACGTACCGAAAAGGTTGTTACGATCACACCGGTTAACTGTTATCGGTTAACTGTTATTTATACCACCCGGCATATTTGATATAATTTTCGGCGATCCTTTCGATTTCTCCCGAGATCAGCTCACGGTTGATGTCCTTGACCTTCCTGGCCGGCACACCTGCGTAAATCGTGCCGCCTTCCACCCTGGTTCCCTGGGTGACGACCGCACCGGCGGCAACGATCGAATTGCTTTCGACGACACAGTCATCCATAACGATGGCGCCCATGCCGATCAGCACATTATCGTGAATGGTGCAACCATGAACGATGGCATTGTGCCCTACCGATACGTTATTGCCGATGGTGGCCGGATACTTCTGATAGGTGCAGTGCACGACTGCCCCATCCTGGATATTCACCTTGTTGCCCAGCCGGATAAAGTGGACATCGCCGCGCAGGACCGCGTTATACCAGATACTGCACTGGTCCCCCATTTCGACGTCACCGACGACGACGGCATTTTCAGCCAGGAAGCAATCCTTGCCGAATTTTGGGGTGTGGCCATTCAGCTCTTTGATAATCATGGCAGCCTCATAGTATAAATATAAAACCAGTGCCCTGCCAAGCCTCATCTGTCGCAATACTTGCCCTTTTGCCTTCCCGGCTTCGTTACTTCTTCGGTCACATAGCGCTGCTATGCTTCCTCGGTCGTGCCTCGCGGGAAACCAAAGTCTGCGACGCAAGCTTGCGACATCTGAGGCTTACCATGACACTGGAGAATTGTTTATAATTTTCCTTCGAATTCATGAGCGCGTTAAAAAAAAGACGGGGCACAGGACCCTGCAAGGAGTGAGCGGCCCCAAAATCCTGCGCCCCGTCTCAAGATCAACTGATCACACAGAGCACGGCGCCTTTGGCAACCGTGTCGCCGCTGGCGAACTTGATTCCCTGAACCGTACCGTCACAGGGTGCAGTGAGGGCATTTTCCATCTTCATTGCCTCAAGAATGACCAAGGTATCGCCCTTCTTGACACTGTCTCCTGCCTTCTTTTCATACTTGACGATCATGCCCGGCATAGGCGCCAAAAGCAAAGTACCGTCGGCGGTCGCTGCTGCCGGCGCAGGAGGCGGAGCTGCAGCCACCGGTGCCGCTATGGGTGCGGCGGCGGGTGTCGGGGCAGGAGCGGCTGCTGCCGGGCGAGGTGTCAATACCACCTGGGGATTCCCGGTGGGATCGACATCCACGGCAAAATATTCGTCATCGACAAAGACATTAAACGTCCTGACGGCCTGTGATTTAGGCGGTTTTTCCACCTGCTTGGGCTCGACCAGCTTGCCGGCCAGCGCCTTTTTGACCAGCTCATCCCTCTTCTTCACGTCCTCCAGAGTAATCGGCTTGACACTCGCCGGAGCCTCTGTTTTGCCGTACTTCCATTCGAGGAATTTTTTGCCGGTAACCGGGAACTGGGCATAGAGAATGAGATCGTCCATATCGACTGCCAGATCGCCAATTTCGGCCTTTGCCTTATCGAGTTCCGGCTCCAGCACTTCGGCCGGCCGGCAGGTGATCGGTTGTTCGCCGCGGGCATAGCCTTTCAGGGCTTTCGCCTGCAATTCCGGGTTAATGGGCACAGCGGTCTTGCCGTAGAGGCCGTAGCAAAGATCCTTCACCTGGCCGGTAATCATTTTATACCGTTCGCCGGGGGTATCGTGGAGGACGTTGTTGACCGTCTGCACGCCGACGATCTGGCTGGTCGGAGTGACGAGGGGGATCTGACCGAGATCCTTCCTGACCCGCGGCAGCTCCTTATACACCTCGTCGATCTTGTCGAGGGCATCCATCTCCCGCAGCTGGTTGACCAGGTTCGACAGCATGCCGCCCGGGGTCTGATGAAGGAGCACGTTGATATCGATGATCGATACCTTTGAATCGTCGAGGAGATGCTTATACTTCGGCATGATCTGCTTCTCAAAGATATCATTGATCTCGGCCAGCTTCTTGATATCGAAACCGGTATCGCGGTTGGTGCCCAAAAGTGCCATGACCAGCGGCTCCAGAGCCGCATGGGAGGTTCGGTAGGCATAGGGCGTCATACAGGTATCGATGATGTCTACCCCTGCTTCGATGGCCTTGAGATGGGTCATCGGCGACATGCCGGAGGTGAAATGGCTGTGCAGGTGAATAGGTACACTGACTGCTTTTTTCAGCTCCTTGATCAGCGGATAGGCGTCATACGGGGCCAGCAGACCGGCCATATCCTTGATACAGATCGAATCCGCACCCATGGATTCCAGGGCCTTGGCCCTGTCCGTATAGTATTCCAGATTGTAGACCTCTCCGCCGAGACGGGGCTCGGTCAAGGTATAGCAGATACATCCCTGGAAATGCTTGCCGCTCTTCTTGATCTGCTTGACCACCGTTTCAAAATTGCGGTAATCGTTGAGGGCATCGAAGGTTCTGAAGACATCCATGCCGTTTTCCGCAGCCCGGTCGACAAAGGCATAGGCGAGATCGTCGGCGTAGTTGCGGTAACCAACCAGATTCTGGGCGCGCAGCAGCATGGAAAAAGGGGTCTTCTTAATATACCGTTTCAAGGTACGCAGCCGCTGCCAGGGGTCTTCGTTGAGAAAACGGTGCATGGTATCGAAGGTTGCCCCGCCCCAGGTTTCAATTGCCCAGAATCCTACCTCGTCCATCAATTCGGCCACCGGAATCATATCCTCCGTGCGGCCACGGGTAGCGAAAAGGGATTGATGGCCGTCGCGCAGGGACAAATCCATGATCTTCACTGGATTTTTTGCCTGTGGCCGATCTGCGGAATAATTCAATGGGGTCATCTTTACTTGATCGCTCATCGTATCTATCTCCTCTTACCTCGTCATTAACATTGCATTCTATTAAAAGCGCGTGAACGCCCTTAGCTGGATTAATTTCCGCATCGCCATCATTTCCTGACGGCCGCTCTGGCACCACGGACTGAACTCGAAACTCTTAGGTTCCTTGTAAGGTGCCTGCAGTTCCTGCGCCGCGGCCTCCTCCTGTTGCAGATAGAGATCCACAGCAGCCAGAGCTGCGGCCATTTTCTGTCTTTTACCTGCCATCAACTCACCCATCGTCTTTTTTTAAACATCTCTTGCCCACCGCGGGAGAAGCGCTTGCCCCTTTGCCGGCGCGCCGGCTCCGCACAGGGTTACATTGGCCTTGGCGCATTACGCGCTGTACATGGCGTAATCGGTCTCCTGACCAAGTAATATATCAATCTGGGTTTGAATTTCGATGCGCTTCGGATTATTGACCCAGCTGTTCCAGTCTTCCACCGAACGCCAGGTGCTGATAACCATGCACTCATCCTTCTGGTCGATTCTGCTCAAGGTCTCACCGGTTATATAGCCAGGCTGCTCAAGCGTAAGGGAGCGCAATTTCTTCAGCAGCATTGTCAATTCCACTACGTTTTTGTCCTGTACTTTTCGTTTGATGAAAATTTTTACAGTCATGCGGATCTCCTTGTCTGTTATCAGACCGAACTGCAACGATTAGAGGGGTATATTTCCATGTTTTTTCATCGGATTGGTATCACGCTTATTCTGGAGCAGTCCCAGCGCTCTGATGATCCTGGTGCGGGTTGTTGCCGGCTCGATGATATCGTCGATATAACCCCGCTGCGCCGCGACGTAAGGATTGGCTACGGCATCCTGGTACTCTTTTTCCTTCTCGGCCAGAAACGCCTTGGGATCGGCAGCCTTTTTGGCATCCTTGCCATATAATACTCCGGCCGCGCCCCTGGCTCCCATCACCGCAATCTCGGCACTTGGCCAGGCATAATTGATATCCCCGCGCAGATGCTTGGATGACATCACGCAATACGCCCCACCATAGGCTTTCCTCGTAATAACCGTCACTTTGGGAATAGTCGCCTCGGCAAAGGCGTAGAGAATTTTTGCCCCATTGCGAATTACTCCGCCGTATTCCTGGGCGGTGCCGGGCAGAAAGCCGGGGACATCGACAAAGGTTACCACCGGAATATTGAAGCAATCGCAGAACCGGACAAAACGCGCACCCTTCACCGAGGAATCGATATCCAGCACCCCGGACAGGTGAGCCGGCTGGTTGGCGACGATACCGACACTCATGCCGTTGTACCGGGCAAACCCGACGAGGAGATTGGGGGCGAAATTTTCCTTCACTTCAAAAAAATCCCGATTATCGACCGTGCTGAGGATGACATCCTTCATGTCGTAGGCCGCGTTGGGATTATCCGGAATTATTGCATTGAGCTCCAGGGACTCCCGATCGACCGGCTCGGTGCACGGCATTGCCGGGGGATTCTCCATGTTGTTCTGCGGCAGGAACGAGAGCAGCTTGCGAACATACGCAATGGCGTCGGTCCCGGATCCGGCAGGATAATCGACCACCCCGCTGCGACTGGCGTGCATCGCTGCCCCGCCCAGGGCCTCTTCGGTAACGTCCTCATGGGTGACCGACTTGACCACCTTCGGCCCAGTCAAAAACATATACGACTGCTTCTGGACCATGATCACGAAATCGGTCAAGGCCGGCGAATAGACCGCGCCGCCGGCACAGGGTCCAAATATCGCCGAGATCTGCGGCACAACCCCGGAAGCCATGACATTACGCTGGAATATTTCCGAATAGCCGGCCAGACTCTCGATTCCTTCCTGAATCCGAGCCCCGCCGGAATCGTTGAGGCCGATAACCGGAGCGCCGTTGCGCATGGCAAGATCCATTATCTTGCAGATTTTTTCGGCGAAAGTTTCCGACAGCGAACCGCCGAGAACGGTAAAATCCTGGGCAAAGACATATACTATCCGTCCATCGACCGTGCCATGCCCGGTGACCACGCCATCGCCCGGAAAGACTTGGCTTTCCATGCCGAAATCACGGCACCGATGGGTCTTGAACATGTCGAATTCTTCGAAAGAACCTTTATCGAGGAGCAGGTCGATCCGCTCCCTGGCCGTCATACTGCCTTTTTCATGCTGCTTGTCGATCCGTTGCTGACCACCGCCCAATCGGGCTTCCGCCCTGAGTTTGCGCAAGTGGTCCAGTTGGTCATTTGTCTTCATAGTCTCTCCTTGAAACAAAATTCACAATGCCCTCGTCCGGTAACCAACCCTCGGCAATCTCATCAGGAAAAGGCTTCTTTGCACAATCGCCCCAAAGTCCCCAGATCCTGGCAGACGTAGAGACCACAGCGCTGCATGGCTTCGATCTTGGCTGCAGCTGTTCCCTGCCCGCCGCTGACGATCGCGCCCGCATGGCCCATCCGTCTTCCCGGAGGCGCGGTCAGCCCGGCGATGAATCCAACCACAGGCTTCTTCATATTGGCTTTGATCCAGGCCGAGGCCTCTTCTTCGGCATTGCCGCCGATTTCACCGACCATGACCACCGCCTCGGTGGCCGGATCGTCGTTGAAGGCCTTCAGACAATCGATGAAACCGGTACCATTCACCGGGTCGCCGCCGATGCCGACACAGGTGGTCTGGCCGAGGCCTACCTGGGTCAACTGATGAACAACTTCATAGGTGAGGGTTCCGGAGCGGGAAACAACACCTACCGGCCCCCCCGGAGTATGAATGGCGCCAGGCATAATGCCGATCTTGCATTCGCCGGGGGTGATTATCCCCGGGCAGTTTGGACCGATAAGCCGGGACTTTTTGGTGGCCAGATAGTTTTTGATCCTCAGCATATCCATCACCGGCACGCCTTCCGTGATGCAGACCACCACCTCTATCCCGGCATCGACCGCTTCGAGAATAGCTTCCGCCGCAAAGGGCGGCGGAACGAGAATCATTGCCGCATCGGCGCCGGTTTTTTCCTTTGCTTCTTTTACGGTATTGAAAACCGGTACCGCATCCATCTTCTGGCCGCCTTTACCCGGTGTCACTCCGGCCACGACATTGGTGCCGTAGGCGATACACTGCTGGGTATGGAACTGGCCTTCTTTGCCGGTAATGCCCTGAACGAGGACACGTGTTTGGGAATTAATAAAGATGCTCATTTTTTTCCTTTGAAAGTATAATTGCTCATGCTCTTTTATAAAGTCAGGCGATTGTTATCGACCCGCCCCCCTCTACAACCAGCACATCAAAAATATTCCTTAGAGATAACAGTGAATTTGATACTTTTACCGTCATCTCAACCAGCCTCCTGCAAAGCGAAAAATGCAGACAGGTTTCCATTCACGATAAAAACTGATTTTCGCCCGCTGTATGTCCGACTTGAATTTCTATCGAATTTCTTTTTTTTTGGCTGAGTGAGTGACTGGCGATCTGCTTGAGTCTGCCTTCGTCTGCTTCAGTAGGAGCGGTAATGTCCCTTAAGCAACAATCTCCGCAACTTTTTTGGCTGCGTCAGCCAGATCGGTTGCATTGATCAGTGTCAGGCCGGACTCGGAGAGTATTCTCCGCCCCTCTTCGACATTTGTTCCTTCCATCCGCACTACTACCGGCACTGATAACTGTATTTTCTTTGCTGCCTGCACGACACCCTGCGCCAAAACATCACAACGGAGTATGCCACCGAAAATATTAATCAAAATACCTTTAACCTTGCTGTCGCCAAGAATGATACGGAATCCGTTTTCGACCATTTCCGCATTGGCGCCACCGCCGACATCGAGGAAGTTGGCAGGTTCGGCACCGGCCTGCTTGATGATATCCATGGTGGCCATGGCCAATCCCGCGCCGTTCACCATATTGCCGACATTGCCGTCGAGATTGATGTAATTGAGGTTAAACTTGGCGGCTTCCGCCTCGGCCGGATCGTCTTCGTTGGGATCATGCATCGCGACGACATCGGCATGCCTGAACAACGCGTTGGAGTCGACATCCATTTTCGCATCGAGAGCGATAATCGTATTTTGTTCGGTAACGATCAACGGATTGATTTCGACCAGGGAACAATCGTAGTCGACAAAGAGATTGTAGAGACTCTTTAAAATGGCCGAGAATTCCTTCATCAACGCCTTATCCAGTTCCAGCCCGAACATGACCTGGCGAAGATGGTAGCCCTGGATACCGATAAGCGGGTTTACCTGCACCTTGATGATCCGGTGAGGAGTTTTTGCCGCTACTTCCTCAATATCCATGCCGCCGTCCTGGCTGGCAATGATGGTGACCGTCGCCGTGCTGCGATCGGGAATGATGGAAAGATACATTTCCTTCTTGATCGCCACCCCTTTTTCCACCAGCACCGTTTTGACGATCCGCCCCTCGGGCCCGGTCTGCTTGGTGATCAGAGTCATGCCAAGAATGGCCTGCGCGGCCTTGCCCACCTCATCGCTTGTTCGGGCGACCTTTACTCCGCCCCCCTTCCCCCTGCCACCGGCATGGATCTGGGCTTTGACGGCCACCGGCAGTCCCAGACCCGCAGCGATCTCAGTGATTCCCTGGACAGTGTTGCTCACGCCACCCTCGGGGGTCGGCACCTGATACTTGCGAAAAAGCTCTTTCGCCTGGTATTCGTGAATCTTCATACCCAATCATCCTAGAAAGCGGAGCACGAGGTCTCCCCGGCCCCTTGATGTATAAAAAAAGGCAGCTGCCGGCAAAGGCAGCTGCCCACTCAAACGGCAACTATTTTTTTACATACCCCATTTTGGCCAAGGCCTCGGTAATCTCAGTCAGAATTGCCGGATCATCGATAGTCGATGGCATCCTGTACTCCTTATTATTGGCGATCGATCGCATGGTACCGCGCAAGATCTTGCCGGACCTGGTTTTAGGCAGCCGAACAACCTGGCATGCATCCTTGAAACAGGCGATCGGACCGATGCTGTCACGTACCATCTTCACCAGTTCTTTCTTGATTTCTTCACCGTCGCGGGTCACGCCGGCTTTAACGACGAACAGACCGACCGGCAACTGCCCTTTCATCTGATCGTCGGCTCCGAACACCGCACATTCGGCAACGTCAGGGTGGTTGGATATAATCTCTTCCATGGCCCCTGTCGACAACCGGTGTCCGGCAATATTGATAACGTCATCCATCCGGCCCATGACGTAGACATAACCATCCTCGTCCATATATCCGCCGTCGCTGGTCTCGTAATATCCAGGGAATTTGGTCATATATGATTTGATGAACCGCTCGTCGTTGCGCCAGAGTGTGGTCAGAGTACCCGGCGGCAACGGCAATTTTATGACAATGTTCCCCTCGGTACCTTTGGGAACGATCTCATTGTCATCATTCACAACCCGCACATCATATCCCACCATTGCCTTGGTGGGGGAACCTTCTTTAATCGGCAGAAGCTCGATGCCCCGGCAGTTGCCGACAATGGCCCAACCGGTCTCGGTCTGCCACCAGTGATCGATAACCGGCACGCCAATCATATCTTCCGCCCAATGCAGGGTGTCGGGATCGGTACGCTCGCCGGCAAGATAGAGACATTCAAAGCTGGAAATGTCATACTTTTTGATAAACTCGCCCTTGGGATCCTCTTTTTTGATGGCCCGGAAGGCAGTAGGAGCCGTGAACAGCGACTTCACCTTATGCTGGGAAATGACGCGCCAGAAGGCGCCGGCATCGGGAGTTCCGATGGGCTTTCCTTCATAGAAAACCGAGGTGGAACCTTGCAGCAGCGGGGCATAAACGATATAGGAATGACCGACAACCCAGCCGACGTCGGAAGCAGACCACCAGACTTCACCGGGATTGATGTTATACAGGTTCTTCATGGTCCAGTACAGGGCAACTGCGTGGCCGCCGTTGTCCCGTATAACACCTTTCGGCATTCCGGTCGTCCCGGAGGTGTAGAGGATGTACAGCGGGTCGGTCGCATCGACTTCCGTGCAGCCAACCGGCTTGCTTTTACTGACCAATTCCTTCCAGTCGATGTCGCGACCGGGAATCATGTCGGCTTTCATTATTTCGCGCTGAAAGACGATGACTTTTTTCACTTCATGAGTAGACTGCTCAATGGCGCTGTCGACCAGCGGTTTATAGGCAAGGACCTTCTTGCCTTCGACGGCCCCGGAGGCAGTGATCAGTAGCTTGGGTTGCGCATGATCGATCCTGATCGCCAGTTCGTGAGAAGCGAAGCCACCGAAAACAACCGAATGAATTGCTCCCAGTCTGGCGCATGCCAGCATGGCTACCGCCGCTTCGGGGATCATCGGCATATAAATGATAACCGTATCCCCTTTGCCGACGCCCTGGCTGGCCAGCGCACCGGCAAATGTGGAAACTTGATCCAAAAGCTCTTTGTATGTAATCTTCCTGATGGTGTTGGTTACCGGACTATCATAGATGATCGCGGTTTGATTGGCTCGGCCGCCTTCGACATGACGATCAATGGCGTTATAACAGGTGTTCATCTTCCCGCCGGGAAACCACTTGTAAAAAGGGGCATTCGAGGAGTCCAGAACCTTATCAAACGGTTTATACCAAGTAATGCTTTTGGCGGCTTCTGCCCAGAATTCTTCAGGATTTTTTATACTGTGTTGAAACACTGCATCATAAGTACTAGTCATACCTGCTCCTTTTGGTCTGAATTTTGGTCCATTCACCAGTTTCCAATTGATGTATACCGCATAGCATGCCATACTTCAAGCCCTAAATTTAACATTGTTACTCTGTTTAGATGGACCAATTCACATGAAATTCTATTTTATCCATTATTTTCTTGATGTTATCTACATATAGCAAAAGAACGATAAATACATTTTATTTTCTTTAAATCAAAAATAAAAAGGATGCTGTTATTACCGTAAACACAGCATATATAACTGTTTTAACATGTTATTATATTAAATATCAGAATGGCAAATTAAACATAAAAGAACATTGTTATCATAACCTTCGTAATCCAAATTGACTTTACGATCAACTTCAATTAATTTTATTCGAACTCTCGCCCGGACAATGGTTTTTTATCAACAAAGCAATTATTAACATACTGGTATACCGATGTTCTTACAAACATTCGAGATTGTTCTCCGACACCCGCCAGACGACCATGAAAACCCACTTACATAAATCCGATATATGGATAATTTTTAGTGTGGAATACTGTTCTTATCCTGCACGGTGAAGCATTATCGGCAATCCAGGGAGGTTCTTTCATCGTGAGCAGTCTCTACCATCGCGACACCGCAGCCCTCCGGCCCGACAGCGTAAGATTTTCACAAAAAAGATGGCGCCGCCTTGGCAAGCCACCGGAGACGGGAATGAAAAATTCAAACAGACCACCTCTCCCGAGTGCTGTGCCGGCAAAAATCTTCATGCCGGTGCTGCTCTCCATGTTTTTATTCATCGGCACCTTTTTCGGCTATATATTGCCCAGGGTCGAAGACCATCTGATGGACCGCAAAAGGGAAATGATCCATGCCCTGAGCGAGTCGGCAATGAGTTCCATCCGCTATTATGCGGAACTCGCCACAAAAAATACGATTACCGAGGAAGAAGCAAAGAAGCAGGCTGCAGCACACCTGCGGAGCCTTCGTTATGGCCCGGAAAAAAAAGATTATTTCTGGATAAACGACACCCATCCCCGGATGATCATGCACCCTTACCGCGCGGACCTGGAGGGTAAAGACGTCACGGATACCGAAGATCCCGCAGGAAAAAAGCTTTTCCAGGCCTTTCTTGAGACCGTCAAGGACACCGGTGGCGGATATGTCAACTATCACTGGCAGTGGCAGGACGATCAATCGAGAATTTTCTCTAAGATATCGTATGTTCAGGAATACCGCCCCTGGCACTGGATAGTCGGAACCGGCGTCTATGTCGAAGACGTGCGCTCCCAGATTGCCACCATCACCGAGCGTATGACATTCATATTCCTAGGTATTCTCGGAGTAATTGCCCTGCTGTCGGTTTATGTGGTCTGGCAGGGGGCTACCGGCGAAACCAAACGCCGGGAGATGGAGGAGTCCCTGCGAAAAAGCGAAAACAAATACCGGCTGCTGGCGGAAACTGCGCGGGAAATCATCCTTCTTTTTAACTCCAACCTGCAAATCACCTATGCCAATACCGCCTGGAAACGCATAAGCGGCTATGCGCTGGATGAAATGACCGACATGATCATTACCGCGCTTATTCCCTCCGGGCAACGCTCCAGGTTTGTCGCCAAAATCGAGCAGATCGACGACGATCATCCCGACAGCTACATTTTTGAAACCAGCTTTATTCTCAAGAATCGGCGGGTTATTACCGTCGAAGCGACCTTTGCCAAGATGGAAACCAACGAAAAGCAGGCGTCTTTTCTCATGACGGCAAGGGACGTCACGGAAAAAAAGAAAATCGAGGCGCAGGCTAAAATGCAGCAGGAGCAGCTCATGCAAACCAATAAAATGGTTTCCCTCGGCACTTTGGTCTCAGGAGTAGCCCACGAGATCAACAACCCGATCTCCTCGGTTATGCTAAACATTCAGGTTTTCGATAAATTCTGGCGGGCCGTCCAGCCGATTCTCGACAGCCACCACGAGAAATGCGGCGACCTGGAAGTTGGCCCCATGGCCTACCCGCAATTGCGAGAACGTATGCCGAAACTTCTGCTGTTCTCCCAGGAAGGGGTCGAACGGGTCAAACGCATCGTCGGCGACCTGAAGGAATTTTCCGGCCAGACATCTTCCGACCTGCGGGAAACCGTCAACCTGAATAAGGTTGTGGAAAAAGCCATCGGCCTGATATCCAGTCTTATCAAAAAGGCCACAAATGATTTTGCGGTGGAATATCACGAAAACCTACCTACCCTGCAAGGCAACAGCCAGCGGCTCGGCCAGGTGGTCATCAATCTGCTGGTAAACGCCACCCAGGCCTTGACCGATCCGCGCCGGAGTCTGCGGGTGACCACCGGGTATCTGGAAGAATCGGAAGAAATTTTCCTGGAGGTGCGCGACGGAGGTATCGGTATGACCCCGGAAATTCTCGCCCGCGTTAAAGACCCTTTTTTTACCACAAAACGGGATACCAACGGCACGGGCCTTGGTCTCTCCATTTCCGATACCATAATCCGCAACCATGGCGGCTGGCTTGACTTCAAATCGGAGCCGACCAAAGGCACAACCGCCACAATTCTGCTGCCTCGCTACAGTCCGGACGAGGTTCCGGGGAGAATGATATGAACATCAAGCTGTACCCATCCGATCCAATTCTGGTCATCGATGACGAAGAGGCAATACTGCTCTCGGTCGACACCATCCTGCAACTCGCCGGCATGAATAATGTCCGCACCTGCAGCGACAGCAGACAGGCAATGGCCATCGTGGCGCAGCGGTCGCCGAGCGTTATCCTCCTGGACCTGAATATGCCGCATCTGAACGGTGAAGCCATTCTTGACCAGATTACCGGGCAGTATCCCAACATTCCGATCATCATCATCACCGGTCGGATAGACGCCGAAACGGCCGTTCTCTGCATGAAATCGGGGGCTTTTGACTATATCGTCAAACCGGTCGACGAAAATCGGCTGATCGCCACAGTCAAAAAGAGCCTGCAATACAGTGAACTGCACCATGAAAACCTGGCTTTGAAGGAGCAGCTGCGGCAAAACCCTCTGGCCAACCCCGAAGCCTTCGCCGATATCATCACCAACTCCCCCAAGATGATGGGAATTTTCGGCTATATCGAATCTATCGCCAATACCGCGGAGCCGGTCCTCATCCGCGGTGAAACAGGGACCGGCAAGGAACTGATCGCCAAGGCAATTCATACGGTGAGCGGCAGGACCGGGGAGTTTGTGGCCGTCAATGTCGCCGGGCTCGACGATAACGTCTTTTCCGACACCCTGTTCGGCCACGCCAAAGGCGCCTTCACCGGAGCCGACTCGGATCGCCCGGGCCTGATCGAGCGAGCCGCGGACGGCACCCTGTTTCTCGACGAAATTGGCGATCTGCCCCCCGGCTCGCAGATCAAACTGTTGCGTTTGCTGCAGGAAAGGGAGTATATGCCGCTCGGCAGCGACACAACCCGGATCAGCCGGGCGCGCATCATCACTTCGACCCACGTCGACATCTGGGAACTGCAACAGAAAGAGCTCTTTCGCCAGGACCTCCACTACCGGCTGCGCACCCATCGCATCATTTTGCCGTCGCTGCGGGAACGCCGGGAGGACATCGCCATGCTGATCGATCATTTCGCCCAATGCGCCGCCCAGGCGCTTAAAAAGGCCAAACCGAGAATTCCGCAGGAGCTGGCGAACATGATGGAATCATATCATTTTCCAGGAAATATCCGTGAGCTTCAGGCCATGGTGTTCGATGCAATTGCTCAGCACAAACACGGCATGCTGCCGCTCACCGTATTTCGCAACCACATTTCCATGGTCAGACAAAGCGAAAACAGACTGCTCAGCACAAGCGGCGGCAGCGGCGTGCCCCTTACCTTTGCCGACCCCCTGCCGACCATTAAACAAGCCACCCGCATGCTGGTCGAGGAGGCCATGAACCGGGCAGGAAGCAACCAGTCCGCCGCAGCCGCAATGCTCGGCATCACCCAGCAAGCCCTGAGCAACCGGCTGAAAAAGATGGTGAAGGAAGAATAGCCCCCTACAATTTTTATTGTACTCACAATATTAGTTGTTTGACCTCACGCCATTGCATCCAGGCGTCCTGGCCGTCCCATGCAACTTTTGCAACAATTTTTGTTGTACCCCCTCCTGTCGACCAATATTTTTCTATCATCTTGATATAAATTGATAAATAGAGCATCCCCCAGGCTGGCATATCTATTGCTAATTCAAATGTACGGCCCAAAAGTGCATGGACGCAGCAGTCATCAACAATTTGCACGGAGGATAAAAATGGCGGACAATCAACCCCCCAATCAACCCCCTATGGGCAACCCGGCAGTAGTTGGACTCGCAGGATTCGGTCTTACCACCCTGATACTTCAGCTGCATAATCTCGAATTATGCGGCCTGGGCCCGGTCATTGCCTGCGGCCTTATTTTTGGCGGATTTGCCCAACTCATGGCCGGCTTGCAGGAGTTTAAAGCCGGCAACAACTTCGGTTACAGCGCATTCTGCTCCTACGGTGCATTCTGGATCGCGCTCTGCATCATTCTCCTTTTCAACAAATACGATATCTATACATCGAGCGGCACCGATGTCGGTTATTTTCTTATCGTCTGGACCCTCTACACCATCATCCTGTGGATCGGCGCGATGAGGATTCACGGGGCCATGGCTACCACCTTTACCTCGCTTTTGGCCGGCTTCATCCTCCTGGATCTCGCCCATTTCGGCTATCCCGCCATGACCAAGGTCGCCGCCTATGTCCTCATCTTCTGCGCGCTCAACGCATGGTATATGATGGCACATGTCATCCTCAAGCAGGTGTACGGACGTGATGTTCTCCCGGTCGGCAAACCGTGGATCGATCCCAAACCCGTACCACAGCCCCTGGGTCAGCAAGCAGGCGCATCCGTATCTCATTGATGCGGGATGGACAGACAAAGACTGTAGGCAAAACCTGAAAATTTTTTTTATTCATCTGCTCAGGTGCAGGCAAACTCATCAACCCCAGACACCACTTTCCAACCACTGCGCAGGCAGGTAAAACAGCTTGCGCAGCGGAATTTGCCGCACCGCAGAAACGACAATGAGCCTTTTCGACATTTCCGTGTCATGACTCTTGTTGGTAACGGCTGCAGCCCGAGATAAGATCCCGTGCTACAGCCGTTTTTTTCGTTTCCCGACTCTTATTTTTCGGATAACCTCCACTGCTCGTCTTGCGTGACGCCCGCCATCCCCCTCTTGACCAAAAAAGAAAATGAGTTGTGCTTGCCCCTCTTGTACGATAAGATTACCTTATCTTCCGGTCATCACATGGTGACAGGGTCATTCCGTTCAAGATCAAGAACTTTCATCGTCTTTCAGACTACCTTCCCCCCAACGCGATCCACAAGAGGAGCAAATTATGCCTAACTCTCAATACTGGGCAGATACATATTTGGAAAAAAAAACAACCCCTGAGCAGGCCATCGCCCGCATTCGTTCCGGCCAGCGGGTATTTATCGGCTCGGGCTGCGGCGAACCCCAGATACTTATCCAGAAGCTTGTAGAAAAAACAAACAATTTCAGCGGACTGGAGATCGTTCGCCTGCTCGGGCGCGAGACCGCTTCCCTCACGGCCATTGCCGATAAAACGAGGGATACCAACCTGAATATCCGATCGATTTATCTCGGCTCCACCAAACCCTTCACCATAGCCAAACAGAGAAGATTCATCACCCCGATGAACATGTCCGATGTGCCCAGCCTCTTCACTACCCGCAAGCTGCCCCTCAATGTCGCCCTCATTCAGGTCTCTCCAGCCGACGATTTCGGCTGGATGAGCCTTGGCATCTCGGTCGACGTGACCATGGCCGCGGCACGCTCCGCCGATTTCGTCATCGCCCAGGTGAATCCCAGGATGCCAAGGGTCATGGGCCAGAGTTTCATCCACGTCAACGATGTTGACCTCATCGTCGAATACGAGGAAGACCTGCTGTCGGTACCGCCTTCGACGGTAACTTCGGAGGCGGCGATCCGGATAGGAAAACATATCGCCAACCTGATCGTCGACGGCTCGACCCTGCAGATTGGCCTCGATGCCGCCTCCCAGGCTACCTTACAGGGGCTGTCGAACAAGAACGACCTCGGGGTTCACTCCCAGTTCCTCACCGACGATATCATGAATCTCTATGCCATTGGCAATATCAACAATAAAAAGAAGGGGATAAATGAAGGGAAAATGGTTGCCTCGATGGCCATCGGCAGCAATAACCTTTATGAATTCCTTAACGATAACCCGGCCATCGACTTCCATCCCTCCGATTATGTCAACGACCCTTTCGTCATCGCCCAGCATAACAAGATGGTGTCGATGAACGTCGCGAAAACGATGGACCTCACCGGGCAGGTTTCCGCCGAGGCCTCGGCCGCCACCAGATTTGCCGGCGTTTCCGGAATCCCCGATTTCGTCAGGGGTGCTCACCGTTCCCCCGGAGGCAAATCGATTCTCATGATCTTTTCAACCTCCGAGACCGAAAATGGTATGGAATCGAATATCGTACCGTACCTGAACAACACCGTCGTCGTTGTGCCCCGTGGCGATGTCCATTATGTGGTTTCCGAATACGGTGCCGTCAACCTGTTTGGCAAGAGCATCCAGGAGCGGGTCATCGCCATGATCAGCATCGCCCATCCGGATTTCCGGGAGCACCTTTTCGAAGCGGCCAAGGAGCGGGGCTTTATCGGCCAGGAAAGGACCCTTGGCGAGGCGGCCAAAGCCGTCTACCCCATTCAGCTGGAGGAAGTCCTCTATATCAACGGCGAAAAAATAACGATACGACCGTCTAAGCCGGTCGACGATCGACGCATCCAGGAGCATTACTATAGCCTCCCGAAAGAGGATGTATTGTCGAGGTTCTTCTGCCAGAAGACAATTTTTGCCAGAACCGAAATGGAGAGCCGCTCACATGTCGATTATGTCAATGACCTCACGCTGATGGCTGTGGTAGGCGAATTCGGTTTCGGCCGGGTGATAGGCGTTGCCGAGAGCATGAAATTGCCCGATCAGAATATGGCCGAGGTCGCGTTTTCCATCAGCGAGGAGTACAAGGGCAAAGGACTTGGCTCCTTCTTCCTGAAAAAACTTGCCGCTGTAGTCCGGGAAAACGGCATAGGCGGCATGATGGCCTTCACCTTTCCAAGCAACAAGGCAATGATCAATCTTTTCAAAACCTTGCCATACAAGGTCAGGACGCAGTATGAGGATGGCGATCTGATTCTCAGCTGTCGTTTCAACGAACTCGCCGACTGAACCAGGACTGAACTAAGCGCAGGGATTCGGCGGGATTCCTCCTTGCAACCACCGGCTCAACCAACTGGGGAGAGCCGGCGGCAATATCCGGCAACGCTGCCTTCCGCACCAGCCTTAGATATCGAGAATAGCCTCGGTAAGAGCGCCGACTACCGGAGTAAGAAGAGAACTTATCCCTGACCAGTCACAGAGCCGGACGACCAGGAACGTGCCGACAATTACGAATGGCCCGATCCGGCAAAGATGTTTTTTCACATTCTGGAACAGGCTGTTCTGGGGAAAGAAAGCGAAAATGAAAGCGGCACCGGGCAGGGGGGGAACAACCAGCAGGCTGTAAACAGCCATGGTCACATTGACTACAACAATCGTCGTAAAAACCTTATCTTCGACACCATACCTGCCAAGAATCCAGTTAATGCTTGCCGCGATATTTGCCATGAGCAGATTGGCGAACGGACCGGACATACGACTGATAATAAGAAAGAGTTTTGGATGATTCTTAAATCTCGTCGTATCGATGTCAATCTCCTTTGCCCAGCCAAATCCTGCCACAAAAAAATTTATGGTCCCCAGCACACTCATATGCATAAAGACATTGAAGTGCAGGCGATCTTTCGGATTTACTCTCGAATCTCCGAGCATGGTCGCGACAAAGGCCTGCCCTTCGGCACTGACCATGATCGCTGTAAGCATCGCAACACAGAAGATAACGATGTCTTCGGCTACCGGCTGAGCATAATTAATGAGATACGGTAAATGGAAATCAGCCATCATTACTCCCCTTTCTTACTTGTGAATACACAAATCATATCCGATGTCCTTTACTTACCTGATACCGATCCGAATTACAAAAAAAAGTGGTGGAATCCACCAAAGGATCCCACCACTTTATCACCGCACCGGCGCGGGCTCAGCTGTTTATCCGGTTAACCGACCATCTTCTGGATTTGTTCGACGATTTCCGGATTGGCAAGCGTCATAACGTTGCCGACATCGCCCTTATTGGAGATAGCACCGAGAACCCTTCGCATGATCTTGCCGGAACGGGTTTTCGGCATATCGGGTACTATCCAGACATTCTTGCACTTGGCAATCTTGCCGATCTGGTAGGTAATCGCATCGGCAATCTTCTTCTGCAATGCCGGCGTGGCCTCGTACCCCGGCTTGAGCGATACATACAACTCGGGCTCTTTGCCTTTAATCTCATGATTTACCGGCACGACCGCCGCCTCGGCAACTTCCGGTACCGTGAGGGCCGCCGACTCGATCTCCTTGGTGCCGAGACGATGGCCGGAAACGTTAATGACGTCATCGATCCGACCGAGAATCCTGAAGTAGCCATCGGCAGCCATAACCGCGGCATCACCGGTCAAATACGGCCAATCTCTCCAGTCTTTGCTGTTCGGATTCTTGTTGTACATGCCGAAATAGGTATCGACAAACCTTTGCCTGTTGCCCCAGATGGTCTGGAAGCAGCCCGGCCAGGGGTTCTGGATACAGATATTGCCGGCCTTGCCTGCCCCGGCAGGAATCTCTTTGCCGTTCTCGTCAAAGATGATCGGATGGATACCCGGCACACCAGGTCCCGCGCTGCCCGGTTTCATCGGCTGGATACCCGGTACTGTCGAACAGAGGAAACCGCCGGTTTCGGTCTGCCAGTAGGTATCGACAATAACCGCCTTGCCTTTGCCGACTTCCCTCTCATACCATTTCCACACTTCGGGCTCAATCGGCTCGCCGACAGTGGTCATATGCTTGAACTGGAAATTGTACTTGGCCGGTTCATCCGGTCCAACCTTTCTGAGGGCCCTGATGGCCGTCGGCGCGGTATGGAAGATATTGACATTGAGATCCTGGGCAATTCGCCATGATCTGCCGGCATCCGGATAGGTCGGAACACCTTCATAGATGACCGAAGATGCACACAGGGCCAGCGGGCCATAGACGATAAAGCTGTGCCCGGTAATCCAGCCGATATCTGCCATACACCAGTAGACATCCTCGGGATGAATATCCTGAATATACTTGGACATGGCGGTTACATAGGCAAGGTAACCGCCGGTGCTGTGCTGGGCCCCTTTCGGTTTGCCGGTAGTACCGCTGGTATACATCAGAAAAAGCGGTTCTTCGGCGAGCATCTGCTCGGGCTCGACCCGTGCTCCGTAGTATTTTTTCAGTTCCTGGTTGATGATAACGTCACGCCCTTCAACCATTGCCGACGGTGAAGACATTTTCCCCGGATACCGCTGCCAGACCAAAAGCTTATCAATTTTCTGCCCGTCTTTTGCCGCGAGCGCACAGGCCTCGTCGTCAACCGATTTGTGATCGAGCAATTTGCCGCCCCGGTAATAACCGTCCATGGTGATCAGTACCCGGCTGTTCGAGTCGACAACCCTGTCGGCACAGGCACTGGCGGAGAAACCGCCGAAGACGACCGAGTGGATGATGCCGAGTCTCGCGCAAGCCAGCATGGTGATAGGCAACTCAGCCGACATCGGCATGTGAACCGTGACCCTGTCGCCTCTCTTCAGACCGGCGGTATCCCGCAGAAGAGCGGCAAACTCATTGACCCGGACGTAGAGTTCCTGATAGGTGATGTGCTGTACTCTTTCTTCTTCCAGCTCCGAAACAAAGTGGATGGCTGTTTTGTTAGCATTTTTGGCCAGATGCCTGTCGATACAGTTATAACTGGCGTTCAACTTGCCGCCCTTGAACCATTTAAAACAAGGTGCATCACTTGAATCGAGCACCACGTCCCAATATTTATACCAGGTCAACAACTCGGCAAATTCGGTATAATAATCGGGGAAATTCTTCAGGCTGAAACGCTCGAAAATTGCTGGATCGGTGAGGTTGGCCTGGCCTATGAACTTTGATGACGGAGGATAATAGCCCTCTTCCTTCCAGTGAACCGCGATTTCAGCTTCCGACGTTTCAACTACGTTGTCTTTCTCACTCATGAAAATCACTCCTTGTACATGGTTAATATATAATATCTGGACAGGGTCCGAACAGGTTCAGGCCCTATCCACCCGACTCAGGAGAATGACCCTGCCTAAGCAACCGCTTTACTGCCATGCATTTCTTCAGAATGCATTGGACGCTTTGTCATCTTGGCAAGAATGACCCCGGCAACGAGCAGCGCACCGGAGATATAGAATGCATAGTTCAGACTGCCGGTGATATCTTCAATAGTTCCACCGAGTCTGGCCATAAAGAAACCAAGGCCCCAACCAAAGAAGATCAGACCGTAGTTCATGCCGAGATTCTTCGGACCATAAAAATCGGCCGCAAACGACGGCATCAAAGAAAGTCCGCCGCCATACTGCCAGTAAGCAACGCCAACCGCCAGGAAGAGCAGCAGGAGGTTCTGGGTGGAAATAATGAAGGGCAGCGCGAAAAGGCACAGAGCCGAAATAGCGCAGTTGAGACAATAGGCATTCAATCGGCCTATCTTATCGGAATAGAAACCCGTACCGACCCGGCCCGCTGCATTGACGAAACCGCCGTAAGAGACCAGCAGCCAGGCGTTGGCCGCAAAAAACGGCATGCCTTTCGCTGCCTTTACCATCAAACCGTTGGCATTGGCGATGATCAAGAGACCTGACTGGGTGGTGAGAATGAACATGATGACCAGGGCATAAAACTGCCAGGTTTTTACTACTTCGCCCGGCTCCCAGTTGGTAATGGTCGAGTTGGCGGTAGCCAGATTCCCACCGGAGAGCATCGGCGGCTTGTAACCTTCCGGCGGCGTCTTCAGCATTTGCCCGGCAATTACTACCACTAAGGCGAAGATGGTTCCCAAACCGTAAAAACTTCCGGTAATACCATAATTGTTGATGAGCCACTGGCCAAGCCCGCCGATATACAACGCGGCGCCACCATATCCTCCAACCACTATTCCGGCAATCAGACCACGCTTATGCGGCCCGAACCATTTGAGTGCTGCCGGTGTCGGAGCGGCATAGCCGATTCCCATACCGATTCCGCCGAGGATACCAAAACCGATCATGATACCGGTGTAACTCTTCATGTACCCGGCGAGAAGACAACCTACGGCCAGCGTCAGCCCACCGAGGGTGGCACCGAACCTGGGACTGATTTTATCCTGGATACGGCCGCCCGGAATCATCAGGAAGGCGAAAATGATTACACAAAGAGAGAAAGGGGTCGCCGCCTGAGCGTTGTTCAGATACGTCCAGCCGGCATTGATACCGGTCATCGCCTGACCGGCTTTATCGACATTTACGAGAGCAGTCTTCCAGATACTCCATGCGTACAAAATTCCAAGACAGAGGTTTATTGACATACCAGCAAATACCGTAACCCAGGCTTGTGCTGGAACTGATTGGTTCTGTTGAGACATCTGGTTCTCCTTCTGGAAATAGTGATAATGACATTGTCGGTTGCCCGCCCTTACATCAGCCCTGATCCGTTTTTTCAGTACTTCTCAATCTGCAACGGACAGCCGAATGGGATCACAATGAATTGCCAGTTCATTTTTCACTTTCGCTCGTTCTGCACCTCCTTTTTTTTGCTAGATTTATCGGGCTGCGCAAGGTTTTTTTTAACCACGACACATTACGCTCAAATTTGAAATTGCAAACACTTTTTGGAAACTGGTAAGGTTGCATATCAATTTTGTTTATCAAACTTCCAAATATTACTCAAGATAAAAATCCTTAACACTGCACATTCGTCATTCATTTCTTTGGTACTCCTAACTCTCATGGAATCACGACACCTTTTTGCACTGCCATTACTATCTGACCACTTTTAGGTTCAGAAGTCCTTACTTGCAGGAAGTTTCTCTGGCACCTAAACCATTTTTCTAAC
>CAYTVF010000005.1:0-51036 GCA_964441345.1 uncultured Desulfopila sp. | reverse complement strand
CTTCATAAGACCAACTTAAATTACGACTGCTGGGCTAAAACGGGATTTGCTGTCAATCGTATTAGCGATGACCGTTCTGATCGTCCCTGTCGGGATATTTGCCCAACCGCAATTATCGACAACTGTCGAAACGGTCAAGACCACGGAAACCGCAGGGACGATCAGCGAATTTGGTCCAGAAAGAATTGTGGTTCGAACTGAAACCAACACAACGCCGATGACCTACACCTCCACCAAGACCACGACCTATGTTGACGAAACGGGTCAACCAGTCGCTATGGAGACTGTTAAGTCCGGTCTGCCGGTAACGGTGTACTACACCCAAGATGGTAATCGCATGGTCGCTGACAAAGTGATGGTTCGGAAAATCACGACGACCAGGACGCAATAATTAGTCAAGCATCTGCAAAGGTCAGCAGCCTGCAGGGTAATTTACTGCAGGCTTTTTGTTTTCGGCGTGTCTCAGCATTCAGTTAAACTCCGCCGTGGAAACTCGACCGTCGACCTCGATACCACGGCAGTTGAAGGTAATTCCGGCGGCCGGTAGGTTTTCCCTTCCCTCTACTCGGTTATTCCTACGACGCATTATACGGGCAATATATCTGGGAGCTCGGCGTATTCAAAGACATTGCCGCCTCCAAAGACGCTTTCAAGACCCTGCAGGATAACGAATACATCCGCTGCGAAAATCTGCCGCTGGAGACTCATGATGGGCTGTCCATCGCCGTGGAGTTTGTCAGCAATGTTTACCTGGTGGACCAGAGCAAGGTGATCCAGTGCAATATCCGTAACATCAGCGACGATGGCCGCGGCATGGATAAAGAGGTCCTCGACCACATATACGAACCGTTTTTTACGAGCAAGGGGTTGGGCCAGGGAACCGGCCTGGGTCTCTCCACGGTGTATGGTATCGTCAAGCAGAACAACGGATTCATCAACGTCTACAGCGAACCGGGAAATGGCACAACCTTTCGAATCTATCTTCCCCGGTATGCGGGTCAAGTCGTAGATACCCAGCGCGACAAAGGTATGGAAATCCCTCTCAGCGACGGCGAGACGGTGCTGGTGGTAGAGGACGAACCGGCGCTCCTGCGGATGACCAAAATACTCCTGGAAAAATTAGGATATCGGGTATTGACCGCAGGCACGCCGGGTGAAGCCATTGGGCTGGCCGAGGAATATGCGAGCGAGATACAACTTGTCATCACCGATGTTGTCATGCCGGAAATGAACGGCCGGGACCTGGCAGAACGATTGCAGTTCCTTTACCCGAGCATCAAAGTTCTATTCATGTCCGGCCATACGGCCACCATAATTGCCCATCGCGGCGTGCTGAATGAAGGTGTCAACTTCATCCAGAAGCCATTCTCTATGAAGAATCTGGCCGTCAAGGTGCGGGATGCTCTTATCGACAGCCACCCATAACCCCCGGGGAGACCGCGCCGGGGTCATATATGACCACCGGTTAAATATGACCCCTTCTCTTCGGTTGGCAAGAACAGTCCGCCGGTGCTTTTCAGCAAATCATTCCCAGAAAAATCGAAATGTTGGGTGATGTGACGGCAAACACTGAAAACCTGGCACAAGGATTGCTTTAACAAGAGGAGTGAATAATCGCATTGCTTCCCGTTTGGCTCGCCCAAGCAAAGCATTCTGAAAACTCCAGGAAATCAAGAACACGGAAAGGAGCAACAACACCATGAAAAAAACAAAGTATCGCGTAGCACTGACGGTGACGATGGCCTCGCTGTTTTTCATCAACGTCCCTCTGTTTGCATCCGAGACGGACGACCGCATCGAATCATCCGCCAAGGGGTCGTATGTGTTCAAGACCTACCTCAAGGGCGATGACATAACAGTCAAGTCCAAGGACGGTGTAGCCACCTTGACCGGGACAATTTCCGATGAATCCCACAAATCGCTGGCGCAGGAGACCGTCGCCAGCCTGCCCGGAGTGACAAGCGTGGAAAACAAGCTGGAAGGCAAAGGTGAAGCCCCTGCTGCGAAAACCGATGCATGGCTCATTACCAAAGTGCAGGCAGCACTTTTGTTCCATCGGAACGTGAACGCCACCGAAATTGAGGTTCTGGTAAAAGATGGCAGCGTCACCTTGCGCGGCAAAGCGACCAGCATGGCCGAAAAAGACCTGGCGACCGAATACGCCAAGGATGTCGATGGCGTCAAAGATGTTAACAATGAGATGACGGTACCAACCGACGCAACAAAGCCAGGCCAAACAACGATGGGCCAGAAGATGGATACCATGGGGGAAAAGATGGGCGCCATGACCGAATCGATCGACGACGCGTCCATCACCGCCCTGGCCAAGACGACCTTGCTGTACCATCGCTCGACCAGCGCCATCAACACCACTGTCAATACGAAGGATGGTGTGGTCACGTTGGGGGGCAAAGCCAGGAACGAGGCTGAAAAAGGCCTGGCCACCAAATTCGTGAGCGACGTTTATGGCGTAAAGATGGTGGTCAACAACATGACCATCGAGTGATTCGAATAATCGCCCATAATTTTCAACAGGAGGATCAATCATGTCAATTGGAACAATCTTACTCATAATTCTGATACTGATGCTTGTGGGAATAATTCCGATCTGGCCGCATAGCCGGGCGTGGGGTTATACCCCCAGCGGCGGGGTCGGGCTGATAGTGCTGATCCTGGTGATCCTGCTCTTAATGGGCAGAATCTAGGTAAAGGCTAACTTTAAGGAGATCATACGATATGACGAACACACCGGATAATATCAAACAGATGAGCGTGGAAATGCAACACATTATGGACCATGCCAAGGCGCTCGTGGACGCTACTTCCGGAGAGGTGGATGAGCGGATCAAATCGGCCAGGGCCGCCCTGAAAGAACGTCTGGACTCAGCCAAGAGCGAGTCCTGCGCGCTGGAAGACCGGCTCCTGGATCAGGTCAAGGTGGCTGATGAGTTCATTCACATAAAACCCTACTATGCCATCGGTGGCACCTTCCTTGCCGGCCTGTTCCTGGGTTGGTTCATGTCCAGGAAATAATATGGACAGACTTCCTCTCATCATTTCCGGATTTACCGGGACAGCCGGCAGGTTCGCCGGGATAGCCGGCCAAATCCTCCAGGATCGCCTGGAACTCCTGGCGTTGGAACTGCGCGAGGCCAAGATCCGTTTTATTCAGGCAGTGCTTCTGGTCTGCATGGCTGTGATCTTTTCCCTGCTCGGACTCCTGTTGCTGGTTCTGGCAGCCCTCTACGTCTTGCCACCCGACTGGAGGCTTTATGGACTCGCTTTCGCGGCAGTGGCCAGCATACTGGCTGGGACGGTAGCTTTTATCGCCTTGTGCCGGCACCTGGCACGAAAGCCGCTGGCCTTCGACCAGAGCCTGACTGAACTGAAAAAGGACACGACATGTTTCTCGACCAAGAACTGAAAAACATCCAGGAGGCCAAAAACCGTCTGGCGATGTGCTGCGACCTGCGCCGCCAGCTGGTCCATATCGAGGTCCAGGGCTTTTGGGGCAGGGGCCACAGCATGCTTGCGAATCTGACCTTGGGATTGGCTGTTGCCGAACAGATTCTCGGTTTTCTGCGCGAACGCAGAGCCAACCGCCGTTAATACGTAGAGAGGAGTCAATGAAAATGATGAGGCTATTATGGGGAACATTGCTTTTAGCGTTGGCACTTGTATGTCCTCAACCATCAATGGCAAGGCTGGAGGTGGATGTCAGGATTTCTCTCCCGCCACCCATTGTATTTCACGAACCGCCGCTGCTGATAGTGGTGCCGGAGACGTATGTCTACGTCGTCCCTGACGTAGAAGTGGACATCTTCTTCTACAATGGCTGGTGGTGGCGTCCGTGGGAAGGACGTTGGTATCGCTCGCGGGACTACGGTTCAGGCTGGGGATATTATCGAGAGGTCCCGTCCTTTTATAGAGAGATACCCGCAACCTGGCGGGATGACTACAGGGCGCAACGCTGGAGAGGGCAACAATGGGACATTCAACGGATACCTCAACAGCAGGTCCAACGGAACTGGCGAGGCTGGCAGAAAAACAAGCATTGGGAGAAGCAACAAACATGGGGCGTCCAAGGCTCGCAACTCAAAAAACAATCGCAACAACCTGCTCAAGAGATGCAACCACGACGGTCTCAATCACAGCACAAAGAGGCCGGACCGCAACACCCGCAGAAACAAGAGAAGCAAGGAAAAAGTCATAACCAGGGAAAGGGGAAAGATTAAAACCTTAGCAATTCATTTCATGAAGGGACCTATCCCCCGCAAGGGGGTACTGAAAAGAGTCCCCCTTGCGGGGGATTAGAATTAAAGGCAGGGCACAATGAAAACAACCACATTAATTGGCATCATACTTATTGCGATAGGGATTGTGGCCTTTGGCTATCAAGGGATCACCTACACGACCACTGAAAATGTCATCAATCTCGGTCCACTGAAAGTGACCGAGGAGAAAACCAAGACGTTTCCGTTGCCGCCGGTCGTCGGAGCTCTTACGCTCGTGGGCGGTATCGTGCTGCTGGTCATGGGCAGAAAAAAATGACTAACCCCAGGCAACCAGACTGAAAGGGAAAGGCTGGAAATCAATGAATGAGACATCAAAAGTTACCGTGATGATCATAGTCAGGATGATCATAATCGCGCTTCCGGAAAAGCAGAAGGAGGTCCTGCAAACGCTCCTTTCATTGTTGGAGTCACCGACAAAGGAGAAGGGCTGTCTCAGCTATGGTATCTTCGCCGATATCGAGGACGAGATTTTTTTCAACGTTATCTCGGAATGGGAAAGCCGCCGACATCTGGATCAATATATGAGGTCCGACAGATTCAGCGTTTTGTTTGGAACAAAGAGCCTCTTATGCGAACCATTGCAGATTCAGATCCTTACAGTTTCAAATGCCGAAGGAATAGAAGCTGTCAATTTCGCGAGAAAAAGGAACTGATAGATACTACGACCACGACGACTATCGAAAGGCCCGTTGTCCATGAGCAGCGGACCACCACAACGACTACCGCAATTGAATAGCGGATCGTTCAACGTTCTGCAACTTGCAGGGAACGACTCTGCAGGCTTCGGATAGAAAACCGCAGGACACCAAGTGGATTGAGGCAGATGGAATCGGAGAGATTCTCATCGAATACCATTGATTTCACAAGAAGGAAAAAAGCCATGAAAACAAGAACAATGATGTCACTCGTATTTGCGTTAGCGGTTCTGATCATACCTTGCGGGTTGTTTGCCCAACCGCAATTGTCAACCATCGAAACGGTCAAGACCACCGAAACCGTGGGGACGCTCAGTGAGTTGAGTCCCGACAGCATAGTGGTTCGGACAGAAACCAACACAACTCCGCTGAAGTATAGCTCCACGAAGACTACGACCTACGTTGACGAATTGGGTAAACCCGTCGCTGTGGAGACGGTTAAATCCGGTCTGCCTGTGACGGTGTACTACACCCAGGACGGTAATCGGCTGGTCGCTAATAAAGTGATGATTCGGAGAACCACGACGACCACGACGCAGTAATAAGTCCAGCAAGGACAGAGTCCAGCAGCCTGCAGGGTAAATCCCTGCAGGCTTTTTTCGTTTCCGGCCTGCTGGTGTTTTCTCTGCAAATTATTCCCGAAATGAGAATTTATGGTTTTTCGATTTTAAGTTTAGCCATACGGACGCGCAGGGTGCTCCGGTCGAGGCCGAGAATTTCGGCAGCACTGTCTTTGCCGCTTACTTTCCAGTTGGTCTGCTCCAGCACCCGGAGGATATGTTCCCGCTCTACGGATGCCAGGGTGTTTGCACCGGAACTCAGGTACTTGAACGGCTTCTTGAGTTCATCCACCAGCCGCAATTTGGGGCCGGACGAATTAATCACCGCACGTTCCAGGACGTTTTCCAACTCCCGAACATTGCCGGGCCAGTGATAATTCTGCAGAGCGGTCATTACACTCACCGGGATCAGTTCAATGGTCTTGCCCATTCGCTTGGCAATCTTCTTGACGAAAAATTCCACAAGAAGGGGGATGTCATCCAGACGATCCCGGAGCGGCGGCAGGGTAATCGGAAAAACATTCAAACGGTACCAGAGATCTTCACGGAAACGACCCATTCGAATTTCCTCTTCCAGATTGCGGTTTGTTGCGGCAATGATCCGTGTATCGACCTTGATGGTCTGGGAGCTGCCCAACCGTTCAAACTCGCCGTCCTGGATAACTCTGAGCAGCTTGGCCTGCATTTCGAGCGGCAGCTCTCCGATCTCATCGAGAAAGAGCGTGCCGCCGTGAGCGACCTCAAACCGCCCGAGGTATCTGGACTGAGAACCGGTGAAAGAACCTTTTTCATGACCGAACAACTCGCTTTCGATAAGGTTTGCCGGCAAAGTGGAGCAGTTAACTTTGACCAGACCACGATTTTTACGCAGGCTCAGATCGTGAACGGACCGGGCCACCAACTCACAAGCTCTTCAAGATCTCTTTTTTGATCCTCCCGGTCAGTCACATCCTCAATGGCCAGCAGGATCAGCTGGGTCCGGTTCGATCTCGAATATATTCGTCGGCCATTGAAGTGCAGTATTTTGCGACCGATGTTTTCAAAGGTATGTTCCACCTCATAGTCGTCGAACACGGCATTTTCGGGAAGGATTTCTTCAAGCAATTCTTTCAACTTCGGGATGTTCCATTGCCCGTTGCCAAGATCGTATATCAGTAATCCCTCAGTCTCTTCCGGGTTGACGCCGAACGTCCGGCAGAATGATCGATTGGCCTTCACAACCTTCAAGTCGGAATCAAGTATGACCAAAGGTTCGCGAAACAATCCCTGGATGTTATCGAAAACCTGAATAAAGGTTTGAATCCTTCGAGAATCTTTTTCAGACTTCACAGAGCATCTCCATTCATGGAGACGAAAATGAGGATTGGGCGGCACGGATTCATTGTATTAAAAATTCGTCATTGTTCCAGCCGACTTGCCTTTCTTCGTATCATTCAACGTTCCTCCTTTCACCGCGGCCTGCAATCGATACAGGGCGTCACCCTGCCACTTCTCGACGGTTCCCGTCCCGTTTTTTCGTTTATGGATGCGGACTATTGTATCTATCGCAATATCGAATTCAAAAAAGACGGTGTCAGTCTCAGTCTTATAGCTGATCTGATATTGGCGTTGATGCGGTCTGTCATCGATCAACTTCAGCATAGCCGCCGCCTGGCCGGCCGATCCGAACGATACGTCTCGAGTTCCCAGATCATTTTTGATGATTTCCGCGGCATTGGCTAAAACCGGCAGTAACAAGGCCAGAACCAGGAAGGTCAGTGTCTTTGGGCAAGGTTGTTTCATGTCGCTTCTTATCAGGTTCTTTGGAAGTTTTATCGGGACCGGCGGCAAATATTCGGTAGCATATATTATAAGTCCTATCTCATTCAGTGGAACCCCCAAATAGATCAAGGCGGTCAGGCCCTGACCAGTTCATAGTCCTGGCTGCCGAACTGAAGCTCCCCGGCATAATCGAGCTGGAACCGGTATGGAATGTCATGGGCCAGCTGCGCCAGCGTCTTCCCCGCCCGTTTCTCCACCAGATCAAGGGAGGCGGCATCGAGCGCCACCGGATCCCGGGATACCAGGATGCCGATATCGGGGGTTATCTTCTTGAACGTATGACCCATGCAGTCGCAATCTTTGGAAATTCTCGTCAGAACATTGATAAACAGACTCTTGCCCCGGAACAGGGAGCAGGTTCCCATGGCATGCTCGACCACTTTCTTCTGCAGCTCTTCATAGGTCGCACCCCAGTCGAATTTTACCGCATCAAAGCGGCACATCGCCAGGCACTCGCCACAGCCGATGCACCTAAGGGAGTCGATCTTCGCCGCCTCGTCGTCTTGCAAGAGTATCGCCTCCCGGGGACACCATTTGACACAGGTGCCGCAGGCGGTGCATTTTTTCTTGATGATTTTCGGTTTGGCGGTGGAATGCTGCTCCATCTTGCCTTTACGGCTGGCGCAACCCATCCCCAGATTTTTCAAGGTTGCCCCGAAACCCGCGGCAAGATGGCCGGTGAAATGGGAGACCATCACCAGGGCATTGCATTTGGCGAAAAGCGCGGCGATGTGAACGGAGGTGTAGCCTTTTCCCTGGATCGGCACGGTCTCTTCCTCATCGCCGAAAAGGCCATCGGCCATAATGATGGGCATTCCGGTCGAGGCATAATCAAATCCCTGGCTGTGGGCATGGGCGATATGGGCGATGGCATTACTCCGATTTCCTTTATAGAGAGTGGATGTTTCCGTCAGGAATGGAATTCCGCCCCGGTTTTTAACGCCTTCCCCGAGCATCTTCAGATAGAGCGGCCGGACATATCCGAGTTTCTGAGATTCGCCGAAATGGGTTTTGACGGCAGTGATATCCTTATCGGCAATGCAATCCAGCAGATTTTCAGCCTCGACCAGCATTTTGAGCCTGCCGCACAGGATTTCATCCTGTTCATTATCGGCTGCTTCGATGAAATATACTTTTTCACTCATGGTTTCCTCGCAAAATTTATTAGAATTATTCTTCGTCAATCGAGAAAAAGGCGTCCGAAACATGATATGCCAGAACTCGTTAACATTCCACAATGTTCAGGAAGATTCTTGCCAAAGACGAACAGAAAGTATAGCTTAACCTGAGCCGGTGCAAATGGCAATTCGGCAACAGGCATCACGGTCAGCGAGCCGGACGTGCCGATCTCTTTTGCGGACAGAGCCTTTTTTATTTTACCATGACAAAACACCATTCATTCGACACGCTCATCGGAGCATTGCTGGATGGCGATCAATCAGCCGCCGTTGCGGAGGCGACGAGTCTCCGCGATGGCGGCGTCGACAATGAACGGATCATCACCTGCGTAATGCCGCAGGTGCGGCAGGTCGTCCCTTTGCTGCGGGCACGCGGTCTGACAAACATAAAGGTCCTGGCGGGGGGTGCGGCGCTGAAACAATCGTCGGCGAAATCGCTGAACGTCGATTACGTCGCCGATTCGATCTTCGACGGCGTGCGATACCTTGAATCATCAACCGGGCAGGCTTCATGAACAGCCGGCAACGCATCCAAGCCGCTCTCCGGTTCGAACGGACGGACCGCGTACCGGTCACCCCCCAGGTTTTCGGCCATGCCGCGATTTTCGCCGGCAAGACCCTGGGTGAGTATGTGCGGGACGGGGAGACCCTCGCCCGATGTCAGCTGCGGGCCCATGCCGGCTATGGGTACGATGCGGTCTTTGCAATCATGGATACCGGTGTCGAGACCGAAGCGGCAGGTTCGCGACTCACCTATCGGACCGACATCTACCCGTGCGTGGCAAGGTATGTACTTGAAGATATTGGTAACTTCGACAAACTCGCCGTGCCGGACCCGAACCGCAGCGGGCGCATGCCGGAGCTGCTCAAGGCGGCGAACATCCTGCGCAGTGAACTCCTGGATGAAGCATTGGTTGTGGGCTGCGTCCTGGGGCCGATGACCCTGGCGATCCAGCTGTTGGGACCGGAAAAGGGTCTTTTCCTCGCGGCGGATGAACCTGCTTTTTTCGAAAGCGTCCTCGATTTCGCCACCGACCTTGTCATCACCTTTGGCCTCGCCCAGATTGCCGCCGGGGTGCATACGCCGATGGTATTCGATCCTTCCGCATCCCAGGCGGTTGTGCCTTCGCAGTTCTTTCGCGAGCTCCTGCTGCCAAGGCTTTCCAGGCTTTTCTCCGCGCTCAAGGCGGGCGGCTCGGTAGTCAACTGGCTGCACATCGCCGGGCCCATCGAGTCGATTTTGCAGTATTACCCGGAGGCCGGGGTCGAACTCGCCAATTTCGATTACTGCATCGAACCGCTTCGGGCCCGCCGGATCCTTCCGGATATCTGCCTCAACGGCAACATAAAACCGGTTTCTTTCGTGGAGGCGTCGCCGCAGGAGATCAAAGCCGAGGCGGCCGGTCTGCTCGGCCCGGGCCGAGGGTTTATCCTCTCTTCCGGCTGCGAAATCCCGCCCGAAGCCCGGCCTGAACTGGTGGCAGCCATGGTGCAGGCTTCCCGCCCCGAGGAGTAAACCGTGCCTCTTCTGACCGTACGGTTTCCGGGCAAGGACCGTCGCATTCCCTTTACGGCTGGCCGCTCGATCCGCGAAATCCTTGATGAAACGGATATCCGGGTACGGGCGGGCTGCAACGGCGGCGGGGCATGCGGGCTGTGCCGGATCAGGATCGCCGGCGGCGATGCCGCGGTCTGAATCCGCAGGCCGATACGGGCAGCGATGTCCTGACGCGCCTGCAATCCGCATCGACAGCCGGGCAGGCCGGGAAGTTGCGCAGCCAGGTCATCCGGGCCATCGGCGACGGGCTTTTTGATATCGGCTCCCGGGATGGTCTCGATCTGCACCGGGTATCGCAGGTTGTCCTGGCCGGCAATACCGCGATGCTGGCGCTGCTGTCGGGACGCAACGCCGACCTGTTGCTGCAGCTCAGTTACTGGAACCGTCCCATCGACTGTCGGCCGCTGGAGACCGCCTCATGGACTCATGCCTGGCAGATCGCCCCGCACGGAGCCATCGAGGTTCTCCCTCCCGTGGCGGGATTTGTCGGGTCCGATCTGCTTGCCGGGGTTGTGGCTACCCGGTTGACCCAAGGCGGACCGGGGGCTCTCCTTATCGATTTTGGCACCAATTCGGAGGTCGCCCTGTGGAACGGCACCCTGAATGCCAAGGGACAGTTTTCGCGGTCGACTCCCCCATCCGGCTTCGTTCTGCCGCTCGACGGCCGGTCAATCGCCCTTACCAAAAAGGATGTCGATACCTTCCAGCGCGCCAAGGCAGCCATCGGCGTGGCCGTCAGCGTCCTGTTGGCCAAAGCGGGCATGGACTCTTCTCAGCTGCGGAGGGTCTGCATAGGCGGTATATTCGGACAATATCTGGATATCGCCAATGCCATGGAAATCGGGCTGTTGCCTTCAATGCCCAGGATTGTGGAAACAGCCGGAAACACGGCACTCGCCGGCTGTGAGGCGGTGCTCGTTACGCCGGAAGGAAAAATACGATGGCAGGAGGCGATGGCACGCGCGGCAACCATAAATCTTTCGGCCTGCGCCGAGTTCGACGCGCTCTTCCTGCAGCATCTTTTTTTAATGCCGATCACCGGCGACTGAGGCCATGACTTAACCACTTTCCGATAAGCAGCAGTTAAAGGCGTTTATCAATGCGGCGCAATACATTGCCGGCTTGACCTCCGGCCAGGACATCTGGGAGGAGACCGGCAGGGTCCTGCACCGATTTTTCCGTGCGGATTTTGTCGCCTTCGGCAGAAATGACGAAGCTGGCGAAATAGCCATAGGCTACCGGCAAATCTCGGACGGCGCCGCCTCGGTTGCGGTGGCGGATCACGAGTTGGCTCCGGCGGTTCGGGATGTCTTCGACAGCGGCTTTCTTACCTTCGTTTCCCTGCCGTCCGATCAGCCGATCATCACCATCGCGGCGTTTCCCGTATTTCACCGGAATCGAGTGGCTGCCGTCATGCTGGTGGGACACCTCTCGAACAGTCACCCGGAGAAGGACCTCCTGGATCTCTACCTCGCGGTCGCCGGGCTCGCAGGTTCCGCATATTCGCGCAGCATCTCGGCAATGGCCGTCCTCCAGGCAAAAGAGGATTGGGAGCGTACTTTCGAAGCCGTACCGGATATGATAGCCTTGCTGGACCTCGATTTTCGTATTGTCCGGGCGAACAAGGCCCTGGCGTCCGGTTTGGACAAGACCCTTGCCCAATGTATCGGCAGTCATTGCTATCGCATCTTCGGCTGTGCCGAGAAAATACCGCACAACTGTCCTCACACGCGGCTCCTCGCCGACGGCGGGGAGCACACGGCCGAGATCCATATCGCCGGCACCGATCGCGACTTCTTCGTGAGCGTCTCGCCGCTACGCGATAAGGCCGGCAAGCTTATCGGCGGGGTTTATGTAGCCCGTGACATAACCGAGCGCAAGCGGGCCGAAGATGAAATCAGAAGACTGAACGCAGAACTGGAGGGACGCGTTGCGGAACGGACCGCCCAGCTCACCGCCGCCAACCAGGAACTTGAAGCCTTTGCATACTCCGTATCCCATGACCTCCGCTCCCCGTTAAGACATATGACCGGATTCGCTCAATTGCTGATGAAGCGGAGCGAAGGCCGTCCCGATGAAAAGAGTATCCACTATGCTGGGAAAATCGTAGCGGCTGCGCAACGGATGGACTTGCTGATCAATGGGCTGCTCTCCTTTTCCCGCACAGGACGCGCCGAAATGCAGCGAGTGGAATGCAGCCTGAGAGAGCTTATGCTCGATTCCATCAGGGAATTGGAAGGTGACACCGAATGTCGCGATATTTCATGGAATATCGACGAGCTGCCCGCCGTTTGGGGCGATCCGGTGTTGCTGAAACTGGCATGCGATAATCTTCTTGCCAATGCTGTAAAATTCACGCGCCAACAGCCCAGGGCCGAGATCAGGATCGGCTGCCGGGAGGCAAACGATGAATATGTCTTTTTTGTGAGGGACAACGGCGTTGGCTTCGATATGGGCCAGGTGGACAGGCTGTTCGGAGTCTTTCATCGCCTGCATCTCCAGGAGGAGTTTGAAGGCACTGGAATCGGTCTCGCCACTGTCAGGAGGATCATCTCCCGGCATGGCGGGAAGACCTGGGCAGAAAGCTTTCCGGAAAAGGGTGCTGCTTTCTATTTCAGCCTTCCCAAAGGCCAGGTCCCTCCCTGGGCATAAAAAAGCCCGACAGCCATTGGTTATGACGGTCGGGCTGAAATATCAATGGTCGGAGGTCGGGTACGAACCGACATGACCTTGCGGTGGCGGGATATTGAGACCGGCAATGATACTCATTTATATTTAACTACTTCATGAAAGCAGGGCCTTGCCGGCACCGGTGCCGCGAATAACCTCCGATGTAATAAACCAGCGGAGGTGCGCCCCATCCGTTTCTGCGTGCGCTCCATCGATGGCGATCGAGCCTTCTATCCTCCCGTTGGCGATTGCCAGCCAGAGGCCGTCGCGATCCTTATCATACCGTTCACAGAATTCGGCAAGACCGCGCGCCACTTTGCTCTCGAAGTAGACGCCAAATCCTGCATGTCGGTGGTAGTAGGTTCCGTGCAGTTCGGCGATCCGGCCGATCGCTCCCGGAACATATCCTTTTTCAATCGAGTAAATCACGTTACGCCTGGAGTTGAACCCAAGTACCTGGAAACCGAATAATCATAGCTATCGGTCAAACTCGTTCGGTCCCGATGAATCCTGTACACACCAGTAAATCATTATAGCCCAGCCAAGAAGCGGAATTATGCCGATAAGCTGCCACCAGCCACTGCGACCAATATCGTGCAATCTGCGTGCAGTCACCGCGATCGACGGCAGAAAGGTGATGAGGGATAAAAGCGAGCCGAGGTTTAGGCTGATCATTCGTCCAACTAATGATATCAGAAAGACAAATAGCGCCCACCACCAGAATTCCAATCGATTGGCGCGACCGTTAAATTCGGCATAATTCTTAAAACAGGTTTGAATCGAGTCAGTGAATGTCATAGCAATATTCCTTCAACAAAGGGAGTTCTGCCCAAAGAATTATATTCTGAATCAATATCTAAGCAGCTGCTTTCTTACGATGAGTCCGAACAAACACGCGTGTTTCCCGTCTTTCGAGATCAAAAAGTCCGATGGCCGCAATCAGCTCGCTCAGTTTTTCAAATCCATAGTTTCTGGGATCGAAATCATTGGCGGTTTTAATAATAAAGTTTCCGACAGGGCCTAAGTGCGCCCATCCTGTTTCGTCCGAGCAAGCCTCGATAGCTGAGCGCAGAAGATTCATCAGGGTGGTATTGCCCCTCAATTCATTTTTACTTGGATGAGCTACAGCCTGTTCCTGCTGATCCTCCGCCTTTTTCGAAAAAACCTCGATGTAGATAAAACGGTCGCAGGCAGATACGAAAGGTCTGGGCGTCTTCATCTCGCCAAACCCATAAACACGCCTTCCGGATTCACGGATGCGGGAAGCGAGACGGGTGAAATCGCTGTCGCTCGAAACCAGGCAAAATCCGGCGAAGTGACCTGCGTAGAGCAGGTCCATGGCATCGATGATCATCGCGCTGTCGGTTGCGTTTTTGCCGGTGGTATATCGGAACTGCTGGATGGGCTGGATTGAGTGCTCAAGCAGCACAAGTTTCCACTGTCCAAGGTTTGGCGTAGTCCAGTCGCCATAAATGCGCTTGACACTTGCCACTCCTAATTTTGCAACTTCTGCGAGCAACGGTTCAATTACGGATGGATTGGCGTTATCGGCATCGATGAGAACAGCAAGCGAGGAGTTTATATCTTCTGTTGGGGCCATCTGGTTTCCTTCTTTTTATTTGAGTAAATTAGTCAATTGGAATAGCTGCCGATCATGCACGACCTCTAAGGCTAGACGAAAGCGAAACAAAGTCGTCAGATCGCGGCAGCAACTTCAGAACGGCAAGCAAGGCCTCCGGGGGAGCTACCAGCTTTCTCTCGTTCAAATCAAGCCAGCCCCCCGTACTGGTTACCCTGGCCGAGAGTCGTTCATCAGGGCGGAGGATCTCGTTTCGAAATATGAAGCGGCTTCCATCCTCTGAGAGGCCGGCAACGGCCAGTGTGACGGTAATTTCCTGCAGGAGGGAAACTTCCTTCTGATACTCGACCTCATCTTTCATGATGACCGGGCCAATCTTCAGGCGCGAAAACTCGGATACGGGGAAGCCGTTTTCGGCAAAGAACATCATCCGAACATCGGCAGATTTATCAAGGAATGCCGTGTTCTTCATATGGGAGTTGAAGTCCATATCGCCCCAGCCGGCAAACAATTTTTTCAAGTACATACAAGGATCCTGTTGATGTAAGAATAATTAAGCGGGCAAATTGCCTGCCGGTCGAAAATCACTTCATTTCCGCCATTCCTTCCGCAACCCATCGGCAAATGCTGTACGCCTGTCATAACAACGATTGTATCCTGGCAATCGTTCTCGGCGCCGATCCCTCGAAGTGATTGTTCACGTATAGAAAAGTCTCGACGTTCCGATCCCGAAGATCGACGATCATTCCAGCCAGGGATTGCAGGTCATGATCCTTTGGCTCAACGATCCGGCTCCAGTCGTTGCCGGTCCGGTCCTCGATCTCCTTACGGTCCCCGCCGTGCAACCGGATCGGGTTAGGCAGCACGGCTTTGTCGCCGGCAAACAGGCTCCAGAACCATTGATCAACCTCGACTGTCGAGAATCGGCGGCTATACTCCCGAAGATAGTTGATCTCCTTGGCGTCGGAATAGATCAGCCCCCGCCAGGAATCGTACTTCCAGCTGCAGGTACCGATATGTGGAGAAGGTTTTGCTATCATGCCGGTTGTCTATTTCCCAAGAGCGCGTGCCTTGCTGATTATTTGTCCCCGCTTCCCAAAAATTATCGAATGATCTTCAACCCGGTTGGATCGGCAACCGTCTTCGTTTGATCTATCTTGGCCAGTATCTTCTGAACCATGTCATCGGAAATTTCGGAAATTATTTCCTTTAGTAAGCTATCCGGATCTTTGAGGTCTCGCCTCGCGTTTGCCAGACCTTCTATTTCTTCAGGAATTTCGGTATCCGAGTTAATATCTGAGTTGATGTTGACATAGGTGACATCGTCAGATCTTTTCGAGCTGATGCTTTGCATAATAAGCTGCTCGCCTGAGGAAACGGAAACAGCTTTTATCGAACCCGCAAGTGCAACATTGAGTCTGGCAGTGTGCCTTTCATAGGTTAGGTTGATTTCCCTGTCGCAACTGGACTCATACCTTCTTCCTTTTTTGTCGGTTTTAAAACAGGAATATGATTGTGTAGCCGGCGTTTTCATTCTTTCGACTTTTTCCGGTGGAGAATCCATCTTGACTTGGGTGAGCTGTCCGAAGATCAGATAATCAACTCCTTTCAACTGCTTGAAAGTTGTATAATCGTCAGTGACCCCTGCTAAACCCAATTTTTGCTCACCCAATACCCCTTGCAACTCATTGCGATCCATAGTTCGAACGAATTTGCTGGCCTTATTCTGCAGCTTGGTCTTGATCTCATCAAAGATAAAGTCACCAATGGACATGCCTGAAATATCTCTACCCGTTGGGTTATCAAATCTCATGAAAGCGATTTTCGCAACGGAACAAGCCTCTGCCTCAGTGAGTTTTGTTGTCAAGTCCTTGAAATTGTCGTTAAGTTTTCCGGCCTTACTGAGGTCATCGTACGCATTTCTACACATCTTTTGTTTCAAAAACGATATTCCTAAAGAATAGTAGATCGCAACTGCTTTTTCCGATGCATCTTTGTATCCGCTTACGGTTTCATTGGCACTAACGAATGAATTCGCAGCATCTCGAAAATTCTTAAGAGATTCTGCCTTGGTGGCGATCTGATAGTGAGATTCTGCTATCTTCTCTTTGCAATCCTTGTAAGGATTGTTATGCCTTAACGCGTCCTGATAGTTCTTGATGGCATTTACGAAATCTGACTGTAAGAATAATTTTTCTCCCTCTTTATAAAATTGTGCCGATGCTCCCGATTTCATCTCTGCAACCTTCTGTTTTGCATTAATTGGAGCGAAAGACAGGCAATTATATGAGGTTATTTTTTCGATGAATTGAGAAAGATCCTGGTATTGCGGCAAGGCAGATTCAAAATCGGAAGATTTTTCGTAGGTGGTTGCCATTTCAAGCTTTTGATCATAGCTCTGTCTTGCCGTCTGGCAAAGTTTTTTCTTTGCGTCAGTATTGTTAGATTCGAAATTCAGAGCTGTTAAATATTCCCCAGAAGCTCCGTAGTAATTCCTTGCGGTAAGCAAGTCATCCCCACGCTTTATTGCTTCTGAGGCTGGCGTGGCACACCCTGACAATCCCGCAGCAAGCAGCATTCCAAGCACCAGCAGGTTAAGCAGCGGAACGATCTCCAGTGAAGACCTTGAATCTCGATCTTTCATAGTTTTGTCTCCTGTTATGAATTATTCAAGTTAAACTATGCGCTACGAGCGCTGCCATCCAACCTGTCGCCAGGACACCTTGCGCTCGTGATTACCTGTTTTTTTGGGCTATTACGAACTAAAACTGGCCGCCATAGCCTCCAGCTCTTTCTCGGGGAGAATTTCCAGTCTCGCAAACTGTTCTTTCGAAAACAGAACGAACTCTCCCTCCGATGTAGCACAGAGCTTGCCCTGATCGTCGAAAAGCTCGCCTTTGACTATGGCTTTGCGGTCTCCATTTTTTTCCTTGATAGAGCCAATACCGCACAAAGTCGATCCGACATATACCGGCCTGAGAAACTGCACCGTCATTTGCTTGGTCAGAATGAACCGTTTGGTGAGAATGATGGCCGCCCAGCTCATCGTCTCGTCCAGGATGGTCGAAAGCACTCCGCCGTGAACCAGTCTGCTCCATCCTCGAAACTGTGGAGAGACGGTAAGCTTTGTCCGTATCTGCTGACCGTTTGTCGCAAAGGTCATACGCAGGCCGGAGTGATTCTCGGAACCACAGCCAAAACAATCTTTATCCAAACTGGGGAGCTGCTCCCAGGATTCGTCACATATATCGTTTTCCATTGTCCTTGACTTGGTAGGTTGAGCATGTTTATTTGTACTGTATATTAGAAATATCTGACTCAATCAGAGTTAAGAGATACCATGGGAGTTAAGGGTATAGGGTAGAAACCGTAAGGTTCCCCTCGCCAAACACTCCCTTTTTTTTGCCTCCAAAACCAATCTCGCCTGAAACCTTCAGTACAGCCTTCCATTCGTCCAATCATTCACCCTTCTTGATGGCCACATCTCTCTTCGTTCACGAAGGCCATTTCCATAAGTTCGGCCTGATTGTCTTTAAGTTCTAGTTGGTTAATTCTGGTCATTTTTTATTGGTATTGCTTTTTAACCTTTTCGTTAACGGCTTTCTTTGGTTACAGAGGTTTGCTAAGAAATTTGCGGCATTACAGTCACGCGACTTTTTTGGAAATTTTTTCCTGCCATTCCGCGAACTCGGGGAACCGGTTCGCGAACTCCAGTCTGAACCAACTGCTAAAACCTGGCCGCTTGATTTCCTCTTCTCGGAGCCAGGCATGAACCTCAAGAAGAAAATCCGCATCCAGCTTCGCCAGCTTGCGATATGTCCGCAGGACGAGCGCCTCTGATTCCGTTACAAGCGTGTTACTCCCTGCTTGTTCGACACCTTCAGTAGCTTCAGTTATAGGCTTAGTCGGAAAGATCTCGCCCTGCCCCTCTTCAAGCCATTGAATATTGCATCCAAAAAAATCAGCCATTTTTTGCAGGGTTTTTCGCCTCGGATCTACGACTTTGCCGGCGAGCCACTTACTTACCATAGCCTCACTTACTTGAAGTCGTGTTGAAAGTTCAACTTGGCTGATTTTTTTACAATCAATAAGATACCGTAATCGCAACGGAAATGATTCCATTTGTTTTTAATATTGAATTTTCTTGCTCTTTAATCTTGTATTTTTCAAGGACAGCCTCGGCGCCATCGCCAGGTTTGCCGCCCAGACCAAATATTCACGGACCTATATCAGCCTGCACATCCACGGCCACCGCCGCAACGAAAAGCTCCTGCAGGAGATGGCTAACCATCTCGGCTGCGGTGTTTACAGCGTCATGCCGAACAGATTGAAAATTGGCCCGAACCGGCCAGAGAGGAAGGAAGAGACAGAATAAAAAAGTCCCGTCCCCCGGACATAGTTGGGGCGTTACAGGTAGCGCTGATCACCCTAACAGGGGGACGGGCGTTTTTGCAAGACAAATGAGCTAGATGGCACTGCAGCAGGTTACATTCAAACATCATTTACTGCAGAAGGTGACGTAGTGTTATCAAGAGAAACTCAACTCCGCCGCGAGCACCAAGTGATGGACACGGTTCTCCAACTCTGCGACTCCCTCGAACAGGCCCGGTTGCTCTCCGTTTCTCCCCAGCTTGTCCTGTCCTGGCGCCGCTCGCCGGAAACCGACGACGAATTCTCCACCGGCAAGTTCGGCCCGCCCGCTCGCCTCCGCGCCCTGATCTCGATGATCCGCACGGCCGATCGCAAGCCCGACCGGGCCTATCCCCATCGGCCGGTATTTCGCCGATCTCCTCTCCGGCGTGTTTGGTCCCCTGCCGGTTTATCAAACCATCGCAGACGCCGGAATCATGCAGGAGGTTGCCAAAGTCCTGCGCCAAACAGGCGAGGCCATCGAGGCGGCCCGCAAGGCATGGTTCGACACGACCATCATCATCCGGATCGAACCGACCTCCGAGATCGACAGCCTTCTCGAAGCATTGATCAAATCTTCCAGTGTCAAGATCAGCAGCTAAGCCAACCCGCCGGGCGAATACCTGCCAATCAAGGAAGCATCTGGAGAAAAAAAGGTCACTTGCCAGAAGACGCCGCGCCGCCGGGGCCGGAAGGTAACCGTCCCATGAAGCAGCTTATCGCCCTCTGGCACCGGGACGATCTCGATAAGGCGGTTTCGGCGGTCGACTCGGTGGCTCGAGGTGCGCGACCGAGATCCCCATCCTCCGGGAAAAGATCATCAAGGCGGTCAAGACCGGCAAACTGGAAGACGGCAAATCGACCATGATCAACAAACCGGATCGCATTACGCCATCGCAGAAGATGTTCGGCACCAAGCTGAAGGCCCGGCAGGAGTATTTGACCAAAAAATCAACCCCTCTCTTTTTTGGCATTCGTAATCCGATGTAAAATTATGGTAAGATCTTAAAATATAATCACAGCGATGATGGAAGACAAAAATGGTGACCGCAAAGCAGAGGACTCCATCTTCGTCGATTGACTCTAAGCAGAGGAGAATACAATGGAAAAAAGACATCATCCGCGAATTCCCTTAAGGAACCTCTTCGTTGATGCTTCCGATGGATTTGAATTTTGCCAGGGGAGAATTTCCGATATTTCGAAATCCGGCGTATGTATGACCGACCTGCCAAAGTCATTCTCCGGGGATGCAAACGAGCTGACAGCTATCATCACCGGACGAGGAAAATACTTTAGAATGATCGTCAGCCCAAAGTGGTCAACTTCCGATGACATCGTTCAATCCGTTGGTGCGGAGATCATCGATCCGCCCTTGAGCTGGAAAGAATTTATAGTACGGCTTTGAGTCGCAGACAAAAGACGATGCTCGGCCCGGCGAGAGTCGCTGACGACGTGCGAAGCCTGATGATTGCTGCTGTTGCCAGAGCATCGTCAGCGTAAGCCGGGACCCGTTCCCGGGCGGCCAACCACACATCATCGCTGATGGAGCTGCTAATCGGTTCCAGCCCGCCTATCAACTGGGAAACAATTCCACCATCTGTAACAACGCACTCGCATTCTCGACAATAACGGTCGCAGCTATGTTTTCATCAAACCATTTTCAAACGAGGCAAAAAGGAGCCAGTCCATGGATGTCATCGAAGCGATAACTGAACGAAAAAGCATCAGAGATTTCAAGAAAGACCTGGTTCCGCAGCCAGTGATTCGAGAGATCCTTGAGATTGCCTGCCGTGCGCCGTCGGCGATGAATACCCAGCCATGGGAATTCACGGTCGTCGGAAACGATGTTTTGGACTCAGTCAGACACGCTATTGTTGAAAAATTGAAAGCCGGTGAACGACCTCATTCCGAACATTCCGTGGTCGGATGGCCTGCGGAAAGCGTTTATCGCCATCGCCAGGTGGAACTTGCCAAGCAGCTTTTCCAGCTCATGGATATCAAACGGGAGGACAGTGACAAACGTTCGCAGTGGGTGGAGAGAGGATTTCGATTTTTCGATGCTCCGGCGGGGCGATAATTATCTGTGCCGATCGCATGCTTGCCGAAGGATCACCGATATTTGACATTGGTGCCGTTACCCAGAACATCTGCCTGGCGGGATTGCACTATGGTTTGGGAACGTGCATCGAAGATCAAGGGATAATGTACCCCGAGGTTTTAAGAAAATTTTGTAATATCCCTGTAACGAAACAAATTATAATCGCTCTTGCTATTGGATATCCGAATTGGGATTTTCCGGCGAACAGGGTTGAGACATCCCGTGTCCCTATCGATACAATCACAACGTGGTGCGGGTTTAGCTGAGAAGCTATACTGCACTGACGATTTGACGATATATTTAATTTTTCCAGACTGTTCCCGCCATCTCTCACAGTAAATCGGCATGTATCCATTCAGCTTTATGGACAAAGTTCCCCCCTCCCCTTGCGGGAGGGGGGTAGGGGGAGGCCGCAACGTGCGACTTCGTTCCAAACTCACCCCCCCCTCAATCCCCTCCCGTCAAGGGAGGGGAGGTTAAAGCCAATCAGACAAAGTGCATACTATTGAAATAAACTGAATCGTTACATCGGCATTCCTGCGGCATGAGTTTGTACAAAACAAAAAAATAGGCCTTTGATATTTAATTATAATATCAAAGGCCTATAGATCTTTTCAACTCTGGTGCCGGAGGTCGGGATCGAACCGACATGACCTTGCGGTCGCGGGATTTTGAGTCCCGTGCGTCTACCAGTTTCACCACTCCGGCGCAGGATTGGTTTATACCTCACTTAGCCGTTTATCGTCAAGGATAAAAGGTATCTGCGCTTTACTCACCGTGCGGTTTCAGGAAATCGTCGTCTCATTCCTTTGCCAGAAAAGCGGTCCTGCCCTTCTCATTTTTATACGCCTTGTATCGCTTCAGGACCTTGTTGACATATTCCCTGGTTTCGGTAATCTGCGGCACTCCGCCGGTCCGGGATACCAACCCGGGCCCGGCATTATAAGCTGCCAGAGAGAGGATCAGGTCATTGTTGAAGCTGTCCAGGAGCGATCGCAGATAGCGCGTCCCGCCGTCGATGTTTTCCCGCGGATTGAAGGGGTTGCCGACCTGCAGGTCGCGAGCCGTTTCCGGCATGAGCTGCATCAGCCCCTGGGCGCCGCGCCGCGAGACCGCCCGATGGTCAAAATCGGACTCGGTTTGGATTATTGCCTTGATAAGTGGCGGATCGACCTGGTAGCGCCGGCCAATTCTCCTGATCTCCTGGTCGTAACTGGCGGAGTCGGCAGATCCGGCAGAACCGCGGATTTCACTGACCATCATCTGGATTCGGCCGGTCTTTTCCAGAGCATATTCCTGACAATTGGAAAAAACCGGTGCATTGGTAAAACTCATCGCCCCCGATTTATCGCGACAGACATACATCGATGCCTGCGACGCTCCGGCTCCGAGAAGAAAGAGCATCGGCAGGGCACTCAGCAGAAAAAACCGAACAGCTCCGCCCTGCCGTAACCACCAGGCACCACTCCCTCGCCCCTGCCCGATTTGAGGGGGGAGAGGAGGATGCTCCATGCATTGCCGGGGAACTGTTCGGTTATCCGCCATTTATTTTGTCCGTTTCTCCCAGTCGGCGAGGAACTGCTCCATGCCGGCATCTGTCAGTGGATGCTTGGCCAGCTGGGCAATCACTTTGAAAGGAATGGTGGCGATATCGGCGCCGATCAGAGCCGCATCCAGCACATGCTGCGGGCTCCTGACGCTTGCCACGATGATCTCGCTGGTGTAGCCGTAATTATCATAAATGGTGGCGATATCGCTGACCAGATCCATCCCCGGATTGCCGATGTCGTCAAGCCGGCCGACAAAAGGACTGACATAGGTAGCCCCGGCTTTTGCCGCCAGCAGAGCCTGGGCAGCGGAGAAGACCAGGGTGACATTGGTCTTGATCCCCTCCGCGGTGAGCATTTTCACGGCCTTGAGCCCCTCGACGATCATCGGGATCTTGACGACGATATTTTCGGCAATCTTCGCCAGCTCCCTCGCCTCGGCCAGCATACCGCCAGCCTCAAGGCTTACCACCTCGGCACTTACCGGCCCGTCGACTATCTTGCAGATCTCGGCAATAATCTCAACAAACGGCTTCTTTTCCCTGGCCACCAGCGACGGATTGGTGGTCACGCCGTCGACCATGCCCATCTCCAATCCTTTTTTGATTTCTTCTATATTGGCCGTATCGATAAAAAATTTCATTTTGGTTCTCCTTGTCTGGTTCTGAAAGTATTGCAACACTCCTTGCTGCAAAAATAGTGAATATGCCCGTCTGACTCATATTGAATGGCCTGCCGGCTGGGCACGAGCTTCTTGCAGACCGGGTCTTCCTCAAGGGTGTCGCTGACCGGCATCTCCTTCCGAGGCTTCTTTCCTGCCCCCTTGACCGACGGGGCCGATTTCCTGCCGCCCATAATCAACCGGTAGGCAATGTAAAAGAGGATGATAATGATGATAATTCTAAGAGGACTCAATATACGCTCTCTTGCTTCCGTGATTCAGCTTCACGTTTCAGTTTTTCCACCCGGCGAGGGGATCCGGCCATCATCGATCACTTCCGAAGCCAGGCGGCTGAAGGTCCCAGCGGCCGCGGACTATCTCCTGTTTCTTGTTCCCTCCGGCCTGCATACCGGTACGCAGTCGCTGCTCCATGACGGCGATGGTCTCCCCGGAAACGGTGTCCCTGAAGTCCGGATCAAGTTCGGCAAAGGGCGCGAGCACAAACAGACGAACGCCGATGCGAGGATGCGGCAAGGTCAATTCCGGGCTGTCCATAACCACATCCCCGTAATACAGCATATCCAGATCGAGGCTGCGATCCTGGTAGCCAAAGCTCTGATGATCCCTGATTCGGCCGAATTCAATCTCGACGTCCATCAGGGTTTTCAGCAGTTCAAGGGGCGACAGGGCAACGGACAGCGATCCCACGGCATTGGTAAACCAGTGCTGGCTCTTCATATCGACCGGCGCGGACATATAGGGACTCGACAGGCGATCGAGACGAATCCCGGCGATCCTGCCGAGACTGTTCCAGGCCTCCCGCAGGATCTTTTTGCCATCGCCGAGATTGGATCCCAAGCCGATATATACCTTCTCGACCATTTCCGGCTTCACTTTAGCCAACTCCTAGAAATCCTGTAATCCGAGAACATCGAACATCGAATAAACCCCGCACTCTTTGCCGACGATCCAGGCGGCGGCGGTCGTCGCCCCCCTGGCAAAATGATCGCGGCTGTGGGCGCGGTGCACCATTTCGATCCGTTCACCGGGACCGGCGAAGAGCACGGTATGCTCACCGACGATATCCGCCGCCCTGATGGTCTGTATCCCGATTTCATGGGGTTTTCTCTCGCCGATTATGCCGCTGCGTTCGAGCACGAGGACGTCGTCAAGATTCCGGTTCACCCCTTCCGCTGCCATCTCGGCAAACTTCAGGGCCGTGCCGCTCGGTGCATCTTTTTTCTTGTTATGGTGGGCTTCGATAATTTCGATATCGTAGTCGTCGCCCAGGATGGCGGCGGTCTTTTTCACCAGTTTGAAGAGGACATTCACGCAGACCGACATATTGGGGGCCTGGACGCAGGGAAATTTTTTCGCGAGCTCCCGCAGTTCTGCCAGATTCTCGGCGCTGAGACCGGTAGTACCGATGACCATCGCCCTGCCGTGCCTGGCCGCCACCCGGGCAAACTCCATCGTTGCCTTGTGGAAGGTGAAATCGATGATCACATCTCCGCGATCGATGACCGACTCGATGCCCTCGCCGATGATCACCCCGTTTTTTTCGCCGCCGTCGAGCTGACCCGCATCCCTGCCGATACTGGGATTGCCTTTTGCCTCAAACGCCGCGGCGTACTTCAAATGGGGATGGAGGTTGACCATATGCGCCACGCGCTGTCCCATCCGGCCGGCTGCTCCGGCAATTATTACCTTTATCATATGAACTCCTTGTCCTTCGGTCCGGACCGAGTACTTTTTGTTTTTTGAAGTTAAATGAGGCCCATTTTGCCCATGGTCGCCTGCAGTTTTTCGGAACTAGCATTGTCCATGGGGGCCAAGGGCAATCGGGGCAGGCCGCTCTTGATCTTGCCCATCAGTTCCAGAGCCTTCTTGGCCGGGACCGGATTGGGCGCGCTGAACATCAGCTTCATCAGCTCGAATATCCGGTAATGCAGTTCATTCGCCCGTTTGATATCGCCCTCCAGGGCCGCCGCCATCATCTGCGCCATCTCTTTCGGGCAGACATTGGAGATCACCGAGATAACCCCCTTGCCGCCGATGAAAACGGTCGGCATGGCGGTGAAGTCATCGCCGGAAAGGACGATGAACTCCTCCGGACAGCGGCGGATCACATCGGAAATCTGCTCCAGACTGCCGGAGGCCTCTTTGATCCCGATGATATTGTCAATTTCAGCCAGTCGGGCCACGGTCTCCGGCAGCATATTCACCACCGTTCTACCCGGCACATTGTAAAGGAATATCGGGATATCGACTTTCTCGGCGATTGCCTTGAAGTGGAGATACATCCCTTCCTGGCTCGGCTTATTGTAGTAGGGAACGACCGACAATACCGCATCGGCCCCGCTTTCCTTGGCACTTTCGGTGAGCTCGATCGCTTCCAGGGTGTTGTTGGCCCCGGTTCCGGCCACCACCGGCACCCGGCCGTGAACCGTCTTGACGGTGAGGTCGATGACCCGTTTATGCTCGTCGAACCCGGTGGTCGCCGACTCGCCGGTCGTGCCGCAGGGTACGATGCCGTGGGTGCCGCCGGCTATCTGAAACTCGATGAGATCAATCAAGCCCTGTTCATCCAGCCGGCCGTCGACAAACGGGGTAACAAGTGCAACAAGCGCTCCGTGAAATTTTTTCATAACTCCTCCCGATCCTGGTATTCCCTATAGTTCATCTGCACGGTCCATCAGAGCAGCGCTTCAGCAGTTAAGTTTCCTGTACAAATGAGCCTGGTGGGACCCTGCAGGTATACATTTTCCGCAACCGGCCCATCGAATAAATCAAAAAGTATCGTCAGCACCCCCCCGCCGGAGGTGACCACCTCGACCGGTGATTCCATCCCCTTCTGGATGCCGGCAAAAAGCGCCGCAGCCACCGCGCCGGTACCGCAGGCCATGGTCTCGGCCTCGACCCCGCGCTCATAGGTGCGCACCTTCAGCCTGCCGTCCGGCAGCAGTCTGACGAAGTTGGCATTGGCGCCTTGCGGTTCGAAGAGTTGATGGAACCGCACCTTTCTCCCCCATGTTTTCACCGGCACATCCTCTTCACCGATAAAAATCACGGCGTGGGGCACCCCGGTATTGACATAGGCCACCGGTCGTTCTTCATCCCCCAGCCGCAGAAAGAGGCCCAGCCGGAAATCGCGGGGCTGGGTCATCTTTACCCGCACAACCTCTTCTTCCTCGCAGATCTCGGCCTCGACAATCCCGGCCAGCGTCTCGAGCTTCATCTTCTTGCCGGCGATCTTATGCCGGTAGGCAAACCGCGCCGCGCACCTTGAACCATTACCGCACATCTCGGCAACCGAGCCGTCGGCGTTATAAAAATTCCAGCCGAAATCGGCTTTTTCCGACTCCTCGATAAAAATCAACCCATCGGCCCCGACCGAGAACATTCTCCGGCAGATCCCGCGGGCCATTTCCGGTTGCTCTTCCGGGGGAATCCGCAAGGTGCGGTTATCGATGATCACGAAATCGTTGCCGGTTCCGCTCATTTTTTCAAATGCGATGGGGAAAATTGCCATCTCACCGTGATCCTCGTATCGTTTCGTATTCACAAATTCGTATTGACAAATCCGGCCGTTTTTACAACTCTACCTTGTACCTCGCCCCGGCGTCAAGACGACAGAGCCCTCCAACCGCATTCACGGCTGGAGGGCATCGGTACAACGCCACGTCCCAATCGACCTGATTTGGGAGTATTATTCGGAGTATTACCTTACCGTTGCTTCTTTCGACTTACTGCTCTCGTTGGCAGGTGTCGCCTGATCTATGGCCGTTACCGCGTAATAGTACCGTACCCCTTCTTCCACCTTGGAATCAACGTAGAGAGTATATTGCGGCTCCACCTTTGCCACCATCTCATGGCTGTCTTTATCGGAGGCACGGCGATATACCCGGTACCCGCCGATATCGGCGGCATCGCTTTTATCCCAGAAAATCTTGATGCCGACGTCGGTCTTCACCGCGGTAACACCCGCCGGAACCGGCGGGGAAGTCAGGTCGATCGGCGTCACCGCCACCTCTTTGCTCACCCCGCCTTCCGCGAGTTCTTTCTTGTACGTGGTCAGCGTCTGTACCGTATAAAAATATTTTTGTCCGTTGGTGACCTGACGATCAACATAACTTGTACCCTTCTGCGGTTCGCCGATCTTGACATAATCCTTGCCGCCGATGCTGCGCAGGACCTGATAGTTCAAGCCCATATCCGCTGCGCTGCCGGCCGCCGGCACTGCCGGCTGCCAGGAGAGGGTAACCTGGCTGTCCGCGGGTTGAGCCGTTACGTTCGCCGGGGCCGCGGCCGGCTCGAACCAGACGAAAGTGACAATATTCGAATCATTGCTGTCCGCCCACCAGCTGGTGCGGGAACGAACTTTGAAAAAGTATTTGTGACCGGAGCGGAGCATGGCGGAGTCGTAGGTCGCCTTCCTTCTCGTTTTACCATCGAGGGAAGAACCGCCATCCAGACTGATCGGCTCGGCAAAGGGAACGGGGCAGTTGCCGCAGAATTCTTCGAGGGGTATTTCCGCACGATACAGCTCGAAAGAAGAGACCTCTTCCAGCACCGTGCCCTTGATGGATTTCACCGGATAGGACCAGGTCAGCTGCATCCCTTTGTCGTTGATGGTATAGCGCAGGTCCTCGATCGGTTGCGGCACAACACTCGCGGGAGGTACCGGGGCGTTTTTGAAGCCACAGCCACCTGCCGCTAGAAGCGACATGCCAAGAAGGAAGATTCCCGCTACCCGTGCCAAGCATCTATTTTTCATTGTGCGATCCCCAATTGTTGTTCCGCTGCAGCCAATGCTTCTTCCACTCTCTGTAAACCGGTACCCCCGGTGGATATCCGGCTGTTTACCGATCCCTCGACACTCAACACTTCATAGACGTCCTTGGCAATCACTTCGGAAAATCGGGCGAGTTCCGGGATGCTGAGATCCGGCAATTCGCAGCCCTTATCGAGACAATAGGCCACAGCCCTGCCGACAATGGCGTGTGCCTCGCGAAACGGCACGTTCTTTAAAACCAGATAGTCGGCAAGATCCGTCGCCGTCATGCAGCCCTTCATCGTCGCGGCCGCCATCCGGTCCGTCTTAAAGCTCATATTCTCCAGCAATTCCGCCATAATGGCCAGGGACGCCGTAACCGTATCGACGGCATCGAAGACCGGTTCCTTGTCCTCCTGCAGATCCCTGTTATAGGTGAGCGGCAATCCTTTCACCAGGGTGATAAGGGTCATGAGGCTGCCGACTACCCGGCCGCTCTTGCCCCTGATCAGTTCGGGAATATCCGGGTTTTTCTTCTGCGGCATGATCGATGAGCCGGTACAGAATTTGTCGGAGATATTTACAAAATCAAATTCCTGGGTGGACCAGAGGACGAGCTCCTCGGCGAGCCTGGAGAGATGGAGCTGGATCATCGTACAGTTGCAGGTGAACTCGATGGCAAAATCCCGGTCCCCCGAACTATCCATCGAATTTGCGGTAACTCCGGCAAAACCGAGAGCCCGGGCAACCTGTTCCCGATCGATCGGCAGACCGGTGCCGGCTAGCGCCGCGCAGCCGAGCGGCGAAAGGTTGAGCCGTTTGCGGCAGTCGACCATCCGTTCCCGGTCCCGGCCGAACATCTCGTAATAGGCCAGCATGTGATGGGCGATCTGCACCGGTTGGGCGCGCTGCAGATGGGTATAGCCCGGCATGACCCGGCCGAGGTATTTGCGGGCGAGCATGACAAAGACCCGGCGGATGCCATCCAGCAGGACGATGACCTCGTCGCACTGATCGCGGAGATAGAGCTTGAAATCGAGGGCAACCTGATCGTTTCTGCTCCGGGCGCTGTGCAGCTTGGCACCGGCCGGGCCGATCCGCTCGACCAGGGCCTTTTCGATATTCATATGAATATCCTCGAGTTCTCGGCGAAAGACGAAGGTGCCCTGCTCGATCTCTTTTTCGATCGCGGTAAGGCCGTCGGTTATTGCCGTAAGCTCTTCTCTCGTGAGAATTCCGTGGTCGGCGAGCATTGCGGCATGGGCCTTGCTGCCGGCGATGTCGTATCGATACAGTCTGGAATCATAGTGGATGGAGGCGGTAAAGGCCTCGACCGAGGCGGCGGTCTTTTCGGCAAACCGCCCTCCCCACATTTTCCCCGATCCGCTGTTTTTCGGCTCAGTCATTGTCCCATCCTATTTGCTGCATCGACCCTGCAGCGCGTTGATCTTGAGACGGAGTCCGTGGAGTCGAATAAAGCCGGTGGCATCCCCTTGATCGTAGACATTGTCCTCTTCAAAGGTGGCGAAATTGACCTGGTATAAAGACTGACCGGACTTGCGGCCGACGGAAAAACAGTTGCCCTTGTAGAGTTTCAGCCGGACCACGCCGTTCACCGTCTGCTGGGTTTCATCCATGGTTTTCTGGAGTAGTTCGCGTTCCGGCGAGAACCAGAAACCGTTATAGACCAGCTCGGCATACCGCGGGATGAGGGAATCGCGAATCTTCATGACCTCCCGGTCGAGGGTGATGGTTTCCAGGTCGCGATGGGCGGTGCGCAGAATGGTGCCGCCCGGAGTCTCGTAGACGCCGTGCGACTTCATGCCGACAAAGCGGTTTTCCACCAGGTCGAGCCGGCCGATGCCGTTGGCGCCGCCGATCTTGTTCAGCTGGGTAAAGAGCGCCAGCGGTTCCATGGCGACACCGTCGAGGGCCACCGGATTGCCGTTTTTAAATTCGATCTCGAGATAGGTCGGTTTATCGGGCGCCTTCTCCGGCGAAACGGTCAACTTGAACATCGCCTCGTCCGGTTCATTCCAGGGATCTTCGAGAATGCCGCCTTCAAAGCTGATGTGCAGCAGGTTTTCATCGGAGCTGTAGGGCTTTTCCTTGGTGACCGGTATCGGGATATTGTGCTCCTGGGCAAATTCCACCAGCTTCTGCCGGGAATTCAAGGTCCAGGTCCGCCAGGGCGCGATGATCGTAAGACTCGGCGCGAGAGCTATATAGCCCAGCTCAAAACGCACCTGATCGTTGCCCTTGCCGGTTGCCCCGTGACTGACCGCATCGGCGCCCTCCGCCAGGGCAATACGGACCTGCTCCTTGGCGATCAGCGGCCGCGCCAGGGAGGTGCCGAGCAGATAGGAGCCTTCATAGATGGCATTGGCCCGGAAAGCCGGGAAAATGTAATTTTCGACGAATTCTTTCTTCAGATCGGAAACAATGACCTTTTCCGCCCCGGTGGCAAGCCCTTTCCTGGTGACCGCCGCCCAGTCTTCCTCCTGGCCGATATCGGCGGAGTAGGCGATTACCGAGCATTTATATTCCTCTGCCAGCCATTTCAGAATCACCGATGTATCGAGACCGCCGGAGTAGGCGAGGACAATTTTGTTTACACTCATACGACATACCTCAGAATATTAAATATTCTTTTATATTTCAAAAAAAAGGAGAGCGATCAATCAGCCGATCAGACTTTCCAGAATAGCCTTGTGGATATGCATCTTGTTTTCCGCCTGATCGAAGGCGACGCACTGCGCCGATTCCAGAACCTCGTCGGTTATCTCCTCGCCCCGATGGGCGGGCAGACAATGCAGAACGATACACTCCGCCGGAGCCTTGGCCAGGAGTTCCCGGCCCAACTGATAGTTGCTGAAAATCCGCAGCCTCTCCTCCTGCTCGGCTTCCTTGCCCATGGAGGCCCAGACGTCGACGTTGATGACATCGGCGCCTTTTACCGCCTGCTCCGGATCATGGATAAGATCTATCGGCTTACTCGCCGTTTTCCGGCTTGCCGCCAGGATCTCCCCGTCCGGTTCATACCCTGCCGGGCAGGCCAGGGTAAGGTCGAAGCCGATTATCCCCGCCGCCTGAATCCAGGAGTTGGCCATATTGTTGCCATCGCCCACCCAGGCTATATGCAAGGCTTCGATCGATCCTTTCTTTTCGATGACGGTCATGATATCGCTCAGTACCTGACAGGGATGGTGCAGGTCCGTCAGGGCGTTAATCACCGGTACCGTGGCGTATGCGGCCAGCTCCTCGACCACTTCCTGGCCGAAAGTCCGGACCACCATGCCATCGACGTAGCGCGACATGACCCGGGACATATCTTTAAGCGGCTCCGATCTCGCCAACTGGGTATCGCGGCCGGAGAGAAAAATAACCTGGCCGCCGAGACCGTACATCGCCGCCTCGAACGACACCCGTGTCCTGGTGGACGGTTTTTCGAAGATCAGGCCGATAGTCTTGCCCATCAATTGCCGATGGATCTTGCCGGCCTGCTTTTCCTGCTTCAGTTCAATCGCCCGGTCAATGAGACCAAGCAGCTCGCTTTTGGTAAATTCCTGTAATGACCTGAAATGCTTAGGCACTCTGTACACCTCGAAACAAAGTGGGGGTGTTCTCCCCTTCGGTTACCTCCCCGCCTCAGTCCTTTTCTTCTATATTCAGGGGAGAAAGATGTTATCATTACATAAAACAAGGGCGATTTGCAAAACATTTTCCCCTGCCCTCCCCGGCGCCGCGCCATTTTTTTGCCCTGCAGCCCCCGGAAATGTTTTCGGGGCGAACTTTAGTGCCCGACGGTCACAATTCCGCCAGCACCTCGGCCAAGGCCGCAACGATACAGTCGATCTCCTCTTCCGAGACAATCAAGGGCGGGACAAAGCGCAAGGCGACGTTGCCGGCGAAGTTCATCAGGAAGCCCCTCTCGAACATCTTGGTCACAATTGTCGTCCCATGACCGACCCCCCGTTCGGTAAGAACCGCACCGATGAGCATCCCCATCCCCCGCACGGAACCGATGAGATCCGGAAACCGATTGGCAAGTTTGCCCAATTCCGCCTGAAAATAAGCGCCCTTTTGCCTCACTGCAGCCAGGAAACCATCCGCCAGCATGATCTGCAGGGTAGCCACGGCCGCCGCCGAGGCCACCGGATTGCCGCCGAAGGTGGAGGCATGGGTGCCGGGCGTAAAAGCCGCGGCGATGTCGGCAGTCGTCATCATTGCCCCGATCGGCAGGCCGTTGCCGAGGGCCTTGGCCATGGTCAGGATGTCGGGTGTTACGCCCAGCTGTTCATAGGCAAAGAAGGTTCCCGTTCGGCCGAGACCGGTCTGGATCTCGTCAAAAATAAGCAGCAGTCCGTGCTTGTCGCACAGCTCCCGGATCCCCGCCAGATACTCTTTCTCCAGCGGACGCACCCCGCCTTCGCCCTGCAGCGGTTCGCAGAGGATGGCACAGGTCGCGCCGGAAATCAGCTTCGCCAGCGCCGGCAGATCGCCGAAGGGCGCATGGACAAAACCTTCGGGCAGCGGCTCGAAGCCCTTATGAAATTTCGGCTGGCCGGTGGCTGCGACGGTGGCCAGAGTCCGGCCGTGGAAGGAACCGGAGAGACTGATCACCTGATAGCGTCCCTCGCCGGCATGAATGCGGGCCAGTTTGATCGCCGCCTCGTTGGCCTCGGCGCCGCTGTTGGCAAAAAAGATCCTCTCGCCGAAGGAGTTGCCGGTCAGCAGTTCGGCAAGCTCGATCTGCGGCCTGGTGTAGTAAAGGTTCGACACATGGACCAATTCCCCGGCCTGCTTCCGGATAGCCTCGGTCACCGCCGGATGGCAGTGGCCGAGGGCACACACCGCGATCCCCGACAAAAAGTCGAGGTATTCCTTGCCGTCGGCATCGATCAGCCGACAGCCCGCTCCCTTGACCATGGCGGCGGGATACCTGGCATAGGTGCCGATAAAGACCTTGTCCGCCCTTTCCTTCAATTCTTTGTTTCCGCACATTTTCATCAGAATATCTCCGTCCCCACCCCTTCCCGGGTAAACATTTCCAGCAGGATCGAATGCTCGACCCTGCCGTCGATAATACAGGTTTTGGCCACCCCGCGCCGCAGGGCCTCTTCACAGCAGCGCACCTTCGGGATCATCCCGCCGACGATGGTGCCGTCGTCGATCAGCCCTTCCAGCTCAACCTTCGGCAGGGTGGTAATCAACTCGCCGCTCTGGTTTTTTACCCCCGGCACATCGGTCAAGAGGATCATCTTTTCCGCCGCCAGCGCCCCGGCAATGGCCCCGGCCACGAGATCGGCATTGATATTGAACGCCTGCCCGTCTTCCCCGACGCCCACCGGCGCAATCACCGGAATAAAATCGTTTTTGCTGAGACACTCGAGAACCCCGATATTGACCTTGGTCACCCGACCGACCCGCCCCACGTCGATGAGTTCCGGCGGGGCGTCCCGCATCGGATCGTCACCCTTCTTGCCGCTGACTTTCAGTTTTTTGGCACAGACCAGATCGCCGTCGCGGCCCGAGAGGCCGACCGCCTTGCCGCCGCAATGGTTGATCAGGCCGACGATCTGTTTGTTGACCTGGCCGACCAGGACCATTTCGACCACGTCCATGGTCTCGCCGTCGGTGACGCGCATCCCCTGCACATAACTCGGCTTGATGCCGAGACGGTCGAGCAGTTTATTGATCTGGGGCCCGCCGCCGTGAACGATGATGGGATTGATGCCGATCTGTTTGAGCAGAATCACATCCAGGGCAAATTGTTTTTTGAGATTCTCATCGACCATGGCATGGCCACCGTATTTGATAACGATGGTTTTATGCCTGAATTCCTGCATATAGGGTAAAGCCTCGATCAGCACTTTGGCCTTTGCAATGCTCTCCTTGACGGTTTTTCCCATGGCAACCTTTCCGATCCCCTGATTAGTCCTTATATTTTAACGTAATTTCAACAAGCTATGGCCTTACAAAATGGCCCGTAAACTGGCCGTATTGTACTGGCTCATATGCGGTAAGTAAAGTACTCTTTGTGGTGCTGCCGCATACCATGACTTTACATTTCCAGACCTTTACGCTACGATGGGCACGGCAAAATCACGGGCCGGATTACTTTTTACTACCAATGGAGGGTCCAGATGAAATTCTCTGACAGCTATCCTTTTATAATAGGCGCTTGCCTTGCTGCAAGCCTGTTCCTCGGCGGAACAGTGACCGCCCGGGGCGCAGCCGATGCCCCCATCCATATTGAAGCAAACCGGATGACTTCAACCGAGAAGACCAATACGGTTGTTTTTTCCGGCGATGTCGATGCCAAACAGGCCGACGTCAGAATCCGCTCGGACGAAATGACCGTCTATTACACTGCACCAGCTGCCGATAACCCAAAGAACCAACAGGAGAAGAAGAAAACCGCCCAGCAGGTGGAAAAACTGATCTGCATCGGCAACGTCGAACTCACTCGGGGAGAATGGTTGGGAACTGCCAAAAAAATGGTCTATCTCTCCAAGGAGAGACAGGTTATACTTACCGACAACGCCAAGGCATGGCAGGGTCAGAATATGGTCAGCGGCGATAAGATAATTTATTACCTGGATGAAGGACGCTCCGAGGTCATCAGCAACAAGACCTCGACTTCCGTTGGCGAAGCGGGCGGCGACAAGAAGAAACCATCACGGGTCAACATGACCATCATGCAAAATTAAACGACGCGGAACAAGACAGAACTCGCTAAAAACAAAAAGCAAAAAGCAAGAAATCGAAGACCAGAAACCGATGTCGATACTCGAAACTCGAAATATTATTAAACGCTACGGTGCCCGGACGGTTGTCGACGGTGTCAGCCTCCAGGTGCAGACCGGGGCGGTCGTCGGTCTGCTCGGCCCAAACGGCGCCGGCAAGACAACAACCTTTTATTCCATAGCCGGATTTATCCGCCCGGACCGGGGCAATATCATCTTTGCCGGCGAGGTGATCACCAATCTCCCCATCCATAAACGGGCTCAGAGGGGAATTACCTACCTGGCCCAGGAACCTTCGGTCTTTAAAAAGCTGACGGTGGAAGAGAATGTCCGCATCATCCTCGAACCCCTTGGCTTGCCGAAAAACGAGATCAACTCCCGCATCGACGAACTGATGGAGGATCTGAATATCAGCTATCTCCGCGACAATAAAGGACATGCCTTATCTGGCGGGGAAAGGCGGCGGGTGGAGATCATGCGGGCCCTGGCAACCAGACCGCAATTCATCCTCCTTGACGAGCCGTTTGCCGGTATCGACCCGCTGGCAGTTCACGATCTGCAGAAGATCATCGTCAAACTGAAAGAAAAGGGTCTGGGCATCCTCATCTCCGACCACAACGTCAGAGAAACTTTACAGGTATGTGACTTTGCTTATATTATGAATGCAGGACAAGTACTCACGAGCGGTGTTGCCGACGATATCATCGAGAGTGAAGTAGCCCGCAAAATGTATCTCGGTGAAAATTTTCGCATGTGATCCTCTATGGCCCTCGAACTCAGACAACAGCTCAAGCTTGCTCAGAAACTGGTAATGACGCAGCAGCTGCGGCAGGCCATAAAACTTCTGCAACTCAACAGACTCGAGCTTTCCGATGCTCTGCAGGCCGAAATCGAACAGAATCCGGCGCTTGAGGAAGATCTTTCCTCGCCCGAGGTCATTGAAACACCCTTCTCGCTCTCGACAACCATCGAAGAGAAAGGCGGCACGCTGGAACCGGACATTACCGAAAGCGTCAAGGTATCCGAAGGTTTTGGCGAAATCAACTGGGAGGATTACGCCAACAATTTCGACTCCAATTTCTCCTTCGCCCATGAAACCCCGCCGGCAGACGCTCCTTCGCAGTTTGACTTCATCTCCGAAAAACCCGGACTCTCGGCCTACCTGCAATGGCAGCTGGCCCACAGCAATCTCGATGAGAAAGAGTGGGAAATCGCCCTGTTTATCGTCGGCAACCTGAACAGATACGGCTTTCTCGAGGTCGACCTTGACAAGGTCATCGAGGTAACGGAATGTGAGCGGGACGATGCCGAATACATCCTGGAGGTGGTCCAGGAGTTGGACCCGCCCGGAATCGCGGCGAGAAATGTCAGTGAATCCCTTTACCTGCAGCTTGAACGGCTGGGCAAGGGCAAGAGTCTGGCCGCCGAGATCGTGCTCCATCACCTGCCGCTGCTCGAAACGCGCAACTACAAAGCCCTTGCCAGGGAAACCGGGCGAAAAAAGCCGGAGCTTGAACGGGCAATCAATTTCATCATTGCCGAACTGACCCCCTTCCCCGGACTGCCTTATGCCACCGACAATACCAATTACGTCGTCCCCGATGTCTATGTCCGCAAGATCGACGACGAATATGTCATCCAACTGAACGAAGACGACATCCCCCGCCTGAAACTCTCATCGGTCTACCAGGAACTCCTGAAAAAAGAAAAAGCACTCCCCAAGGAATCGCGGCAGTATATCCAGGATAAGCTGAAGAACGCCGATTGGTTCATAAAATCCCTCTATCAGCGGCAACGGACCATCTATAAGGTCATGGAAAGCATCCTGCGCTTTCAGTATGATTTCTTCGAACGAGGGTCGGCATTCCTGAAACCGCTCATCCTCAAAGACGTCGCCGATGATATCGAGATGCACGAATCGACGGTCAGCCGGGTCACCTCCAATAAGTACGTCCACACCCCGCAGGGGATTTACGAACTCAAATACTTCTTCTCCACCGCGATCCAACGGGATGGTGAAGATGACATGGCCGCGGAATCGATCAAGACCCTGATCAGGAGAATGATCCAGGAAGAAGACAAAGACAACCCCCTCAGCGATAACGCCATCTCGGAAAAACTCGCCGAGGGCAATATCAGAATAGCCCGGCGAACGGTTGCCAAGTACAGGGAACAGCTGAAGATCCTCCCGGTCAAGCACCGCCGGCACGCGAAGTAGCCGACCATGAGCCGACTATGAGCCTTCTCGAACGGGTTTTTTATTTCCATCAGGAGGCTCGCAAAGGCAACTTTCCCAACGCCAGAACACTCGTCGACCACTTCGAAGTATCCATTGCCACCGCCCGGCGGGACATCGGCTATCTTCGCGACCGGCTGCTCGCCCCCCTTGCCTTCGATCGAAAGAGAAACGCGGGCCATGGCCGGTCTTTATCCGTCTGAAAAAATTGTCAAGATTGATCCACTTGAAATAACAGGTATTTCCGGAATGATGCCCGGCGCGGCTGTGAAAAATGTAAAAACGGCAGCAAATCTATGCTAGAATCTCTTGAGAATTTTCGACAACATATTTGTCATCTTCGTGTTAAGCCTATATTAAGCCTATATTTATCGTCATCAACCACTTAATAGGAGAATCAACCAATGAAATACGCCTTTGTCGCATTAATTGCCCTCTATCTGATCGTGTACGGCTGCAGTTCGGACGACTCGAAAAAAGAGCCGGCCACCCATAAAAAGATGGAGCACAGCAAAGTTGAAAAACCTCAACAACCGGCTCAGGTCGGTGAACTAGCCCAACCAGCCCCGCCTGCTCCGGAGCAGGCGGCCGCAGCGCCACCCACCGAGGCCGCAGCGCCAGGGCAGGTTGAACAACAAGAGGCACCAGCTGTGATCCAGGAGCAGGCGGCGCAGCAGATCGCCCCGCCCGCGGCACCAGAGACCGCGGCAGCAGGGCAGGAGGCTGTGCAGAATCCGGAAGATACGGTGGTCATGCCCTGCGGTCGCGTGTTTCTCAGAAAAGAGCTGCCGTGCATGCCCTGTCCGGGTATGCAGGGTATGCAGCAGCAGGAAGAGCCGATAGCGCAGCAGGAGCCGCAGCAGGAGCCGCAGCAGCAGGCAGCGCCGGCCACCTCCCAGGATGAGCTTACGGCCGCCATGAAGAAAATGGTGGAAGCCACCAATGACATGGTCCTGGTAACCAGGCAGATGGTCATTGCCACCGAGGAAATGCTGAAGGCGACCCAAGGGGCGGCAGTCCAGGCGATCGATACCGGCAAACAGACACCGCAGGCTGAGCAGCCCGTGCAGGCTGCCGAGCAACCGGCTGAAGCACAACCGCAGGCCCAGGCAGAGGCTCCGCAAAAGGACGTAGTTGAGTCGATGAAAGAGGTGGTTACCGCCGCCAAAGAGGTCATCGAAGTTACCAACGAGGCCATCTCCAAGGCCCTTGAAGCAAAACAACAGTAATTGTTGTCGATAACATAGCCCATTGTCGTGATAAAAAGCGACAATGGGTTTTGACAATGGATTTTGATTGGTTGGAAAATCTTTCAACCCAGCCCTGCCAAGGGGATATCAGCATGCCTGCACGACCTTTTCCTTTCCGTTCATCCCTGCCGCTCCTTTTCCTGCTCTGCTGCAGCCTCTCCTCCTGTGCCGGCCTGATTACCAGCACGGTCATCAAACCGGCTATCGGCAACCTCCAGCAGCAGACCGATATTGAGCTGGTATGTGAAGGCGCCCCGGCCTATCTGCTGATGCTCGACAGCATGCTCGTCTCTTCCCCCGAAAATCGCGACCTCCTGATGACCGCCGCCCAATCCTACACGGCTTACGCCACTGCTCTTGGCGAGTGCGGCGGGTCCAATGCGCGGATCACCGCCATCGCCGAGAAAGCTCGATCTTATGGCGGAAAGCTCCTCCACCCCTTGCTTCCCCTGGGCAGCGCGACGGATACCGAGACATTCGAGCACCAGCTGGCGCAACTGAAGAAAAACGATGTGCCCGCGGTGTTCTGGGGCGCCTCCGGATGGCTTACCTGGGTGCTGCAGCAAAAAGGCTCGCCGGCCGCCATCGCCGATACGGTCTTCATCGAAAAAATCATGGCGAGACTCCTGGAACTCGATCCATCCTACCAGGGAGGCAGTATTCATCTCTTTTTCGGCGCCTACTACGCCGCCAAACCGGAGATGTTCGGCGGCAGGACGGATCTCAGCGCCGAACACTTCGACCACGCCCTCGCTATCTCCGGGCGAAAATTTCTCTTGACCCAGGTCACCTATGCCGAAAAACTGGCCAGGATGACGATGAACAAAGAGCTTCATGACAGTCTGCTCGCCGAAGTTCTTGCCTTCCCGCTGGAGAGTGCACCGCAATTCGGCCTCAGCAACCGGATAGCCGTCAACAGGGCAAAAAAGCTGCTTGAGGAAAATTATTTCGCAGAGTAATGCTTTCCCATCTGATAATTTCGTATTTTTCCCGGAGACCCTATGCAACGAGTATCCACGCTGATCCTATCCACCCTGCTCTTTTTCGTCCTCCACTGCCAGCCGCTGCAAGCCGCCCCAAAATATCTCTTCAAGGTCGCCAGTCTCGCCCCGACCGGTTCGGTCTGGATTGAACAGTTCGAGAACTTTGCCAAAGAGGTGGACGAGAAAACCGGTGGAGAAGTCGGATTTCGGGTCTATCCCGGCGGAGTCATGGGCGACGACCAGGCGATGTTCCGCAAGATGCGGGTCGGCCAACTGCACGGCGGCGGCTTCACCATGACCGGAATCGCCACGGTCGTCCCGGACTTCAGGGTTATGGCCATTCCCTTCCTCCTTGAATCCTATGAAGAGGTCGATTTCGTCAAGGCAGGACTGCTGCCCGCCTTCGAGGAACGCTTTCGGGAAAAGGAGCTGGAGTTCATCGCCATGACCGAGGTCGGCTTCCTCTACGCCATGTCGACAAAATCCATCGATACTCTTCTGGCCCTGCAAAAATCGAAGAATTGGAGTCCGGCCGGGGATCCGATTTCCGAGACCTATCTGTCCGCCCTGGGGATTACGCCGGTCCAGCTGGCAATCCCGGACGTCCTGTCATCCCTGCAAAGCGGCCTGATTGAGACGGTGTATAATTCCCTGTACGGCTCCATCGTCCTGCAATGGTTTACCAAGGCCCGCTATGTGATCGATATGCCGTACGGTTATGCCTACGGCGTCTTTGCCCTCGACCGTAAAAAATTCGCGAGCCTGCCCGAACCCCATCAACAGGCGATCGATGCGGCGGCAGCGCTCCATTTTCCGGTGCTGCTGAAGAAAACCCGGGAAAGCAATATCGAATCACGCCGGGTAATGCTTGAGCGAGGTACGGAATTCATCAAATTCGACCGCGAATCGTTACGGGTGTTGCAGGAAAAAAGGGAGGAGGCGGTGAACGGACTGATTCCCGACTCCCTGTCGAAAGGGATTTACGACCGGACAATGGACTTGATCAAGGAATACCGCGGTAAAACCGCCGGAGGGAAAGCAAATTGACCGGACCGGACAAGCTGTATCCGAAGAACAAGCTGCTTGGTTTTCTCGACAGTATTGAAGAAAAACTCCTTGGCCTGATGCTCGCGGCGATGATCGTCCTCGCCTGTGTGCAAATTTTCCTGCGGTACTTTTATTCCAGCGGTTTGCTGTGGATCGATCCTCTCCTGCGTTATCTGGTGTTATGGTGCGGACTGGTGGGCGCGGTTTCCGCCACCTCCCAGGGCAAACACATCGCCCTCGACCTTACCGCCAACCGGCTGCCCCCCGCCATCGATCCGTGGCTTGCGCTCCTCACCCATCTCTTCTGCACCCTGGCTTCGGCAGGACTGACCTGGGCGGGATGGCTCTTTCTGCGCGGTGAAATCGAAGCCGGCGGTGAAGGTCCTCTGACACTGCCGCTCTGGTTCTGGAACGGGATCTTTCCTTTATCCTTTGGCCTGATGACCATCAAATATCTCCTGCTGTTCGTCATGCAGAGCAAAAACCTCCTCGCCAAGCGCAAACAAGAAATTCATAAGCCATCATGAACATCCTGAAAATCATCATCATTGTTCTCGCGCTGTTCAGGTCGCCACTTTTCCTGGTTTTCGGTGCTCTGGCACTGGTTTCCTTTTACTCCGCGGATATCGATATTTCCGTCGTCATCATCGAAATGTCGCGGCTGGCCGATACCCCGCTGCTGGTATCCCTGCCGCTCTTTATTTTTACCGGCGTCCTGCTCTCGGAAGGCAAGACTCCGATCAGAATACTCCACTTCTTCAGGATCTTTTTCGACTGGCTGCCGGGTGGGCTCGCCGTCGTCACCCTGCTCGTCTGCGCCGTTTTCACCGCCTTCACCGGGGCTTCCGGGATAACCATCTTCGCCCTCGGCGGGCTTTTATTGCCGGCACTCCTTGAGGAGGGATACCAGGAACGGTTCTCCATGGGACTCATCACCTCGTGCGGCAGCCTCGGCTTGCTTTTCCCACCCAGTTTACCGCTTATTCTCTTCGGCGTGATTGCCGAAGCAAGAATCGACCACCTCTTTCTCGCGGGAATCCTGCCCGGTATCCTGATGCTTGTCCTGCTCATCGGCTATTCCCTGAAAAAAAGCCCGCCACGCCCGGCAAGACCGGCGTACAGCGCCAGAGAAATACTGCAGGGCCTGCATGTCATCGCCTGGGAATTGCCCCTGCCGATCATCCTGCTCGGCGGCATCTACGGCGGCATCTTCGTGCCCGGGGAGGCGGCGGCGGTAACGGCCTTCTACGCCCTGGCGGTGGAAGTGCTTGTCCACCGGGACATCCCCTTGAAACAGCTGCCCGTGGTCATGAGCAAGTCCATGGTGATGTTCGGCGGGATTCTGGTGATCCTCGCCGCCTCCATGGCCTCCACCAACTTCCTGATCGATCAAGAGGTTCCGACCCATCTCTTCGAGTTCATTCAAAAATACATCCACGACAAGTACTCTTTTCTGCTGCTGCTGAACATCTTTTTGCTCCTTGTCGGGGCAATGCTCAATATCTTTTCCGCCCTGGTCCTGATCGTCCCCCTGATCCTGCCGATTGCCGAAGGTTACGGGGTCAATCCCATCCACTTGGGGATCATCTTTCTCACCAATCTGCAGATTGGCTACTGCCTTCCACCAATGGGCATGGACCTCTTCCTCGCCTCATACCGGTTCGAACGGCCGATAACCGAGCTCTTTCGTTCAACCCTGCCATTTAACGGTATTTTGCTCATCACTCTGATTATCATCACCTATCTGCCTTGGCTGAGCACCGTCCTCATTCAGCTCCTGGGGTAGGAGCCGTTCCGGCTGCCCTTATCTCCAGCCTCCTATTGAAATCGCCGATTGATCTCCCCCAAGCGATAGGAACAATGAATTGTACCTGAGGCCGAATCTGTCGTACATTCGCCCTACAATGGAGTGGTTTTTTGGTAAATTCATGCAAGGAGATGTAATGAGAAAAATATTTTTATGTGTCGGAGTACTGATGGCCCTGGCGCTGCCGATATCCGGCATGGCGCAGTCGCAAACGGCCGGAACAATAGTTATGGAGTTCGACCTTTCCGCCCACCCCGCGGATCAGGATGCAAAGCTCTGGGTGCCCTATCCGGTTTCCGATGCCGACCAGCTGATCACCGATATCTCCGTATCGGGAGACTATGCTGAGTCGGCGGTCTATTCCGACCGGATCTACTCCACGCCCATGCTCTATGCCCGCTGGAACAAAGGCACCGCCAGCCGCAAACTGGTGTTGAGCTTTCATGCCGTCCGCCGGGAAGTGGTGAAAAAGGATTTTCCGGCAAGAGAAGGCGACTGGGATCCGGCCGACTACGCGCTGTACCTTGCTCCGACCAGTCTTGGCCCGATCGACGGCCCGGTGAAGGAGCTGGCCGACACGATCACTGCCGGAAAAACCACGGTCCTCGCCAAGGCCAGGGCAATCTATGACTGGATTTGTGGAAACATGTACCGGGATCCGGCGACGAAGGGCTGCGGCCCCGGCGACGTCTGCGCCCTGCTGGTCTCGCCCGGCGGCAAATGTACCGATATCCACTCGGTCTTTGTCGCTCTCTGCCGGGCTGCCGGGGTCCCGGCCCGCGAGGTTTTCGGCATCCGCCAGGGCAAGGAAGCCGTTGTCGACATCTCCGCCTGGCAGCACTGCTGGGCGGAGTTTTTCCTGCCCGGCTATGGCTGGGTGCCGGTCGATCCGGCGGATGTCCGCAAGATGATGCTGACCGAAAATCTCCAGCCGGAGGATGCCAGGACCAAGGAATACCGCGAGTACTTCTGGGGCGCCTGGGATTCGTATCGGGTAAAACTGGCGACCGGCCGGGACCTCATCCTCAACCCGCGCCAGGCAGGCGCACCGCTCAACACCTTCGGCTACCCCTATGGTGAGGTGGGCGGCAAGCCACTGGATTGGCTCGATCCGAAAACCTTCAAATATACCTTCACCTACCGCCGCCAGATCAACGAATAGATCAACAACAAATGAACTCGTAAAGAGCCCGATAACAACATCTTCCGTCATTCCGGCTTCCGCCGGAATGACGGCGCGTGAGGATTTTTACTCGCGCATTACTAATTAATGGAAATGGATTTCATCCGTACCCCTCTTTGCCTGTATCATTTTGCCGACGACCATTGACAATACGGTTATCACCAGAGCGAGAGCGAATGTGCTGATGAGATAGCTCGGCCCGCCGGTCAGCTGGGCCGCGGCCTTCACTGCCGCAGGAGCTGCCGTGGCGGCTTTCTCATAAACCGGAATTATCCATTTAATCACATAGGCCTGCAAGGTGACCATGATGCCGACGATAGTCGTCAGGAATATCGAATGCTTCAGGGTGAAACGGAAAATATCCCCCTCCTTGCCGACCAGGTTCGTGGCGGAAGTTGCAACGGCGATGGACTGGGGCGAGATCATCTTGCCGCAGACACCGCCGGAGGTGTTGGCGGCAACCAGAACAACCGGATCGACACCGATCTGCTGCCCGGTAACCACATGCAGTTTGGAAAAGAAGGCATTCGACGAGGTATCCGAACCGGTCATAAAGACCCCCAGCCAACCGAGAAACGGAGCGAAGAACGGGAAAAACGGTCCGGTGGAGGCGAAGGCGTTCCCCAGGGTCACAACCATCCCGGAGAAGTTGAAGATATAGGCGAAGCCGATGATCAGAGCAATGGTGAAGATGGGCCATTTCAGTTTATTGACGGTATCTCCGGCAACCGCCATCGCCGTGCCGGTGCTGGCGCCCATAACGGGGATTGAGAAAAGTCCGGCAAAAAGGATGGCCGTTCCGGCTGCACTGAGCAGGTTCAACGAGTATATCGCGCCAATCGGCGTTGTGCCTTTCAGGATCATATTATGCAAGCCGGCAATCTCAAATTTCACCAGGAAGAGATTGTCGAGGGCAGCCTTGATGGACGGAACTCCACAGGCCTGCGACAAAGACGGAGAGAATGATAAAAGGTGCCCATGCCCGGAAGACCTGTCCGCCGGTGTATCGGAGCTGTTCCCTGCCCAGGCTGGCCTTTTCCTCCGGGAAATGCCAGCTCTTTTTCGGGTGCCATACCTTCAGAAACGCAACCACACAGATGATCGAGGCAATCGAGGCCAGGATGTCGGGAAGCAGGGGGCCCATATAATTCGCGGTCAAGAACTGGACAATCGCAAACGATGCGCCGCAGACAAGACAGGCCGGCCAGACCTCGATACCCTTTTTCCAACCGGACATCAGGATGGTCAGATAGAGCGGAATGAGAATGCTCAGAAACGGCAGGGTCCGTCCGACCATCTGGCTGATGGCAAGTTCTGGAATACCGGAAACCTGACCGGCAACGACGATTGGTATGCCGATGGCACCAAAGGCGACCGGTGCGGTATTGGCAATCAGACAGACACCTGCTGCATAGAGGGGATTGAAGCCCAGCCCGGTCAGCATCGCCGCGGTAATCGCGACGGGTGTGCCAAATCCAGCGGCCCCTTCAAGGAATGCACCGAAAGAAAAGGCGATAAGGAGCGCCTGCAGGCGCCGGTCGTCGGTGATGGAGGCGAGCGAGTTTTTAATGATCTCAAATTGTCCCGTTTTTACCGACAGGTTGTAAATAAATAAGGCGGTAACAATAATCCAGCAAACGGATTAATAACTTGTGTCCACTGCATAACTCTTTCCTTCCAAATATTGATTGTTGCGTGGAGTCGTCCAATGATGCCTCCACGATTACTGCCGGGCAATGACCGCGAATTGTCATCGATCGGCTGTTGAACTTCAGGCTGAGCAGACCTCAATATCCTGCTCCTTGCGCCATGGATAAGCAACCTGTGTGCCAGCCGGATGAGACTGCATAATTGATGTGTGATTACGGGAAGAAAGACTCCCTGGAATGATGCGAAGTATTGCGTGGGGATGGGGGACGGTACGAAGAACAGGACAAACCGGATGGAAGGACGCAGAAGGTCCGGCAAAAGTTATCCTATTGTTATTTTAGGAGAAAAATCGATACCGCCATGACTTGTGCGCTCCGCGGTAGTCCGAAAAGCCAGACAGAAGCCCCGGCGAGGGAAAACGAGAGACGCCGAACCGATCACCCGTGGGTTATGATCATTGGGCTTGGTCCTCCCAGAACGCCGGGATTACCATGTTGAGGAAGTAGAAGATGACGAACGGTGCCCCCAAGACCATCAGACAACCGGCGAGCCCTTCCTTGAAACTCTCCATATCGCGGGGAACGATCGGCAGGTGGTAGGTCATGAAGCCTGCGAAGGTCAGGGAAAATGCCTGACCGCCGATAACAACGTTCCAGCGCATCATCATCACGCCGAACAGGACCAGGATACAGGCAAAGCAGGCGCGCCGGGTGGTCAGGCCCAGCACCAGCAGGATCAAAAAGGGAAGGAGATTGCCGATGCCGTACTGCAGTACAAATATTTTAACGAAATCGTGCTCATAGATGACGTCGCGCAGGATATCCCACGACTTGACCGCCGTATAGCCGCGAAAAATAATATCGAGGAGTTCCAGGGTAATGGCCAGGGTCATGAAGATCAACAGGTACCTGGCCGTCATCCTGACCTCATAGTCCTGAAAGCTGCGCAGGTGCATGACGCTCTGGTCGGTGCTGCCGACCAGACAATCCGGCAGCAGGAACTTTTTATTGTGGACGACGGCCCACCTGCGGATTTCCATGAAAATCACATAGCTGATGATACAGAGGGCAATCCCCGAGACGATTGCCGAACAGATGAAGATTACCGGCATCAGAGGGGTCATCCACAAGGCGTTGGCCTTGACCGAACCGAAGATGAAGCCGGCATAGCCGTGCAGAAAACAGGCGACAGGGATGCCGAGCCCCGCCAGGAATCTGACTGCCAGGTGATCGGCATGAAGCGCCTTTTCGCCGAGGTCACGGCTTCCCAGGGAGAGGAGCCGGTAAATCAGCAACAGCAGAGCATCGATGCCGCCGCGGAGGGTCTTGCTCTCCAGGCGCAGAATCGATTCGACGATAAACCTTCGGTAGACGAACCAGATCTCCGCCCCGACGATGCAGGCGTAGGTTGTGAAGACGATGCCGAAGGCCGAAATCGCCGAGGTGAAGTGGGGCGTCAGCATCACGTAGATCCCGCGTTGCGGCTGCTGCAGGTGGAGCATCAGCGGCAGCAGGGCCGCCGGCAGCAGGGCAAAGGAGAAGACCAGGGCAAACCGGGCGATCTCTTTGAGCTTCTCCACCCCGAAGACATGATAGAGGGAGGAGAGGACAAAGGCCCCGGCGACCAGACCGGTCATGTAGGGATAGAGGACGATCTGGATCGACCAGTAGACGTATTCGTTGGGCAGGACAAAAAGATCCTTTATCGTCCAGGTCTCTCCGTGAACGGCCAATTCGGCCAGATGCTCGATCATGGCTAGCGCACCTCCTTGGAAAGACCGATGTAGAAGACATGGGGTTTGGTGCCGTACTCGTCGCGCAGCACGCCGACCCGCTGGCTGAGGATGGCCTTGGCGACCGGATCGCCTGGATCCTTCAGGTTGCCGATCAGCCGGGCGCCGAAGGGGCAGGCCTGAACGCAGGCGGGCTGCTTGCCGTGGGTAATGCGGTGGTAGCAGAAGTTGCATTTCTCGGCGACCTTCACCGTGGGATGGAAGAAACGCACGCCGTACGGGCAAGCCATGATGCAGTAGCCGCAACCGATGCACCAGGTGCGGTCGACCAGCACGACACCGTCCGCGGCCTGGTAGGTGGCGCCAACCGGGCAGACCTGGACGCAGGGCGGGTTTTCGCATTGGTTACACAGTTTCGGCACAAAAAAAGCCTTGGCGATTTCTTCGTCGGGGACCGATAAGAGTCCCGATTTATTCCGATCGATCTTGTTGCTGGTAAAACCGTGGAGAGCACCCTTGGGCGAGTCCATCACGACGTCGCCGTTCTTCTTGATGACGTAGCGCTCAACCCAGGTGCGGGTGACGTTCGCATCGAGCGGGATGTCGTTTTCGATCTTGCACGCCTTGACGCAGAAGCCGCAGCCGACACATTTGCCGGTGTCCACCAGGAATGCCCAGCGCACGGCCGGGCGGGAGGCGAGCAACTCCTGCGGATCGAGCCACTCCAGGGCCGAGAGGGAGACGCCGGCTCCGGCAATGAAGACGAGAGAATCTTTCAAAAAATCACGTCTCTTCATGGTTTCATCCCCTTCAGGTCGGGATTGTGCGGATTATGGCATTCGCTGCACACCATCTCTGGGTTATGCGCGGCGGCATCGATACCGGGAATGGCGCTGCGAGCGCTGGTAGGGGTGAAGAGCCCGGCGTGGCACCGGATACAGAGTTCGCGGCTGCGGTCGATGGCCAGCTTTTCCGGATTTTCGGGATGGCCGAGAGCCGCGCCATGGCAGTTTTCACAGGGAATCATCTTGTGCCGGGCGAGCTGATTGGCCGCGAACTCCTCCTCATGGCAGTCATTGCAGGAGGCGTTCGATTGGTACTTGGCAGGAAAATTCTGCCACTCCTGTTCGTTGCCCAGCCGGTGGAAGCCGTACATATAGCCCCGATCCTGAATACCGAAATCCTTCGGAACAACGAACACCCTCGCCACAAGAAGAACTGCAACGAGACCGAGCACAACGAACAGCGGTCGCCAGACATGATTTTTCATGCGCAACGCCCCTTTGAAGAGTTGTCGTTTTTTGTCGTTGTATAATTTAAAGCAGTATTCTCAGGCGTTGTCAAATCGGCTGCATGTAACCGCAATCCTTTCAATGGATCCGGTTTATGGCAATCTCCATGAAACGGTGCAGCAGCGGCGAGCACCATTTTCTAAATCAATAAAGCAGTTTGTCGACAGCCACGGCACCAGCAATTGCGGGGTCCTGCGCGAGCGATTCGGCGAAGAGCAGCAGATGACCGAGTGCCGAAAACTCGTCCGGGAAGGAACGGTTGCCCTGTTGAAATCGTACCGGGACAGAAAGTAGCACGGTCCGGAAAGCGCGGGGTATCGGTCAATCCGGCTGCAGGACACCGACATAGGGGAGATTGCGATACCCTTGCGCATAATCGAGGCCGTAGCCGACGGCAAACTCGTTCGGAATATTCACACCGCAGAAATCTATCCGGATATCGACCTGCCGCGCCAGCGGCTTGTTGAGGAAAGTGCAGGTCGAAAGCGAGCGCGGATTGCGGTTTTGCAGCATCCGGATCACCTTGCTGAAGGTCCGGCCGGTATCGACAATGTCTTCGACCAGCAGCACATCGCGATCCTCGATGGACGAGTCGAGGTCCATAACGACCTTTATATCGCCGCTGCTCACGGTACCGTCGCCATAGCTTGACAGGGTCATGAAATCGACCACCAGCGGCACCTTGATCTGCCGCACCAGATCGGCCATGAAGATAAACGACCCGCGCAACAGGCCGATGACCATCAATTCCTTCTCAAGCCTCTGGTAATGAGCGGTGACCTCCGCGCCGAGGCGCTGCACTGTCGCCCTTATTTCTTCTTCAGACACCAGCGTCTTGGTAATTTTATTATCTTGCACAGTATCTCCACCTGGACCATGGTATGTTTCGTACCCGGATGCATTGCCCGGATCTGTTGACCTTTATTGCTCGTTTCCTACCACGATTCTCGGTTTTTTGGAATAAAAAGCACGGCTGCGCTATCACCGCGAACTGCTCCCGCCGGCAACACTTACCGCCGTAACCACGTAACGAAGAGGCGTCCCCGGCGTGACGGCGGCAAAGGGGAAACAGGTGATAAGGGTCAGGAGCCCCGCCGCTTCGCCGTCCAGATAGAGCTCTTCGGCCTTCGCCACCACGGTGGTTTGCACCCGGTAGGTTCGTTCCCCACTCTTGCCCTGCAACACCAGCAGATCGCCCGCCCTGAGATCGCGCAGAAAAGCAAAACTGGTATCCCGGTGACCGGCGAGAATGCAGTGCCCCTCGTTGCCGGGCGGGCTGCTGCGGGGGAGATGGCCGGGACCGAAGGCCAGAACCTCGCCGCTCTCCCCCGCCAGGACGATGAGATCGACGCCTGGCCGGGCGGCCTGCAATCTGCCGACCGGCCAGGTGTCGGCCCAGGGCCAGGCCTTCACCACACTTTACGGCCGCCTGCACCGCCTTTTCCTCCTGAGGTCTGCTGATCTGGCTGTCTACCGCAACCAGACTCGTGTACTTACTGACCAGATGATGGCCAAGAGCGGTCTGCACCACCACCTCGCGGACCTTGGCCGGATCGGCCCCCAGGGCCAGAGCCTCCATCTGCGAACGAATTTTCTTCCTCGCCCACAGCCCGCCGATGCCCTCGCGCGGGCCATAGGTTGCAGTATCGACCACGGTCTCCCAGGGCTTACCAAGCCGGGTGCCGGTGAGACGCAGGGTGCCATTCTCCCAGCCGGTCCTGACCGCCAGCACCAACGGTTCGCCGAGATACAGATCCGGCAATGGCGACGGATAGGCTTCCACGTCCAGCTCACTGCCCGCCAGCTCAAGCCTCAGATCGGCAATAACCGGGTTTTCGAGCTTGGCAAAGAGATTCGCCATCTGTTCTTTTACTTCGGTATCCGCCCCGATATAGGCAAATGTTCCCCGGCCCATGGTAGCCGCCCGCGTCATGAAATAGGAGTTGGGAGCTGAACCGATACCAACGGTGAAAAGCCGCGAATCGCCCAGCCGTTTGGCGATGAGGTTGAGGAGGGCGTCCTCGTTGCCCACCGCCCCGTCCGTCAGAAATACCACCTGACGCAGCCGACTGTGATGATGGGAACCGTCCAGAGCCAGCAACAGGGCGTCTTTCATCTCTGTGCCGCCATCGGCCTTGAGCTGGTCGATGGGCGATTGCCGCTTTCGCCTGCAGAATGGAGGTGCCCGCCATCGAACCGGACACATCCAGGATAAAGACCACTTCCCGCGGAACCGGACTTTCCGCCATCGTCTGCGGCGGCATGAGCATCAGCAGCAGATACTGGTCGTTGCCGAGGGTCTCGGCGAAAAGCGCCGCCTGGGCATCGCCCGTTTGGGCCGGTTGCCATTCCAAAACAAAATCCCGGTCAGCCTTTATTTCGCCGGTTAGTCGGATGGCATAATGGCCTTCGCCGACCACCTTGGAGACAATCCCGTGATAGAGGGAATCGATCCGGGCGAGCGGGATACCGGCCGCCAGATCGACGGTCATATCGACCGGAATGGTCGTCTGTCCGGCAAGGTCGACCGGCGGAGTGATCTGCGAGGCGTCTGGCACCTGATCGGTGTTTTTGGCCCACCCGGTTGCATTGACAGATACCGGCTGCTCCGCCCCTTCCGCCGGAGATTGGCCGGGGATATAGCGTGGTCCGACAACCATGGGGAAACGCAGCGAAAAAACCCCGTCGGCAAAGCCAACGGTCTGCTGGTATTCGATTTCGACGGTCACCTCTTCGCCGGGGCCGATATTGGCCACCCGGGTGGTAAAGATATTGGCCCGATTCTGAACGAGCAGGGAACTTTTGCGTCCTTCGTTTTTGGCTTGCTCATGGGTCCTTTCGGCTTCCTCCTTCTCCATGATCCGCCCTTCAAGGATCCTCTCCCCGACCCGCAGCCGGAGATGATCGACGCTGCTTTCGTCCGGCAGCGGAAAGACATACACCGCCTCAATCCAGCTCTCACCGGTGTTGACGAAGTGCTGTTCGACCGCAACCCTCGCCACGATCCCGCTGACTTTGATGTTCACCTGCTGGGATAACAGCGGCGCGGGCTGCAACCGGCCGTTCTCCATGGCAACCAGCAGTTCGCCCCGGCGCACCTCTCCGGGTTGAACCCCACCGGTGTCTTCGCTCACCGCCCCGGCACTGTCCGCCAGGCCGCCGAGCAGCAGAAAGCAAACCAGCACCGAGATATATACCACCATCAGCAGATTGCCCGGATCAAGCAGTGCGCCGGGCCAACTCGTCTTTTGTTCGATACTC
>CAYTVF010000004.1:41000-52934 GCA_964441345.1 uncultured Desulfopila sp. | reverse complement strand
AGGATCAGTTACTCGATTCCATGGACATTGAAAGGGAACGGGGGATCACCATCAAGAGCCAGACCATCTGCCTGCCCTACACTGCAAAAGATGGCCAATCGTATTCCCTAAACCTGGTCGATACACCCGGACATGTCGATTTCAGCTACGAGGTATCCCGCGCCCTCAGTTCCTGTGAAGGAGCATTGCTCCTCATCGATGCCGCCCAGGGAGTCGAGGCACAGACCTTGGCCAACCTGTACCTCGCCATGGAAAACGATCTTGAAATCATACCGGTGATCAATAAGATCGATCTCCCTTCCGCCGAACCGGAAAAAATTGCCTTACAAATCGAAGAGGATCTCGGCCTGGACAGCACCCTCGTCCAGTTCTGCTCGGCAAAACTCGGTACCGGCATCCCCGAACTCTTTGAAACCATAGTTAAACATTTACCGCCACCGCAAGGGGATCCCGATGCTCCGCTGCAGGCTCTTATCTTTGACGCCAATTACGATTCGTTCCGGGGAACCCTCATTTCCGTAAGAATCATGAACGGAAGAGTGAAACAAGGCGATATCATGCGTTTCATGTCGAACGGCCGGGAATACAAAGTGGAGGAAGTAGGAATTTTCAGGCTGCATAAAGAACCGCAAAAGCAACTGTCGGCCGGCCAGGTTGGATATATCCTCGCCGGCATAAAAACCGTCCAGGATACCCGACCCGGCGACACCATAACCCTGCGGGATGATCCTGCCGCTTTGCCGCTTCCCGGTTTCAGGGAGGTTCAACAGGTTGTCTTCTCATCGATCTACCCGATCAGTACCGATGAATATGAAGATCTAGCAACCGCTCTCGAAAAACTCAAACTGAACGATGCCGCCCTCACCTTTGAAAAGGATTCATCGGTGGCTCTGGGTTTTGGCTTCCGCTGCGGTTTTCTCGGGCTTCTCCACCTGGAAGTGATTCAGGAAAGACTCGAACGTGAGTTCGATATTTCCCTGATCCTCACGGTCCCCTCGGTGCAGTACATCTTCCATCTTGCCGACGGTACCGTCAAGCATGTCGACAATCCCGCTCATTTCCCCAATCCGGCCCATATTGCCAAGATCGAAGAACCCTTCATCAAGGCGACGATTCTCATGCCGGAAAAATACATGGGCGTGGTGATGACCCTCTGCATGGAGCGACGGGGGGAAAATACCAGCTTTCACTACCCTACTCCCGGCAGAATCGAATTTCAATGCGAACTGCCTCTGGCGGAAGTTATCTACGATTTCTACGACCGGTTGAAATCGGTGACCCAGGGCTACGGTTCCTTCGACTATGAAATGCTCGATTACCGGAAGAGTGATCTGGTCAAGGTCGACATTCTGGTCAACGGCGAAATTGTCGATGCCCTTTCACAGCTGGTCCACCGCGACACCGCACGGGCGAGGGGACTCCATGCCTGCGAAATGCTCAAGGAGGAGATCCCGAGACAGATGTTCAAGATCGCCATCCAGGCGGCCATCGGCGGAACGATCATCGCCAGGACTACCATTTCCGCCCTGAGAAAAGATGTCACCGCCAAGTGTTACGGCGGGGATATTTCACGGAAACGCAAGCTCCTGGAAAAACAGAAAGCAGGCAAGAAAAGGATGAAAACCGTCGGCAATGTCGACATCCCGCAGACTGCCTTCCTCGCGGTATTGAAGTCCGAGCAGAAATAGCAGCTGCCGTCTGACAACCCCTTCAACAGAAAAATTCGTGATGGCGGAATTCCGTGCGCGGAACCCTGGAAACCGCCCTCACGAATCGTCCTCACGAATCGCCTGGCAGATTTTCAACATTTCCTTTCACCCGCGGGCAAAAGGACTGAATCGCCAATCCACCTAATACCAGCGCAAGACCGATAAGGGTGGAACCATGTATCTCCTCCCCTACCAGAAAATGAATGAAAAACAGCGAGGCAAAAGGGGCAATAAAGATAAGGTTGGCTATTTTCGCCGTATTATCAGTGAGCTTGAGTGCCATAAGCCAAAGAACAAAAGCCACGCCCATCTCAAAAAATCCAATATAGGCAGCCCCGGCCAGACCGACCAAAGCAATGGGCCGGATCCCCTCCGTCCACCACACATATCCGGCCACAAATGGCAGAGCGCAAACAAAATTAAGAAACAGACCGACAACCGGATCACGTGTATCCTTGGTATTCAGTATCCAGTAGAGTGCCCAGAGGACGGTCGACAAAAGGGCCAATCCCACCCCGCGCGGATTTTCAAAGTGCATCGACAACAGATCCCCGCGCGTGGCAATGACCAGCACACCGGCATAACTCACCCCGATGGCCAGCCACTGCATGCCCGCCACCCTCTGACCAAGCAGGGGGATCGATAACAGCGACAGGGTTATCGCCCATGTATAATTGATGATTTGGGCCTGCTGGGCCGGCAGCAGGTCGTACGCCTGGAAGAGAATAAGATAATATAAAAACGGGTTAAGCAGGCCAAACTGGACTGACGTCAGCCAGTCTTTACGGGTTAACCGAGTGAGAATGCGATGTTTTTTCTGGACGACGATAACCAGGAAAAGGACGACGGAGGAAACGCAGGCGGCATACAGCAGCAGTTCCGCCGGACTGAGATGGCGCAGGGTGAGTTTACTGGCACTGGCAATCGTCGACCACAGGCCGACAGTGATCAAGGCGTATATATATGCTTTCGTCTGTCTATTCATCGGCGCATAATACGAGTGTACTCAAAAAATGCAAACATTAAAAAATATTTAATGTCATGAATGCAATATGATATGATTGGTCTACGGTGGCTCTGCAAGAACAAGAATCTCTTTTACCCATGGAGAAAACGATATGAACGGACAGCCTCGAGGTGAGGGACAGGATAAGAAAAAATTTCTTGAACCAACTTTTCACTTTGTCACGAGTCTCATGAAAATTGGTGAGGATTACACTACCGACAAGATTCCGGTTACCGAGTTTGTGAAAGGGGGCCAGCTTCTCGCCAATTTCCCCAATTTCCATAGGTCTGCTGCCAAAGGTTACGAAAAAACACCGCTTGAACCCGGCGATTACGCCCAGCTCGCAGCTGACGATGATGGGATTGTGGCAACAGTCCCGGGTTATCCGAAGGTCCAAAAAATTCGACGCAAGGATGTTTCCGAGTTGGTTACCGTCGTCTCGATCGAACCGTTGCTGAAAATTTCGCCCGACAACATGCAGGTTGGCCTTGCCATCCATCCGCCGCTGGAAGCGGGTCGTTCCCTGCAACAGGAAGATCTCGAAGCGCTTATTACCGAACAAAAAATAGTGTTCGGCATAGATAAAGACGCCATTGAAGACGCTAAGGAATTTATCCAATCCGGCGTGAAGGAGTTCAAACATATCACCATCGCCCGCGGTCAGCAGGTCGGCAGGAGTACCGACGCCTATCTGCGATATGACTTGGAAATAGGACCTATTGCCGGGAAAGTACTCGAAGACGGCTCGATCGATTTCCGGGAAAGACGAATAATGGTCGGGGTTAAAGCCGGACAGTGTATTGCCACCAAAATTCCACCGGTCCAGGGAAAACCTGGAATCGATATCTACGGGGAAGAGACTCCTGCGCCGCAAGGCAAAGACATCAAGATCCAACTGCTCAACGATGTCAAATTCTCCAGGGAAACAATGGAGGTGAAGGCCGCCAAGGACGGGGTGCTTTCTATTGTTAATGACAACGTTATCAAGGTTTGTGCCCAACAGACAATCAGAGGCAACATCGATTACACCACCGGCAATATCGAGAGCATGAACTGTGTCACCGTCAACGGCAACATGCAGCCGGGATTCAAGGTCACTGCCGCCGGCGATATAGTAATAACCGGCGAGGTTATGTCGGCTAAAATCTCCTGTCAGGGTAATGTCGTCGTCAAGGGCGGCATTACCGGCAAAAACAGCTGCCTCGAGGCAAACGGCGATGCGGATATCAATTTCATTGAACAAGGCACCCTGAAATGCGGCGGAATTGCAGTCGTTCGCAAGCAATCATATTACAGCAACATTACCGCAGGCGCCGATATCTGCTTCCATCAATCGAGCATAATTATGGGTGGCAACATTATCGCCGAAGGCAATATCGTCCTCGGCAACGTAGGATCGGAACAATGCCGCCCCGCCCTTATTGCCGCCGGCGTAATTGCCGAACGACTGACCCATTTTGACAGCCTGAAAGCAAAAGTGGTCGAACAACAAGAAGCCATCATTCAGTGGCTGCAGCTCTACCACGGCAGCTCAACTTCGAAAAAAGTCAAAAATATGGAGAAGGAACTGGCAGAAACCAAACTCCTCCTGTTACGGGTCAACATGATCCCGGGCACAGAGCTCTATTCAAGGGCCGGCGGGCCGGAAAACGAACAACTGCCGCCGGGTCAGGCGCCAAACAGTGGCGGGGGAATTCCAATTGAAAAAATCAAGATCGATGTCAAGGGAACCATTTTTGCCGCAACCAGAATTCAAATCGGCAACTGCACCATGACACTTGAAAAAACCGTATCAAGCAGGACTTTTAAACTTCATCCGAACGGGAAGCGAATTATCGTTATCCCCAACAAACGCTGAAAATGCGCAGCAATGCTATCCCTTGAGCTTCGCCGCAAAACGCTTGAGAAACCGCAGGCGATGGCCGTATTGGGCAAGTATCCGGTAGACAGGGTACCCAAGGTAGTGCAACAGAGCCAAAACCACCAGGCATCGCCCGCCCGGCCCACCGCGGAAATTGCCCATGGGCATGATCTTGCTGAAAATAACGGTCTTTATCAAACGGGAGATTTCAATCCCGCCCAGATCATACCGTGAATTGTGGACAGTGCTCATTCGTTAATTCTCCCCCGCAAGTGACCGAAAAAGTGTTTCATCCGCAACAGTGGGTTAAATCTTAACTGCAGTTGCGATTGGTCCCAAAGCTGCTTAATCCCTCTGCCGAAATCGGCCTTGGGCTTTTTGCTGCCGTGAAAATCATCGAGATGATGGCGATGCTTGATGCTCGCCACCTCTTTCGCCCGCGGGAACGCCAGCTTGCTGACCAGGAGGTAATTGATCCAGGGCTTCCAATCGTCGAACGAGTACCCCAACAGTGCGGCGGCGGCGCCGAATCTTGGGGCGGAATCGATTATCGCCTGTTGCAGCGGGGCGAAATAATTATCCTGGTGCAGCTCCGCCTTGCCGATTTCGTCGTCGGTTTTTCTGAATTCCAGCTCGTAGCCGTCGGCGGTGAGATTATCGGTGAGCTTATACCCGTTTAAGGTCGGATGGGGCGCACGGCAGGCCTCTTCAAAGATATCCTGGGCATAAAACAGGGTGCTGGCCGCCAGATCAAAGCGATTGCGATCATACATTATCCCGAAAATCTTATTGCGGTCGCTTTCCGGATAGGGGATGCCCCGGGTGGCGCCGAACAGAAATCCGAAACAATATGGACAGTCGGTCCGGTGGGCGATCGATTCGAAAAGAAACCGCTGAATGGTCCCCAGCCAGCCGATATCGACCAGCGCAACATTCCGGTGAGCGAACAGCCCGGCCTGCTCGAAATAGAGCTGCATGGCCCGATTGGCATCCATGGTCTGTCTCCTGACCTCCGCCTGAAAGGCGTCATCTTCCAGCAATGCATCGAAACGCTTCCTGTTTTCCGGATCATACCCTTCATGGACTAGGCTCAGGCAGGTATCGGCGGTGAGACCGTAGCCCGCCAGATGGCCGGCAAAACTCTCGGGGATCAGGCTGAATATCCGACATACATCGCGAAAGTCACGGTTGCCGGCGGGCAGAAAGGCAATGTCGGCATTGGTTTTGGTCAAACCCTGATAGGCACAGGACGCCCCGGCCAGGGCCATCCTGCTGACATACAGATACTCCACCTCCGGCAGGTTTCCCCCGGGAAATAAAAAAGGGGTCGCCTTTTCCCAGTATCGCTTGAATGTCCACCCTTCCCGGGAAAGGAAAAACACCTTGGTAATCTTGTTTTTCCGGCAAAGTTCGGCTATCCGCTGGACAAACATGCCGATCAACGGCCCGAGAAAATTGTATCCTTCAGTATATAACGACGAACACGGCAGATTTTCCCCTTCGAGGGGCGCCATCAGCTGCTGCAGCGCCCTTCCCCGCCAGAATGGCTTGCCGTCACTGTAGTTGTAGTATCTTTTGACGATGGACTTCCGCTGATCCTCGCCCGGATCGTGAATTATCATCGCTTCAAGCCCTGCTTCTCCGGCGCGCAGACCGTCGGAAAACGGATTATCGCCGATGTGCAGCCACCCTTCCGGTTTGATCGAGTATTTCTCGGCGATCATCGGATAGGCTTTGCCGGACGCCTTCGCCAAAAACGTATCCGCCGACGAGATCACAGCCTCGACCAGGTCAAGCACGCCGGCATGTTCTACCAGTTGCTGCAAATGGGAGGAAGGGAGATACATATCGGAAATGAGAAAGATCCGTTTGCCGTCGGCGGCGAGTTCGCCGAACCAGTCGACCAGCATCTTTCTCGGCACCAGCATGCTGTTTTCCATGAAAAACTCGTGCTCAGTCACCTTTTCGAGCAGCGAATCGTCATAACGATCCTGGAAAACCTCCTCCAGCAATTCCCGCATGAAGGCCGGATAACATGCTTCATGGTCGGTAAACGTCAAGCCGGTTGTCGCCCGATGATGCTGCTCGATGGCGTCCCGCCGGCTCTGGACTTTGCGCCAGTTCCAGTTGCGGCCGCGGGCTGCGGCGAGACCTGCGATATACCTTGCGACCGGCAGTTTGACCAGGTCGGGATCATGTATCCGCCGCACCAGCAGGGTATCGAAAATATCGAACGAAACTGCTTCTTTGTTCCGAACTCTTTTCTTCCCTGCCTTGATGAGGGAGTCCAGTGAGTAGTATGTCGTGAAATTCATAATGATGTGATGATGGTCGATGGCAGAGGCGGGATTACTATCAATGGATTTTTTTCTTCATCCAGCTCTTCAGGCTGTATGCCAGTGTTTTCATGGCGGGTCTTACCCCATGGGGCTTCTCCGGGGCCAGGACCATGCGCACCTCATGGAGTTCATTGCCAAGCTCGATCAATCGTTCGGCCCCGGCGGCAATGTAGTTACGCAACTCCTCGGGCATTCTGGCCGCCATATATTTCATGATCAGGGCCTGATCCTGCTCTCTGCCGATGATGGCGGCCTCGCCGAGGGTATTCCCCGAGTGGATACGATAGTAAAGCAGCTTTTCGTTGTCGAGATACTGTACACCGCCGGGAAAAGCAAGCATCATCCGAAAAATATAATCATAATCGTGGAGATACCTCAGAGAACAGAAATTGCCGACGGTTCGCATGGCTTTTGCCGTCATAAACAGGTTCGAGGTGGTCACCATGAAATTGCCCTTGAGAAATGCCCTGTATATATCTCCACATGCGTAATAATACTGGCGATTTTTCAAATGCCACCTATTCCAGCCGAAGTCCGGATCGCAAAAAACCTCGCCCGTGTCGGAAATAGGGACAACATCCGAGAACATGCATTCCGCATTGGTTTGCCGTCCGTATTGCAGCAGCTTTTCAAAGCGATCGAGGGTGTACGCATCGTCCGAGTTAAGAATGGCGATATATTGACCCTTTGCTAAAGAAAGTCCGCGGTTGATGGTGTTATACGCGTCTTTATTCTCCTGGAAATAGTAGGTAAGACGGGAATCGGTATATCCTTTGACAATCGCGCCGGTAGTGTCGGTCGAACCATCGTCGATGACTATCAGCTCAAGATCCGCTACCGTCTGCTGCAGCACGCTGTCGACGGCTGCACCGATAAATCTCTCATGATTGTAGGCAGGAATAATTACCGAGATCAGCGGCTGACTTGTCACCGTTGGCATTGCTCTCTCCAGGCAGTTTTGTTGGTGGTTCCGCAGAGGTTCTTCAAATTACAAATTATTCCTTTGCCATTAATGCTCTTTTATCGAGCAGTCGGATACTGCGTCCCTCTACCCGGATAAGTCCTTCTTCGCTCATCTTGGCAAATATTCTCGACAAGGTCTCGGGAATGGTGCCGAGCAGGCTGGCAAGCTGCCCTTTTGAGATATCCAGCAGCACCTCGTCCCGATCCCCCTGCTCCTTGCTCAGGTACAGCAGGTAATTGGCAAGACGGGCGGGAACCTCCTTGAGCGAAAGGCTCTCGATCTGGCTGGCAAACCTGCGCAGTCGCATGGAAAGCACGGCGAGCATATTCAAAGCGATGGAAGGGTTGGCCTCCACCAGAAGCACAAATCGGTCGCGGGGGAAAAAAATAGTTCTGGTTTTCATCAGGGCTTCGGCCGTTGCCGGGAAGGGCTGGCCGTGAAACACCGGCACCTCGCCGAATGGTTCGCCTTCACCGAAAATATGGAGAATATGTTCTTTTCCGGCGGGCGACACCTTGAAGATTTTTACCTTGCCCTCGCCGACCATATAAAATCCGATTCCTTTATCCCCCTCAAAAAAAATGGTCTCGCCACGCTGATACGATTTTTCGACGGCCAGATTGCTGAGATCTTCAATCTGTTGCGGAGGAAGTCCCTCGAAGAGAACACTCGATGCGATTATCTGTTTCTTATTCATGGTTCATTATTTTAAAAATGGGTATTTTGTATTGTATATTTTGTTTTTTGTTTTTTGATCAGCTCTGTACTATTTTCTTGCACCGGATTCCGGCTGGACAATTTTCGCGATTCTACCCACATTTTGAATTTAATACACTACGTAATACACTGCGCTCTGGTTCGAATACCCGTTTTCCCAAGAGGGTTTCGCCCCATGGTGACCGTTACCGGAGGAGTCCTGCTCCCCCCGCCTGGCAGATGTACAGTAAACGGAAAATAATTCATATCGATATGGATGCCTTTTTTGCCTCCATCGAACAAAAGGACAATCCCTCGTTCAGAGGCAAGCCACTCATAGTGGGAGGCAGCCCGCAGAGCCGTGGCGTGGTGGCGGCCTGCTCCTATGAGGCTCGCCATTTTGGCATTCATTCGGCAATGCCCTCCGCACAGGCCGCGAGGCTGTGCCCCCATGCCATCTTCACCCAGCCGCGAATGAGCAGGTACAAAGAGATTTCCTTAAAGATTATGGAAATATTCCGGCAATATACACCGCTGGTCGAGCCTCTTTCGCTGGACGAGGCGTTTCTCGATGTGACGATCAACAACGACAATAATCCTTCCGCAACCATCCTTGCCGACAAAATCCGCCGTCAGATATTCCGGGAACTGCAATTGACTGCCTCGGCAGGTATCTCTTTTAATAAATTCCTGGCAAAAGTCGCCTCGGATATCAATAAGCCGAACGGTATCGCCACCATTCCCCCGGGAAAAGCACTCGAATTTCTCTCCTCTTTGCCGATCCGCAAGTTTTACGGGGTGGGCAAGGCAACCGAACAAAAGATGCATCAACTTGGCATAACCACAGGGTATGACCTGCGACAGTGGCAGGAAGACAACCTGATCCTCCATTTCGGCAAAATCGGCTCATTCTTCCACGATATCGTCCGGGGAATCGACAATCGCCCGGTCGAACCCCAGCGCATCCGTAAATCGATCGGTTGCGAAACGACCCTTGCCATCGACACTGACGATATCTGTAAAATCAATGACATCCTGACCGGCCTCGCCGAGGAGCTCGGTAATTCTCTGAAGAGAAAACGGATAGGCGGGTACACTCTCACGCTCAAAGTTCGATACCTTGATTTTATTACAATTACCCGGTCATTGACCGTTAAAATCCCGCTCTTTTCCACCGACGACATTCTCCCCCTGCTGCCCACCCTCCTTCACGCCACCGCTGCCGGCAGCAGAAAAATCCGTCTTCTCGGGTTATCGGTAGCGAAACTTGCGGATGGGGAAAAAAGCATTCCCCGGCAGTTGAAACTCCCCTTTATGACCGGTATAAACTCCAGACCCGTTGTATAGTACCATTGTATAGTACGGATAATATGGTTATCTTTACGCCAACGAATTTTCTACTTTCATCTCACCGGACATCGACTCAAAAACACCATGAAAGACCTCTTTCTCGCCATCTTCAATATCTTTAAATACACCGGCAAAATTTTCGCAACCGTCAGGAATACGCTTTTCAATATACTCCTGCTGGTCATTCTTATTGCCATCCTGGGCAGCCTGATCCCCGGTGAAATTGTCCAAATCCCACCAAACTCCATTCTCCGGCTCGATATCTCCGGGAACATCGTCGAGGAACGAAAAATCCTCAGTATGGTTGAAAAATATCTTGGCGGTTCGGTCGATCCGGAAAACCCCGATCCGGAAACCGTCCTGCAGGATATCCTCGATGTCATTGAAGTTGCCGCTTCAGATGACCGCATAGCGGTGCTGCTCCTCAATTTGAAACACATGGACAATGCCGGGCTGAACCAGCTGCAGACCATCGGCCAGGCACTTGAAGAGTTTAAAAGTTCCGGCAAACCTATCGTCGCGGCCGAAGACTATTACAGCCAATCGCAATATTACCTCGCCGCATATGCCGACAAGATCATCGTCAACCCGATGGGCGGTGTCGATATCCACGGTTTCGGCGTCTACCGCCTCTACTTCCGGGAAGCGCTCGAAAAACTTTCCGTCACCTACAATATCTTCAAGGTTGGCACCTATAAATCGGCACTGGAACCCTTCACCCGGGACAATATGTCGCCGGAGGATCGCCAGCAGAACCAGACATGGCTTGCCGCACTGTGGCAGGTCTATACGGATGACATCCAGTCGCAACGAAATATTCCCAAAGAAACGATCGAGAACTACACGGTCAATACCGCTGCCGCCCTTGCCGCAACCAAAGGCAATACCGCCCAGCTTGCCCTCAAATCGGGCCTGGTCGATCAGATATGGACCAGGCCGCAGATCACCGCCTATCTTACCTCGCTGACCAAAACGACGGAAGAAAAGCTGCATACGGTATCATCCATCGACTACTACGAAACCATCCAACCCTCATTCAGCCAGGACACTTCGGAGAACGATAAAATCGGACTTATCATCGCCGAAGGCAACATTCTTCCGGGAAAACAGCCGCCGGGTATTATCGGCGGGGATTCCCTCGCCGCACTCATCAGAAAAGCGAGGGAAAACAAGAAGGTTAAAGCGGTGGTCCTCCGCATCAATTCGGGTGGGGGATCGGCCTTTGCCTCGGAAATTATTCGCCAGGAACTGCTTGAACTGAAGAAAAAAGGCAAGCCGGTGGTGGTCTCCATGGGCACGGTGGCCGCATCCGGCGGCTACTGGATTGCGGCCGATGCCGATGAAATCTGGGCGTCGGAATCGACTATAACCGGATCCATCGGAATTTTCGGTGCCATCCCGACCTTCGAGAAAACGTTGGCGTCGGTCGGCATCTATAACGATGGTACGGGAACCACCCCGCTGGCCTCCGGTCTTGACCTCACCCAGCCATTGCCGGATCAACTGAAGGGGGTCATCCAACAGGCGATTGCCAGCAACTATGACCAATTTCTGCAGATCGTCGCCGATGGCAGAAATATCGCAAAGAAACGGGTCGGAGAACTCGCCGAAGGCAGGGTCTATGACGGTAAAACCGCGCAGGCCTTCGGCCTTGTCGATAAGCTCGGCTCCCTGGCTGACGCCATTGAGGCGGCCGCCGGCCTGGCCGGTGTCAAAGACTACGATACCGAATATATCACTCCACCCGAATCGATGAAGGACCAGTTTCTCCAGTTGATTGCAGCAAAACTGCCATCGATGGCATCGAACCGGGGAATACATCATCCTGTTATCGACAGATTGAAGAAAACCCTCACATCCCGCCTGGAAAGCTACCTGCTCCTCGATGATCCGCAAGGGATTTACGCCCATTGCCTGATCAACCTGACGCTTTAGGAGCCGTTTCCCCCCTCCAAGGGTGTGCCGGCAAGAATCCCCCGCCCCTTGCGGGAGGGGGTAGGGGGTGGGGG
>CAYTVF010000004.1:0-40956 GCA_964441345.1 uncultured Desulfopila sp. | reverse complement strand
CTCAATCCCCTCCCGTCAAGGGAGGGGAAGTTGCGTTATTCAAACTACGCCTGAAAACCGAAGTTGTCCTCGTAATCGAACTCCGGGATCTCGTTCAGCGTCAACTCGATCCATTCCCAGGGAGCATCGAGGATCTTAAAGCCCATCTCGACATTGCCCCGCCCCGCCCCCTGTCTTCTCCAGCATGGTTTTGCCAACAACCGAAAATGTTTTCCGCCACCGGACAGGATAGCCGTATAGGTATGTTTCTCGGCATTAAATGATTCCGGCACATTGGTGATTTTGAAGCCTCCGGCGGAAATGTCGGTGACAGCCCCGCCAAATACCAGATTGCCGTCGGCAAGATCGCCGACAAATCCAGGTACTCCAGCCCTGCGATACTTCCTGTTCATTTGACCGAATCGAAACCCGCTTGCCTCGTATGTCTCTTCTGCTACCGGATCCATGACCAAACCTCTTGTGGAAAAAGATTTACGCACATTTTTGTGGGGGGCCGTTTCTCTTGCCCTTTCTTCTCATAAATCGGGACAAAAATCAAATTAAATATGTATTTTCGCATCCTTCATCAGATTTTTCTGTCCGTCACTGGCTGCTGGTCTGAGGTTCCTTCGACTCTTTTCCCGCTTGCACCATTGCCTCCGGCGGAACTTTCTCGGGGGTCGATACTTGTCTCACCCGGCGTCACCCCGGCAATTGCCGCACGTTTATTATCCATATATTTCCTGGCTAATTCGTTAATCTCATCCGCCGTGACCGAAGAAAAATCGCTGATTATCGTTTTTGGCCAATCAAACTGCTGGGGATATCGGCTCGACAGGGCAAGCACCGAAGACATCCAGTACTGGTTCGATTTCACACTGTCGAGCAGGGAGGTTACCATCGGCTTTCTGGCTCGAACCAGCTCCTCGGCGGTGATCCCCTCCTTCTGCAACCGGTCGCCGACCTTCAGGACTTCTTCTATTATTGTCTCTTCGGTACCGGGCTTCACCACCATTTGCGCGGCAATATAGCCATATTCCCGGTAAATCCGGCTATTATAACTCGTCACCCGGGGAGAGTAGGTGGCCCCGAGGGTTTCCCTGATCAACTTTCTCAGCCTGTCGTCCAGGACTCCCGCCAGTATATGCAATCTTCGCGTCCGGGAAATGTCCCAGAAATCATCGGTCGGCCAGGCAACGACTACCAGGGATTTATCGATCGATGTATCGACTTGCACCTGAAGCCTGCGGCCCGCTGGAAAATTGATCGACGGATGCTTGGGAGTTGCCGGGTTTTCCAGCACCGCACCACCGAAGTACCGCTCCAGGGTTTTCACCACTTCATCGCGGTCGAAATCCCCAACCACTGAAATCTCCAGATCTTTCGGCCGGGAAAAAGTCCCTGCATATTTCTCCAGCCGGGAAAAATCGAGTCCTGCAACCTCCCGCCAGGGCGGCAGGCCGAAGTGTTGGTTGTTATCGGCCAGAAAAGGTTGCACATTCAACATCATTGCGCCATCAATCTCCCGGCTTACCTTCTGATACATACTCTCGACTTTAGTCCGCACATTGCCAAACATATTCTCCCGGAACCCCTGATCGTAGAGCAGGGTATGCAATATCCGGATGGAGAGACCGAAATCCTTGTAAAGAGCATTGCCGATCCAGGCAAAAGCCGATTCGCCGATGCGAAAACGCCATTCCACCGAACTCCCGGCGACGAGGGCGTCTACTTCCGATCGCGGCAGACGGCCGCTGCCGGAACTGTTGACAATATCTTCCGCCAGCATGGCCATGCCGGGGAGAGGTTCGCTCTGTTCGCCGCTGCCGAAATTGGCAACAACCTGGACCCTGTTTTCCTGGAATTCGGTTTTTTTCAAATTGACGATAAGGCCGTTGTGAAAAACAAGTTTTTCGACATCGATATCCGGATAATACGTACGCTTCGGAGCCTCCTCCGGAGCGGCCGGCGGCGTTAAATAGGGAAAGCTTTGGCTCTCTTGCTTCGTCAGTCCGGCCACCCCATTCTCCTGGCTCCGGCGATAAAAATTATTGACGATTTCAGCGCCATTCCCGCCCAGTTGGGTATCGCCCAGCACCGACACCACTCTGCCCTTATGCTGCCAGACCTCTTGAAATTCCTTGCTGACCTCGGCCGTGGCGATCTGTTCGATCATCGGTCCATACAGGGCGATCTCCTGCTCCGGAGACTGGTAAACGCGATTGCTGTTCAGATGTCGGATGATTTTTCGGGCAATGGACCGCGAGTCCTCCGAATGGGCATTGAGGACTCTGGCCTCCAGTTCAGCGCGGATTTCCTTTTTAGCCCGGTCTACTTCTTCCCCGGTAAAACCATGGTCGGCCGCCTGTCGGACGGTTACGTCCAACAGTGCCAGACTCTCCTGCCATCTTGCCGGATTGGTTTGGGCGGAGATGGAACCATAGCCGATCCGGTCGACAATATCGGCCGATGAATACAGGGCTTGGCTGAAAGGGGGATTCTCCTGTTCCTGCAGTCGTTGCAACCGATATCCCATGACCATCGCCCCCATGTACCGGATAAGTTCCTGCCGTTCGAGCTGGATGGAATCGTTCTGCAACGGCATGTCCCAGAAAGTTTCGATGGAAACATTGGTTTTGCCGAGTTCCGGTTCATAACGATAGAAGGCTTCGCTGCCCTGACGGGCAAGCTTCCCGAAGTCCGGGCATCCGGGCCTGTCGCTGCGTGGCGGGAGAGCGGCAAAGTGCTTCTTGATCAGTCCTTCCGCCACTGCCGGGTCCATATCGCCGACGACGACGAGGATCATTTTCTCCGGCCGGTACCAGGCATCGTAATAGGATTTCAGCAGCTCGCGATCGGCTTTCCGCAAAATGTCCTCTTCACCGATCACCGTTCTTTCCGGCAGCATCGTCCCGCGAAAAGCAAAGGCCGTGCTGGCCACCTGGGTCCGGTATGCGGCGGAATCGCGAGCCCTTTTCTCGGCAAGAATCACCCCGCGTTCCTTGTCGATCTGCGAGCTTTCGAGTTGCGCTCTGCCGGCATAATCGGCGACGACCAGAAATCCGGTATCGAGTTCCTTTGCCGAGCCGTTAGGCAGTACAATATGATATTCGGTTTGCTCATAGGTGGTATGGGCATTGGTATCGCCGCCAAAATTCATCCCTATCGATTGAAAATAGTCGACCAGACTGTCTGCCGGGAAATTGGCCGTACCTTTGAACATCATGTGTTCGAGGAAATGAGCGACGCCCCGCTGGTTTTCCGTTTCGTTCAACGAGCCCGCCTGGACATTGAGAAAAATGGCAACCCGGTTCTCCGGTTCGTTATTCTTTTTCAGAACATAGCGAAGACCATTGGCCAGCTTGCCGCGCAGAAGCGCCGGGTCCGGCTGGATCGTACTGAGATCGGATGGCCAGTCCGTGGCAAAACAATCCGCGGCAGCCGGAATATCTTCGGCATAGCCGAGCCGGCCGAACAGCATGCCGGCCAACGCGACCAGCAGCAGCAAGTATCCATAGTGATAACGATCTTTTTTATTCATTCGCCCGTTGCGCTCCATCCGGCAGATTTTTTTTTTATAACTATATATCTTTCGACATAAAAATCATCCCATGCCCGCTGTGCCGCGAATATTTGCCAAAATGTTTCAAGTCCCGCCATCGCCACGTGCATGTTGGCACGATATATGTTAAAAAGCCGATCATTTTCTTCTGCCAATCTACCTCGACAATAGATCCCTGTTACTTATGAAACTCAAGCATAAACTTGAATATTTCCTGCTCAGGTCGGTTATCTTTTTCATCAATCTCCTGCCTGTTCCGGTAATCCTTTTTCTCTGCGGCACCATCGGTTATATCGCCTGGATAGTCTTTCCTTTTCGGCTCAGGGTGGCGTACAGAAATCTCTCGACGGTCTTTCCGGAGCTGACCCATGGCGAAAAATTACGGGTGTTGAGAAACGTCTATCTGCAATTCACCAGGACCTTCGGCCTGGTATTCATTCTGCACCGCAAGAGTCTTAAAAAGGTGATAGAAAATGCCAGGATCACCGGGCTCGACAAAATCGAACAGGCCCTGCGGGATGGCCGGGGGGTGGTCCTCACAACGATCCATGCGAGCTGGTTTGAAGCATACTTTGCCTGGTTTAACATCTCCGGATTGCCGACCAGTCTTATCTACCAGAAACAGAGCAATCCGCTCTCCGACCATTTTTTCGTTCGCCAGCGGGAGCGCTACGGGACCAGCCTGGAACACCTGAGCAGCTATGACGGCATGAAGGCCTATCAACAAGCCCTCGAACGCAACCGCCTGCTTATTGTCAGCCTGGATCAAAGCTATGCCAGCCGCGGCACCAGCGTGATGTTCTTCAACCGACCGCTGGCCTGCGCCAAAGGGGCGGCAATACTGCACCTGAGAACGGGTGCTCCCGTATTTACCAGTGTCTATTATATGAAGGATGGGGAACTGCACATCGATTTCGATACCGTCGATCTTCCGCGCTATGAGAACGTCGACGAAATCGCCATAGGCGACATTTCCTCAAGGTCCATTCGCCTCTATGAGCCATGGATACGGCAATACCCGGAACAATGGTTCAGTCTTTTCCACCGCCTGTGGAGTAAAAATAAAAACGATTATCCGCCGGTAAAAAGATCGATCAGCCAGATATTTTTCAAATAATCCTTCAGTATTCGGACTCTCTGGTGTAATAGTAGGGAGATTTGCAGCAGAGAAATCCGCGGTTGTTGCAGGCGCAATACTTCTCCCGATACTCACTGCTTTTTCTTCCCCTTACCACCATGCACAGAACCCATGACCAACAAAGAAATAGTTGCGCGATTATATAAGGTGATCCTTCCGTACCAGGTGAAACTCCTGATCGCGATGGTGGCCATGATCTGTGTAGCCGGTTTCACCGGTGCCCAGGCCTATCTGGTAAAGGACCTGCTGGATAAGATTTTCATGGAAAAAGACATTTTTTTTCTGAAACTTCTGCCCATTCTTGTCGTTGCCATCTTCTTTCTGAAAGGAGTTGCCTATTACCTCTATACCATCCTTCTCGAAAAGGTCGGACAATCGGTCATTCGTGACTTCCGCCTGCAGATCTTCAACCACATCCATAAGCAATCGCTGTCCTTTTTCAACAAGATGCCGACCGGGACCCTGATGTCCCGCATTATCTCCGATGTCACCCTGCTGCAACAGGCGGTATCGAACGCGCTGGTCGGTGCGGTACGCGACTTCTTCCAGGTGGTCATCCTGCTCGGAGTGGTCTTCTATATGAACTGGCGTCTGGCGATGATCTCGTTTATCGTCCTGCCGGTCGCGGCCTACCCGATCGTCAAATTCGGCCGTCTTTTCCGGAAATTGAGTACCTCTACCCAGGAAGAAGTCGCCAATGTCTCGAACATCCTCCATGAAACGATCACCGGCAACCGTATCGTCAAGGCCTTCACCAAAGAAGAATATGAAGGACATCGTTTTTCGGGTCAGGTGACCAAACTGTTTGTGCTGACGATGAAGGATGCCAAATACCGCTGCATGCAGCATCCCCTGATGGAGTTTATCGGCGGCGGTGCCATCGCTCTGATCATCTGGTTCGGCGGCAACGAAGTCATCAAAGGAACGGCCACCCCCGGGACTTTCTTTGCCTTTCTTACCGCCCTCATCGCCGCCTACGAACCGGTCAAGGGAGTAACCAGAATAAATTCCACTATTCAACAGGGACTTGCCGCCGCCACCCGGGTTTTCGCCATCCTTGATATCGAACCTGAAATCCTCGATAAAAACGATGCAATCGTCCTGCCTCCCTTCACCACATCCATCGAATTTAAAAACCTTACCTATCGCTACGACGACGAGGCCGCAGTCCTGTCGAATATCAATCTCACCGTGCCAAACGGCGAGGCTCTGGCTATCGTCGGTCCCAGCGGCGGCGGAAAAACCACGTTCACCAACCTTATTCCCCGGTTTCTCGATCTGAAGGAAGGGAGCATTCTGATCGACGGCACCGATATCCGGGACGTGACCGTTGCGTCGCTGCGCGGCCAGATCGCCATGGTGACCCAACAGACCATCCTGTTTAACGATACGGTGCGCAACAATATCGCCTACGGCGACCAGCAGGCTCCACTGCAGGCGATTCACGACGCGGCCAGGGCCGCCCACGCCTTCGATTTCATCCAGGCCCTGCCGAATGGTTTCGACACCATTATCGGTGAAGGCGGGGCCAGACTTTCCGGCGGAGAGCGTCAGCGCATTTCCATCGCCCGGGCCATCCTCAAAAACGCGCCGATCCTCATCCTCGACGAAGCCACTTCGGCCCTTGATACCGAATCGGAACGGGAGGTCCAGAAGGCGCTGGAAAACCTGATGAAAGACCGGACAACCTTCGTGATCGCCCATCGCCTCTCGACCATAAAAAATGCCTCAAGAATCATAGTCATCAAGGACGGGGTTATTGTCGAACAGGGCACGCACGAGACGCTCATCGCCCAAAAAGGCGAGTATGAACTGCTGTACAACATGCAGTATAAGTAGCAACCGCAATGGGCAATACTCCGGCAACCCAAGAGGTCGATTGACAGCATGAGGAAACTGGCACATACTCACTCCATTTTTGACGTCGCAGGGAATTTCTTCATTATCCTCTGCTGTTTTTTTATCCCCTTCTCCACCTCCCTGATGGGGTCTACGGCGATTCTCGCCGCGTGTTGCTGGCTCCTTTCCGGCAGGATATTTTCTCTGCCGCGCCTGATGATCGAAAACAAACTGGTTTTCCTGGCCATCGCCCTTTTCCTGCTACTCACCGCCGGTCTGTTCTATTCTCCCGTCCCCATCGGCGATGCCTTATCCTCTCTGAAAAAATACCGGGAGCTGATTTACTTTGCGATGGTCGTTTCCTTTATGACCGATAACGAAAACGCCGCTCAACTTGCCGAAGACAGTTTTATCCTGGGCTGCGTCGTCCTCCTGCTCATCTCCTATGGCATATATTTCTCAATCATCCCCTCTGATCGATACGGTCATTCGGTGGTGTACCATATTACCCACAATTTTTTCATGGCCATCCTGGCCTTCTGGTGTTTGCAGCGAGCCTTCGATTCACGGCAATACGCTTACTTATGGCTGGTCCTGTTCGTGATCACCACCATCAATCTGTTCTATATCGCCCCTGGACGAACCGGGATGCTGGTCTACGTCGCGCTGACACTCCTCACGCTCTTCCAGCGCCTCTCTTTCAAGAAATCGATCCCCGCGGCTCTTTTGGTATCCCTCGCTATCGGTATTGCCTTCACGACTTCGACCAACTTCTCTTCCCGGGTGCGGGAGGCAGTTGCGGAAATGAACAATTATCAGGCCGAATCGTCCCGAACTTCACTGGGGATGCGGTTCGACTGGTGGCAAAACAGTCTGGAACTTATCAAACAAAAACCTGTTTTCGGACATGGAACGGGCTCGTTCAAGGCCGCTCAGGCGGATCTTATCAAGGGCAGCGAGACCCAGCCGACCGACAACCCGCATAATGAATACCTGATGATTGCGGTCCAGACGGGACTTGTCGGCTTGACCTTGTGGCTTGCCCTTCTTGGTGCCCAGCTTTTTGCCTCTTTCCAGCTTCAGCCGCCGCGCAAGTTCCTGCTTCAGGGGGTAATTGTCGCCATGGCCGCCGGTTGCCTGATGAATTCCTTTCTATTTGATTCCCATCAGGGCCATTTCTATGCGATAATTTCCGCCATTTTCTGCACCCAGCTAAAGAAAAACGGCCAGCTGGCCTTGCGGCGGTAATCGGCACAGTACGTATTCAGATTGGCAGGATTACCCGAACCTCGGTGTATTCTTGCGGTGTGCTGAATATTTTGATCTGGCCGCCGTGTTCTTCGACAATCTTGGCCGACATGGCAAGCCCCAGGCCGGTGCCGTCGCCTTTCGTTGTGTAATAGGGATCGAACACGCGCTGCAGATTTTCCGGCAATATCCCCACCCCGGTATCTCTGATGCGGACGATTATATTCCGGTCATCCCTTTCCACATGCACGCCAAGCCTGCCGCCATTCGGCATTGCCTGGATAGCATTCAGCAGAAGGTTGAGGAAAACCTGATTGAGTTTATCCTGGTCGACCTTTATCTCCGGCAGGTCGCCCCCGAGATGAAGGTCGATGGCGATCCCATAGGCCTCGGCATCGATCCGGATAAGCGAGACAGTCTTTTTCAGGATCCCGGCGATCGATGCCGATTCCTTGTTGAGCTGCCCCGGCTTGGCGTAATCCAGCAGTTCGCCGATACTGCGGTTCAGCCGTTCCACTTCCTTCACTAGCACATCGGCCGTTTCCGCCTCTCGGCCGGGTTCGGTAAAATGGGATTTGAGCAGTACCGCCAGCCCTTTGATCGAACTGAGGGGATTCCTCAGTTCATGGGCAACGCCTGCCGCCATTTTGCCGAGGGCGGCGAGGCGTTCACTTCGCTGCAGTTCCTTTTCCAGAAGTTTCACTTCCGTCAAATATCCCTTCAAGCCCCTGAGGGTCATGAAAGACAGCGCCCCGCCGATTCCGACGAGGAGGATGACCGCCGACAGGATAATGATCTGCAGGAGCTGGCGTCTCAGCGGTGAATTGAACTGCTCAAAATCCAGCTGCACGAGATAGAGAGGATGCTTGTCGAACAGTTTTTCCATCTCTTCCTGAATCTTAGCGTATTCAGGGTGGTGGGCAAACCTGCCCATCATCTGGCCCCCCCGCCCGGGTCCTCTGCCCAGCATTTCCGGCATTCGCTGTGGCATCATCGGGGGCAGGGACCAGGACGCTATCTGGAATTTTTTCTTGTTTTCGTCATCCTGAACTACATTATTGAAGCGGGAAACAAACGGCATCTGCCCCTCCGGCTGCAGCCCCCGCACGAAGGCCAGGGTGTCGCCATCGATCTTCTTTTCCGGGAGGTTTTTCCCGGCTCCCGACAGAATGGCGCCGGTCGAATCGATGAGCAGGACATATTCCACGCCCGGCTGCTCAACGGCCTGTTCCATTACTGTCTGTATCTGCTCCTCCCAACGCACCCACGGCCGGGAAGAGCGGATGTTTTCCCGGATCGCTTCCCGGGTGGAACTGTTGATAAAGCGCATGAGGGTTAAACCCTTTTGCACGAGAGCTTCGCCGATCAGTTCTTTTTCGCGCCGATAATTGCTGACCGTAAACAGGGTCAGCAACAGCAGCAACAGCGTACAGGCGATCGCCAAAATCCAGGGCGAGAATCCCAGCAGAAAATTGCCGTTTCTCTCAGTCTTTATCCGGAGCGTCATAGTTGGCGATTTTTTCGAGAATAACCTTGGAAATCATATAGGTAGGAACAATCCCATCATCGCCCATCGGTCCCGAGGCCAGGGTTTGTCCGCTGACAAGTGGATTGTCCGAGGCATAATAGGCATAGCGGGTTTTCATGTCGGCCGGAATATAGCCTTGAATAATCGCGCCGCTGATGGCGCGCTGGTAATAACCTCCTTCCATTTCCAGCCCCACGGCCCGCCAGGCGGAAGAATGAAACCGTTCGAGCACGTCCCGGTTCTGCAGAGAGGTCCCAAGCACCGTTACCATCGGTCCGACAAACACCGCCACATTGTCGCCAAAATCGGCAATAGTCAAGTCGTTGTCAACTCTATAGTTGTCGGCGGTTCCCTCCATGACATGGGCGGTGGCAAGCATTATGTCGCCTTTTTTGCCGGGCAGAACCCCTGCTTTCCCCATAATCGAAATGGACGCGATCCGCAGTGACTGGTCGACCCCGGCGATGCGTTCGGGTTGGAGCAGTTCATCCATGATATCGAACGCCTGAGTACCAAATGCATAATCGATTACGATCAGCAACGGCTTGGTTTCCTGGATAAAATGATAATTGATCTTCAGCGCGGGATGAATATGGTGCTGGTCGATGCGGGAAAGATCGATGATATTGACATCGATTGCAGAACCCGACTCATCTTCCTGGAAAATGAAGCCGTGGCTTTTGGCATACCTTTCGATATTGCCCTCCATATCCCGAACCCCCCTCACCATATCGTATACATCGTCCGGCACGGCCTCTTTCGCTTCAATCAGCGCCCCGGGCCCGTAGAGCAGATTCCGCATCGAATGCATATTGGCGCTGATCACATGTACTGGCCGATCCTGGAGATCTAAGCGATATAAAGACTCCTTGAGCTTCCTGGCCCACAGCGCCGCATACTTTTGATGATCGATCATCTCGTGCAGAGAAGGCGTGAAATAGACGGTGAGTTCGTTTTTCTTCGAGCTCTGCTCCGCCATTACTCGTTTGCCGATGCCGTAGATTATGGCAAAGAGGCCGCTGTTGGCATTGTGCTCCCTCTTGTTTTTCTCGAGATGCTCGTAGGTCTCCCGCGTTTCCTTGTAGGTCCGGCCAAGAATGATCGAAAGATTCCAGATCGCCTGCTCCAGTTCTTCTCCTACAAGCGCTTGATCCATGGTGACTATGCGTTCCAGCTCCGACCATTCGGAACTCACCCCTTCCACCCTGTTGCAGGCCTGCTGGTAAATTTTTTGGGCCTCGATGTTGAGGAAGGTGATATGGGTGATGATGTCGTAGATTTCACTTTTCCCGGTGGTGATTACAAAACAGATTTCTTTTTCGGATACCGCATAGGAGACCCTTCGCCGCTTGAGCGGGACTATCTTGGTAAACGAAGTGTCCTGGAAATCCTCCTGGGCGGTAAGGATAATCCGGGTACACTGCTCAATACCCTTCGGCATTCTGTCGATCACATACTCCAGCCCCTTCAATTCGGCAATTCTGGTGTCCGTCATCGAACCGTAGATTTCCGGGCTGAGCTGCTTCAAGGCTTCGGCTAATTTTTCACCGACCTTGCCGGAGGGTTTATAGGCACCCTGCAGGGTGAAAGAGTCCGCCAATATCTTAAAGGTGCGGATGGCGATTCTTGCTTTCTGAGACTTGGACAGTTCCTGCATTTTTCCTCCTGCCGGCACGCGGCGCTTCGCGGATAAGATGTTTGTGCTGTCGTGGGGAAAAGACGTTATTGCAGCGAATTACATACCGATAAATCCTGCCAGGGCAGCAATCAATTCATCGCGCCCCTGACCGGTCTTCGCCGAAAACAGGATCCTGTCCTGTCTTCTGATGCTGTGTCCGGCATCAAGGAGGTTTGCATTTTTTTCCCGCTCATTGCCGGAGAGCTTATCGGTCTTGGTATAGACCGGCAGGCAGGGTATCGATTTCTCCTTCAGCCACTGGATGAGCTGGGTGTCCTGCTTTTTCGGCTCATGGCGGATATCCATGATCACGACGACACATTTCAGGCTTTCGCGCGATTCAAGAAAAGTCGAAATGAGCGACTGCCATGCATTCTGCATGACCTTGGGTACCTTGGCGAAACCATAACCGGGCAAATCGACAATAAAAAAGTCATCCCCAACGCGAAAATAATTCAAGCCCTGGGTCTTCCCCGGTCTGGCACTCACCTTGACAAGGCTTTTCCGACCGATAAGGGTGTTGATGAGGCTCGATTTGCCGACATTGGATCTGCCGGCGAAGGAGATTTCCGGAAGTTCTACCGGAGGAAGCTGTTTAAGCTGATGAACACTCAGGAGAAATTCGACCTTGTTAAAATCCATTTTAAATGACCTTATTCAAAGAATACTCGATGATGCCTTCGGCTCCGAGTTTCTTTAATCTTGGGATCAGATCCCGGACGATATCCTCGGATACCACCGTTTCCACCGAATACCAGTCCTGATTATAGAGACTCGCCACCGTCGGCGCATTGATGCTTGGCAGAATGGCAACGATATCCTCTATCTTTTCATTTGCTACGTTCATCTTCAACATGACGATCCGATCCGCCCGCAGCGCGCCCTGCAACAGCAAGGCGATGTTTTCCATTTTCTCTCGTTTCCAGGGATCGTTCCAGGCATTCCTGTTGGCGATAAACTGGGTGTTCGACTGCATCAATTCGTGAATGATCCGTAACCCGTGGGCCCGTATCGTGCTCTCCGTTTCGGTTACCTCGACGATGGCATCGGCCAGGCCCGACACCACCTTGGCCTCGGTTGCCCCCCACGAAAACTCAATTTCCACATTGATGTTTTTTTCGGCAAAAAAACGTTTGGTGACATTCACCAGCTCAGTGGAAATTTTCTTCCCTTCAAGGTCTTCGAGGGTTCTGATATCGGAATCGCCGGCCACGGCAATCACCCAGCGGGTCGGGCGATTGCTGACCTTTGAGTAAACCAGGTCGCAGATCAGAACGGTGTCCGACAGATTTTCCATGGTCCAGTCTTTGCCGGTAATTCCCGCATCGAGCATCCCCCCCTCGACATAGCGCGACATCTCCTGGGGGCGGCAGATTGAACATTCCAGCTCCGGATCGTCGATTTTAGGGAAATAATTCCTGGCGGCCGGCTTAATCAGCCAGCCGGCTTTTTCAAAAAGTTCAATCGTGGCTTTCTCAAGACTCCCTTTCGGCAGTCCCAGTTTCAATTGATTCATTACGCATTCTCCTGCTGCTATTTCTGCATCTATTCGTCAGTTTCCGGACATTATACTTTGCTATTTTCGGCCATATACCAGTTCAGGATCGAAAACAACCACTCCATCCGTTACCAGCCCGTCCCCCTCAACCCGCCGATAGAAGCAGGACCGGTGACCGGTGTGACAGGCCGCTTCCCCGAGTTGTTCGACTTTATACACAACCGTATCGTTATCGCAGTCGACCAGAATCTGGTGGATTATCTGCACATGACCGGATGTTTCCCCTTTTAACCACAGTTTGTTGCGCGAGCGGCTCCAGTAATGCGCCTGGCCGGTGGCCAGCGTCTTTTCCCAGGCCACCTGATTTATATAGGCGAGCATCAACACTTCGTTCGATGTATAATCCTGGACGATTGCCGGCAGCAAACCATCTGCTGTTTTATTAAAATTAAGTGATATCATGGTAGTGTCGGTAGTGTCTTATTCGTGAATAAAGGCGGTCGTCAAGCATCGACGAGGGGCCCACAGCCTTCCTGCCGCAATCACCTGCGCTTTTTAAAAAAAGCTCGGTGCGCACCGCAGATGGAAACGAACAGCTAAAAGACGTGTAAACTAGACAGCTATCGCAACTTTGTCAAGCCAGCCGATCCGTTTTATCGCTTTTCGCGCTCCGCACTTGCATAAATTCGATCTTCTCATATAGTATGTCACGCATTTTTCAGCTTGAGAAACTGAAATTCACCCTTTTTCAACATCCTCAATTAAAAGCGACAAGGAGCTTTTATATGTCCCATCCCAAGACGAAAGACACGGTACTTCTCAGTTTTATCGGGAAGCTCGATAACGGTGAGGTTTTTATGACTGTTGACAAGGAAAAACCTTTCCGGGTCACAGTCGGCAACGCCGATCTCCCCCCGACCCTTGAGCAGGAAATTCTCAAGATGCAATTCGGGGAAACACGTAAAATCCGCATTTCTCCCGACGAGGGATATGGCCCGAGACAGAAAGAGCTGGTACAGACCATTGACAACCAGGACATGGTCAACGCACTTCAGCCAAAGCCCGGGATGATTCTTGCGCTTAAAATAGAAAAAGACGGCACTCCGCAGAAGGTTCCCGCAACGGTCATAGCCGTTGAAGGATCGCAGATCACTGTCGATTACAATCACCCTCTTGCCGGTCACCACCTGACGTACGAACTCACGCTCCTCGAATTGGCAGGAGGTGGCGCACCGGAATAAGCGGCAAACGGCAACACCCGCCCGCCATCCCTGGCGACAGCCGATATTTTGTAAAAACTCCTGTACATACATTTGGGGGTATGTATAAACTAAGAGAGTAAAAACCGGTTATTCAATCAACTGCAGGGAGTGTTTTATGGACATAGAAGACGACGAAATATTGCAAGGATTTATTGAGGAATCCCTCGAGCACCTCGCAGACATTGAGCATGACCTTTTAGCCATTGAAGAAGCAGGGGCGAACATCGACGAAGATCTTGTCAACAAGGTCTTCCGGGCTGCTCACTCGATCAAGGGCGGCGCGGGTTTCATGGGCCTTACCACCATCCAGGAATTGTCACACGCCGCGGAAAATGTTCTCGGCATGATCCGCAGTAAGAAACTGATTCCAACTCCGGAGATCATCAATGTCCTGCTCATTGCTTCGGACCAGCTGCAAAGCATGATCGAAGATGTTCACAACAGTAATGAAGTCGATATCTCAGCCCATCTCACCCCCTTAAATGCCATAGCCGACGGCACATTCTCACAACCACCCGCCCCTGCGGCGGAAAAAACCGCTCCGCCCAAAGCAAAGCCGGCCCCGAAAGAAACGAAACCGGCCCTGAAAATCGAACCTGAACCGCTGCCGATGGAACCGGAACCCGAACCAATGGCTGCTCCCGAGGAGGACCCCCTGCCCCCCTCTTTTGCCGAAGAATTTGAGGATGAGGATTTCGAACAGGAAGCGGAAATGGCCGGATCGGCCTCAAGCGATACTGTGCCCGGTCGCACGGGACCTGCCGGCGAAAAGACCAAACAGGCTCCGCCCGTCAAGGGGGAAACGACTCTCAGAGTCCATGTCAGCCTCCTTGATTCACTGATGAACCTTGCCGGAGAGCTGGTGCTCAGCAGGAATCAGCTGCTGCAGACCATCGGCTCCGACGACCTGCGCAACGCGGAAGCGGTAGGCCAGCGAATCGATCTCATCACCTCCGAGCTGCAGGAAGCGATCATGCTTACCCGGATGCAGCCGATCGGCAATGTTTTCAACAAATTCCCGAGAGTTGTCCGGGATCTTTCGAAAAAACTCAATAAGACCATCGACCTCAATATCGTCGGCAAGGATGTTGAGCTCGATAAGACCATCATCGAAGCTATCAACGATCCCCTCACCCATCTGGTTCGTAATTCCGTAGACCACGGGATCGAGATGCCGGCCGCCCGGAAGAAGCTGGGCAAATCGGAGGTCGGCCTGGTGATTCTGAAAGCGTATCACGAAGCCGGACAGGTTGTTATCGAAATCAGCGATGACGGCAAGGGTCTCGATGGCGAAGCCCTGGCCGCAAGCGCCGTCAGCAAGGGACTGCTCACCGTCGAACAGGCCCAGGCCATGTCGGATAAGGAAAAAATCAATCTCATCTTCCTGCCGGGCTTCTCAACTGCCAAGGAAGTCACCGATGTATCGGGTCGTGGCGTCGGCATGGATGTTGTCAAAACCAACCTCGACCAGCTCGGCGGCAATGTCGATATCATTTCGGCGAAAGGCGTCGGCACTACGATTTTAATAAAACTGCCGCTGACCCTGGCTATCATCCCCTGTCAGATCATCGAAACGGGCGGTGAACGTTACGCCATTCCCCAGGTGAACCTTGAGGAACTGCTCCGCATTCCCGCAAATCAGGTGAAGAATCGCGTTGAACGGGTCGGCGACGCGGAGGTGGTAAGGCTGCGGGGTACCCTGCTGCCCCTTATTCGACTGGCGGATGTCATCGGCATTGAACGTACCTATTACGATCCCCATGACGACGAAGTCAAACCCGATCGAAGAGAGCTGGTTTCCGATCGCCGCGGCAAAGAATCGCCGTTGTTCAGGACCGGTAGCGAACCCGAAAAAAAATCCGCCCAGAAACAGGATCAACCCGCCCGATCGGTGCTCGATCGCCGTTATGCGGCATCCAGTGCCCTCAATATCGTGGTGGTTTCGACAGGTGCCATGAAATATGGCCTGATCGTCGACCGGCTGCAGGACTCCGAGGAAATAGTAATCAAACCGCTTGGCCGGCATCTCCAGCAGTGCAAGGGATATGCCGGTGCGACGATCATGGGGGATGGCCGCATCGCCCTCATCCTCGATGTGAGCAATCTTGCCCGGATGGCGCGGCTCACGTCCATCGATCGTTCCGATCGCGCGGCGGAAGTAGCCAGAGCCGCCGAGGATGCGGTACGAGCCAAAAAAGACAAACAATCCCTGCTTATCTTTAAAAGTTCCGAAACGGAGCATTTTGCCGTCCCACTCAACCAGGTTGAGCGTATCGAAAAGATCAAGCGGACCGATATTGAGGACCTCGGCGGCAAGAGGGTCATGAAATATCGAGGCGGCAGCCTCAGCCTGATATGCGTCGACGATCTGGCCATGGTGCAGCCTCTTGCCGATCACGATAATCTGCTGGTAATCGTCTTTAACATCGCTAAAAGAGCTGTCGGGCTGCTGGCGGTCGGCCCCATCGATGCTATCGAAATCACGGCAGATATCGATGACACGACGCTGAGTCAGCCAGGCATCATGGGATCGATCATTATCGACCAGCATACCACCATGCTGGTGAATGTATTCGAGATGGTCCAGTCCCTTTTCCCGCAATGGTTCGAGGAAAGAGAAAAAGTCGTTATGGAAGCCATCGATCAAAGTGAACCGCCCACCATTCTCATTGCCGAGGATTCGAAGTTTTTCCGCAATCAGGTCAAGGGATATATGACCGAAGTCGGGTACAATGTCATTGAGGCGGAAGACGGCGTTGAGGCGTGGAACAAGCTGCACGAGTACGGCGATCAGATTGACATGCTGGTGACCGACATTGAAATGCCGAACATGAACGGTTTCGAGCTCACCCAGCGGATTCGCAAAGACGATAAATATGGTAAGCTGCCGATTATTGCCCTCACCACCTTGGCATCGGCGCAGGACGTGGCTAAAGGGCAGGCGGCGGGAGTGAACGAATACCACATCAAACTCGACAAAGAGCGGCTCATGGTTTCGGTTCACGATTATATTAAGAGAACTCATTAAACGGTAGAACGCATATGACAGAGACCAGAACATCATCTCATGGCAAAAAAATAGTAGAACTTGCCACTTTTTATGTCGGTGACGCACTGTGCGGCATGGATATATTGAAGGTGCAGGAGATAAACAAGCTCATGCAGATGACCAAAGTCCCCCAGGCTCCCGACTATGTTGTCGGCATCCTCAACCTGCGCGGGCAAATCGTCACCATAATCGATTTGGGCCTGAAGCTTGGACTGGGGGCAACGGATATTTCCCAGGATCCACGAAACATAATCGTCAATTCGGCCGGCGGTCATGTGGGTCTGCTGGTTAAAAAAATCAGCGATGTTGTCTCCGCCGACATGGAACGGCAGGAACTGGCCCCGGCAAACATGCGCGGCATCCAGGGCGATTATTTCACCGGGGTTTATAAAACCGAAACGAACCTCATTGGCATCTTAAATGTAGATAAAGTTTTGAGCATCGAGGACTGAAAGACGAATGATCAGCACAAAAACTCTTCGCGTTCTGGTCGTCGATGACACCATTGTCTACCGTAAGGCGGTCTCAGATATTATCGCGGAAATTCCAGGGGTTGAGCTGGCAGGTGTGGCTCATAACGGTAAAATAGCTCTGGCCAAAATTCAGTCGCTCAAACCGGATATCCTCACTCTTGATATCGAAATGCCGGAAATGAACGGCATTGAAGTCCTTGCCGAATTACAGAAGAGCTACCCCGGCATCGGTGCCATCATGCTGTCGACATTGACCGCCGAAGGCAGTGAAATGACCATGCGGGCCCTCGAACTCGGAGCATTCGACTTCATTCTCAAGCCACAAAGCAAGAATCAGACCGAGGGCAAGAAAGAGATCAGGGACGCGCTCGAGCCGATGCTGAGAGCGTTCGCAAAATCAAAAAACGCCTCTTCCCTCATCAGTCGCAGAGGACTTATCCAGGCTCCCCCGGCGCTGAGGAAGACTCTGCTCGGGCAGCCGCCGCCGACTACCAAAATCTTTAAACCCCTTGGCCAGAAGTCACCGGCGGTGCGGCGGGGAAAGTCTGAAATAGTTGCCATCGGCATATCCACGGGCGGGCCAAACGCCTTGAACCAGATGCTGCCCAAGCTTCCCGGGAATCTTGGGGTACCCGTTTTAATTGTCCAGCATATGCCTCCGGTTTTCACTAAATCCCTGGCTGCCAGTTTGGACAAAAAGTGTGCTCTTACGGTGAAAGAAGCCGTCAATGGCGAGAACATCCTGCCCAATACTGTCTATATTGCGCCGGGCGGCAAACAAATGAAACTTGTCGCCGGCACCGACGGGCAGAATCGTCGAATCAAAATCACCGACGATCCACCGGAAAATTCCTGCCGACCTTCGGTAGATTATCTTTTCAGATCGGTGGCCGATTACTATGTCGGCCGGGCAACGGCGGTAATCATGACCGGAATGGGTTCGGACGGCACCTTGGGGCTCGGGGCACTGAAAGAAAAATCAGCTTATATAATTGGCCAGGACGAAGGGTCGTGTATCGTCTACGGAATGCCGAAAGCACCCGCCGACCTCGGATATCTGGACATCGTTGTGCCACTCAATAAAATCGCCGATGAAATTGTTAACAGTATAAAATAAATTATGACCCGATATGTTTGTTATATATCTCTCGAATTTTAGACCGAAATGATTAAAATCAATCCCGCAGAACTCAAGCTCATTTCACAATATATCCAAGACATATCGGGGATATATCTTGATCAGAGCAAATCATATCTGTTTGAAACTCGATTAAGCTCGGTTGCCGAGGCATACGGTTGCAAATCCTATCAGGAGTTGCAGACCAAAGCCAAGATGGATCCGGCCAAAAAGCTTGAAAAGGAAATTATCGACGCCATTACCACCAATGAAACCCTCTTTTTTCGCGACAAAGGGCCATTCGAACTGCTGCAGCATAAAATCCTGCCGGAAGTAATCGACGCGCGAACTACTAAAAATTCGTTAAAAACCAAGGTGAGAATTTGGAGCGCGGCTGCATCTACGGGTCAAGAGCTGTATTCCATTGCGATAGTCATCAAAGAACTTTTACGGGATAGCCCCGACTATACCTTCACGCTTCTTGGTACGGATATTTCGGATGCGGCAATAGCCCAGGCGAGTTATGGCAAGTACAACCGCTTCGAAATTGAAAGGGGTCTCGACAAAAAGCATCTGCAAAAATATTTCACCTTATTTGGCGACTCGTGGAAAATTAAAGATGAAATACGGGCAATGGTGAATTTCAGAAAGCAGAACCTCATGCACCCTCTCACCGCCTTAGGGAAATTCGATATAATATTCTGCAGAAATGTCGCCATCTATTTTACCCTTGAGGATCGCAAGAAACTTTTCAATAAACTGGCAGATAACCTGGCCGACGATGGTTACCTTGTAATTGGATCGACTGAGTCTCTTACCGGGGTATGTCCCAGGTTTATTCCCAAACGGCATTTGCGATCAATCTTTTATCAAAAGAAATAAGAGAGGCCCTTCCATGAAAAATCTCTCAATTCTGGTTGTCGACGACGATCCAGTCATCAGAAGACTTTTAGAGCAGCGGTTAATAAAGGAAGGCTTTGTTGTTGAGGTTGCCGAAGATGGCTACGCGGCGGAAAGAACGCTCAGACGTAAGCACTTCGATGTTGTGCTGACGGATTTGATGATGCCGGGTGAAATCGGCGGAATTGAGGTTTTGGAGATCGCCAAAGACATTAACAGTCAGACTGAAGTACTTCTCATTACGGCCCATTCGTCGGTGCATACCGCTGTTCAGGCTATGAAAAAAGGCGCGAGCGACTATCTGGAGAAGCCGATTAATTTTGACGAGCTTTTCCTTCGCCTCGACAAGATTGCCAATGTTCAAAGCATCTTAAAAAATGCCCAGGACTTGCAGTTCGCTATGAATACGACGGAGAGCGCAGCCTCAGTTACCATTCAAGATCTGGAAATACAGGTGTCGACCCAGCGCGATATACTTGACAGGCTGGAAACCGTGCTGCGCGACGATCAACTGACGGATGATGTAAAGATCGAGAGAGCGCTGGATATCATAGATCAGATTTAGCCCCTTTTGCGGCAACTCTCCCGGTTGACGATCCGCCGTTCTGCACCCCGGGGCGATGCGCATCATTCGTCCTGGTCTCCGGCGTCGAAGATATCTCTTTCTTGCTATTTGCCTGTAATATCACGGGGGGCTTGCCATCGTTGAGCACCATTTTCGGAGCAGATTTCGGCACCACCGATTTCGAGCCGGCGTTATCGTTATTTTCTTTCAATTTTTCGGCACTTGCCACAACGGGTTCTTTGGATGAAACGGGCTCCCCTACCGCTTTCTCGACCGTCTCTGCCTTTTCTGCCTTTTCAGCCTTTTCATCCGGTTCAACTATCGCCTGCTGAACCGGTGCCACTTTTTTGACAACCGGGGCATCAGGTTGACGTTCAATGGCCGGCGCACTTGCTGCTTCCCCCCCCTTGCTTACATTCGATGACATTTTCGATGCATCCTGCTCAACTGCAAGCGGCGGCGGAGGTTCCTCGAAATCGCGGCGAGCCGCAACTTTTACCTCTCTGGTTTCGGGATTTTTCTTCGGTTTGCCCGGATCGTCGATATAAATCTGTTTTTCCACATCAGTGACGCCGATGTCTTCATAGGGTTTGGCAGTGACAAACTCACCATCCAAACGTGTTCCGCCCAGATAAGCGCCGTCAAGCGAAGTCCCCCGCAGATCCGCACCGCGTAAATCAGCCTCGCCGAGATCGGAGCCGCCGAATGTTGCACCCTTCAGGTTGGAATTTTTCAGGTTGGCTCCAGCCAGATTGGTTAAAAAGAATTTTGCCATGGAGAAATCCGCGCCCTCCAGATCGGCTCCTGCAAGATTCATCCTGTTTAAGGTGAGACCGGAGAGATCGCACCCTCGACAGCTGTTTGTTTTTTTAAGCTTCTCCAAATTCTCCTTGGCGGTTACGCTTTCCGCCCGGCTCCAATCGGCAGTTGCACCTGCGGCAAAAGATACGATGCATGCAGCAGCCACAATGATTCTTCTGAGATATCTCTTCATAGTATTTATATTCCAATAACCTCTTCCGTGTTATGTGCAGGCGAAAGCCTCATTTTTACCGGTTTTTGATTGTGTTGGCCGGAACACCTCGCAAAAAGACCAACATTACCGCATTGTGTGAAATAATGTCAATATAAGGAAACCCCGAACCGAAAGGCCTGTGTGAAATAAAAAAACATGGCCAAGGGAATGGCCGGAAAGGCGGCACGGGCGTGTTTCCTGATCTGCCTGCCGATGTTCATCTTCTCCATCGCCATGGCGGATCGGGGTGTTTGTCATGCCATAGCCCCCTCCTTTCTTTATGGGCAAAATTTTCACTCTCCTTCCATGAACGGCAGAAGGATTTTTTACAATATCCAGGATAGACCCATGCCAATCCAGCCTGAACCAGGTCTTTATTCAGAACTTTGTTATCCCGGACTACCACGGCAACGAGTCTCCCGTAGGAATCGCGGGCTACCGGTTCAATCATCACCTTTTTGCCGAGCACCCTGTCCTCGGTGAACCGTTTCGCCTCCCGGGAGAAAGGCTGATCGTATTCCGGACAATCCACGCCATAAAGCCGAACTTCAATGGTATCGTGGGCGGTCGCAACCACAAGAGAATCACCATCGATAATTTTCCGTACCGAGGCGGAAAACGGATTTCCTGCAAACGCGTCGGAAATTATAATCATCATAAATAACATTTGTACTACCCACATTTTCCCAACCATGGTTAACACCCCTTGTAAATTGTTACGGTAGAAAATGGCAATACCACCCCGGCGCATCTTCTCTCTGCATCCCCCTCAGGTAAATGTTTCATGCCGGACGGTCGCGGCCGGTCGCGGACGGTTGCATTACTTAACAGAAAACCCTATTGTTTTAAATACGTTCAATATGATATGCTTCGACTTGAAGAGTCGATGATCGAAAAAGGCAGAGGATTTCCCTTGCGAACTGTCTGAATAGTGCAACATTTTAAGGACTTCAAATGGCTATGACTCCATATAAAATGAGAGAAAGTGAGGAGGAAACCAGAGAGTTCCTCACCAACCTTCCTGTTTTTCTGACCTTCAATGTTGATGAACTTTCAGTTTTGGCCCGGCACACGAGTTTTATTCACCTGCAGAGAGGAGAACACCTTTTTGTCGAGGGCGACCCTGGAACATTTATGGGATTCGTTGTCAATGGCATTCTCGAGGTGCAGAAGAGAAACGAGACCGGCGAAAATATAATCCTGGCTCGACTGATGAAGGGCAGCTCCATCGGTGAAATGGGTCTCATCGACAAATCCCCCAGGTCCGCAACGGTTATCGCCAGGCAGCCATCAACCATAGTAACACTCACCGATAAAGGTTTTGACCTGCTCGCCGACAAACACCCCGCCTTAGCTATAAAGGTAATTAAAAAGATTGCCAGATTGCTGAGCATGAACATGAGAAGGACTTCCAGCAAACTGGTCGACCTCATGCAGTCTTCCCTGTAAGTCTATAATCAGTCGTTTGCAAATACCTACACATGCCAGCAACACCCACCACTATACTCATCGCCGACAAAGACACGGATGGGCTTTCGACATATGCAGGAAAGATCGAGCTCGAGTTTTCCTGCACAATCGATCATGTCTGCACAGAACGGGAATTGAGATCATCTCTCGACCAAAAAACGGTGAATATCCTCGTTATCGATCTGAACTTTTCCGAAAAAAATGAGGGTGCACCATTTATCGCATCCCTGAAGAACAATTACCCCGACACCTACATCCTGCCGATCATTCCATCCAGTCAACCATATTTAATCAAACAGATTTTATCACTCGACCTCTATTATTTCATCCATAAACCAATAAATCCGCTGGAGGTAAGAATTGCTCTGAAACGGGCGTATGAGTCCCTTGCCGAGAACAATAAAAGCACAATCAGCATACAAGAGGCGAAACGGCCCTGTTTTCATGGCATGATCGGGGCAACGGAGGTCATGAAACAACTCTTCGACATGATTAGCCGAGTCGCCGATGACGATGTTTCCACGGTTCTTATCCGGGGAGAATCCGGGACCGGCAAGGAAATGGTTGCCAAAGCTATCCATGCGGAGAGCAGGAGGAAAAACAAAAATTTCGTGCCGGTGAACTGTGCGGCGATTCCCGATGACCTGCTTGAGAGTGAATTATTCGGTTACACCAAAGGGGCTTTCACAGGAGCTACGGCCAACAAACAAGGCAGAATTCAATACGCCGACCAGGGTACTCTTTTTCTAGACGAAATTGGTGACATGAAGGCTTCTTTGCAGGCCAAACTGCTGCGGGTCATCCAGGAAAAAGAGTTTGAACCGGTCGGAGCGTATAAATCCATTCCAGTCAATACCAGAATTCTCGCGGCAACCCACTGCGACCTGGAGAAACTCGTCAGCGAGGGCAAATTCAGGGAGGATCTCTACTACCGCCTCAGTGTTATTCCTCTGCACATCCCTTCGCTCAAGGAAAGATCCGCCGACATATTGCTTCTCATCGATGCTTTCCTTGAAAAATATGCCGAACAACGAGGCCGGGACAGGTTCACTTTTTCACCGCGGGCCGTTGCCGCCATACTCCATTACGAATGGCGCGGCAATGTAAGGGAGCTGGAGAACCTCATTCAGCATATGAGTATCCTCTTCAGCGGCAGAGAAGTTCAACTCACCGATCTCCCTGAAAAATTTCACAATGTCAAGATTCCTGCCGAAGATGAAGCGCAGGCGACGCCAAAACTTCAAGCGAGTCAGCCGCCCCACCCCGGTGAGAGGCGCTACTCTTCATTACACCAGCTTGTCTGGGAAAATGGTCAGGTTGATTTCAATGAATTAATAAATGATTTTGAAACCCAACTCATTGTCCACGCATTGAAATTAACGGAAGGAAATAAGAAGGAAGCGGCCCGCCTGCTCAATCTCAAAAGAACAACACTGCTGGAAAAAATAAAAAAGAAAGATATTGAGGGATTGTGGGAGAAAGAGGAGTAAGGCGCCGGATGCCTTTCGCTTATCAGTCTCAAGCTGCAAGTCGCAGGAGATTATTGGTCACATTCTCTTCAATATCCTCTTTTCCTGCAGGTGTAAGCAGAATATCCAGCACCCCGTATTTAACCGCCTTTATGACTTTTGTTCTCGTCCAGCCCGGACCCGCGGCGATAAGCGGCAGAGAACATGCCGAACTGATCTTGATCGCGGCGCCAAAGGCCTGCTCATTGACATCTTTCATTACCAGATAGATCGCTTTGAGCTGCCCCGGGATAAAGTTATGGACATTATCTTTAAAGGACAGCGATTTCACCGAAAATCCCATTCCTTTAAGGACCGAGGCGATCTTACTGGCCTCCGCCTCATCATCGCCAATGAGCAGAATATCCGGCGATACAGGTTGTTGTACCGGTTGGCCGACCGGCTCTCCCGCTATGCTCCGGCCACGCTCCGGAAGCGGTGAGAGTTCTTTTACGACCACATTCTCGGCTGCGACCGCATCATCCGCCATTTCCTGTCCTGCCCTCAGACCTTCAAGCTGCAGGAGTTCCAATGGAAATATGATATTTACCTTACCAAGAACATTATCATCCATGGAGAGATCCATGGTGCTCAGGTAATATTCGTCGTTCGGGAATGGCTCATCGGCTTCCGGGTCCACCTTCATTGGCACGATCTGGTCAAGACCTGTTTTAATGAACCGCAACCGCTTCGTATACTGTTCTTCGAAAACCGCTGTGTACACCCCGGCGATAATATTGGCAATCTCACCGAAGGCATCCTTGGTGTCCTCACCGAACTCTTCCTCGGCGACAACCGATTCGAGCTCCGATGCGGGAAGCATTATCAGCGCCCCGCCAATACGGATCGCATCCCGCAGGTTGATAATCAGATGACTTTTCCCTTCCAGTTCACCAACCACGTCCATCCTGGCGATCACCTGTTTTCCGGAGACGACATCTGAGAAAAACGGTTCCTTGCCGATTACCCTGTTGTCCTGATTAATCAGTTTGACATCAATACCCAGAAGCGCAGATACCTCGCTCTCCATCCTCTCGGCGCAGACAACCAGAAGCTTGTCGACCCTTTTTCGATGCCTGTCCAAACTGTCTTTTGCTTCGGCGGAGATCTGCGCTGCCTGCTTGACCGGCTTTTCCGGCCTCGCCGGGCTCTGCGCTTCCTGCGATTTCGGTGCTTTCTCGGCAACGGCTCGACGTGTTGCCGTGGAGCGGACCGGTTCGGCTGTTTCTTCGACTGGTTGACGCTCAAGCTGCAGCAACGCAACGGGAAACAGCATTGAGATGTTTCCGAGACTCTTGCCGTCCACCGTCACCGCCATGCTGCTGGCATAGTACAGCTTGTCGGGGATCGGTTCGTCGGAAGCCGTCTCCACCTTAAGAGGAACTACAAGCTGAAGTCTCTTTTTTATATATCTGAGTTTCTTGGTATATTGCTCTTCGAATACAGCCGTGTACACCCCGGAAACAATGTTCACCACTTCCCCGTACGCATCCGTGGTGTCTTCGGAAAAGTCCTCTTCGTTGACGACATTGATCAGTTCGGCAGGAGGCAGCATGATCAATATGCCGCCAAGATGGATCGCATCTTTCAGGCCAATAGAGAAATAGCAGGTATCCTGAAGTTCTCCAACTACTTCCATGTCGGTGAGCACCTGTTTGCCGACGGCACGCTCGGAGAAAAACTCTTCCTTGCTGATGATCTTGTTGTCCAGGTCCTCCAACATGACATCAACCCCCAGCAGGGCGCTCATTTCGCTGCTCAGCTTCTTCTGACATTCGCCAAGAAGCCGATCGATCCTCATTTTCTGCTTTTCAAAATCAACCTTCGGAGGGGTTGTCTTTTGGGCTGCCGGCGATGGAGGATCGAGATTTCCGCCAGTATCTTCCGATTTATCCTCGGCTGTGACTTGCACCGGTTTTTTTCGCGATGTTTTTTCGTCGCTTACGCCCTCAGCTGCAAGTGGTTGCCGGAGTTCTTCTTGCTCCAGGCCAAAAGCGGCTGCCGGCAAAAGGAAAATCAGATCACCCATCTGCTTGCCGTCCAGAATCATCGAACAGGATGCCAGGTAAAACTGTTGGTTTATAACCGGGCTGTCCGATTCGATATCGACCTTGGCCGGAACGAGAATCTCCTGTTCTTTTCTGATAAAACGACAGGTTTTCGGGTACATCTCCTCAAAATCCTTGGAAATCGACCCGGCTATGATATTGGCGATCTCACCGTAGGAATCGGCAATTTCCTCACGATACTCCTCTCGCCCAATCACCTCCTGCAGTTCGGAATCGGGCAACATGATCAGCGTCCCGCCGAGACGAATTGCATCCTTGATACTTACCAGCAAACACGATTTCCCGGAAACATCACCGGTGATGTCCATATGAGCACAAATCTGTTTGCCGAGCAGTTGCTCAAAGGCTTCCGCCTTGCTGACAAGTTTTCTGGCACCGCTGTCCAGGATAAATTCGGCGCCCAGCAGAGCTCCGACTTCGTCCTGCACTCTTGTCTCAACAGCCTGGAGTATCTTGTCGATTCGTTTTTGCTGTTCCATGCGAGCGATTCAGAGAATAGTATTTTGCGAAAAGAGTGTATTTCTTTGCGACCTGAAGTTTCTATCGGCAGGAATGTTTAGAATATTTAGTAACTTTGAAATTCAACGGTGATTTTCCGAGTCCCCTAATTCGCAACGTACATGAGCTCGACCCAGAATCGTCCTTCAGCCATTTTCAGCGGCACGATAATCCGTTTCGCCTCGGCGATACCGGTTACCCGAAAAGATTCACCGACAATTGAGGTTGGAATGGCAAGTTCTACACTCAGCCCGATCGCGGCGTACGAGACTTTCAGATTTCCGGCAACCATGTTGGCAATCTCGCCGATGGCGTCTTTGACATCGTCATCTAGCTCAGCCACTTCCATCCCGATGAAACTGCCGGTAATTGCCCTGGCCACGGCAGCCGGGCAATGAACCGCCAACACCCCGCGAATCCCTCCGCCCAAACCGATCATTGAAGTCAAATTTGATTGGATATCGCCGCGGGTATTCACAATGGATGGTTCCCTCTCAAGATCCATCGACAGCATGGTGGCGAAAACATCTTGAATACCTTGAAAGATCTCATTCCCGATATCGAACTCATCAGACATGTTGCGATTCCTCTGCGTAAAACGGCAAAAGGCAGAATCCAGACTGCTCGAATCTGCCTTTTACCGAGTCCATGGACTTGAATTATTTTTCCAGCTGCAACTCGATGACAAATTCCCCGGCATCACACCTGCAGGGAATAACAAGACTTTCCGCATCCTTTTTTGACTGAAAATCGTATTGCTTGCCGGAGATTGTCGTTGGCATGGAGAGATTAATATCCCTTCCATTCTCGGAAAGGATCGATTTGACATTACCGCCGAGCATGTTGGCCAGTTCGCCTACAGCATCCTCGACATCCGAGTTGATTTCGTCCACATCCATCCCCAAAAAACTGCTGGTAATCGCCATAGCCACACGGTGGGGCAGATGAATGGCAAGAACGCCTTTATGCGTGCCTGCCAAGCCGATAATTCCGGATATACTGTCCGTCAGGGGAATTTTCTCTTTCGGAATCTCGCCACCGGCAGCCACATCCATCATAACCATGGTGGTAAAGATTTCTTTCACGGATTCGAAGATTTTTTCACGCACTTCCAATACCTCCTCCTCAATATTTTGAGTTCTTAAAACTTAAAGCAGCGGACCGAGAACCTCATTGACTTTATCGGGGGTGAAGGGCTTTTTGATCGCTCCGACCGCACCAAGGGATTTGGCTTCTCCGATGATGTCATCACCGGTCTCGGTGGAAATCATCAGGACGGGGATATCTTTGATACCCGGACGAGAGGATTTTTCTCTCAAGAAGGCAATGCCATCCATATTCGGCATATTTATATCGCTCAAAACGATATCGACCTTCTTGCTCTCGAGGATTTCCAGGGCCTCCAGTCCATCGGCTGCTTCATAGATATTATCGAACTCAATGCCAGCCTGACGAAGAGAACGCCCGATGATTTTTCTCATTGTGCTTGAGTCGTCAACTAACAGTACATTTTTCCCCATTCCTTTCTCCTGTATGAATTGCTGGCGTTTTTTTATTCACCTAGTGTCGTGTTGATTACCCTTATTGCTTTCGGCACATATTTTTTCCATAACAAATCTTTGCGAAGCTCTGCGAATCTTTGCGAAGCTCTGCTCAATATTACCAAGAAGCACCTCAAAAAATCAAACAAGTAATTCGAAACGGTAATCATTCTTTACTCTGTCCGGACTCTCTGCCCTCCATGACACAACGGTGTCAATTTTCCGTCACTGTTCTTATCGTTACAATCAGCCGGACAATTCCTCAAGCAGCGCGGGATCCGAGGAGGGATATCGCACTTCGCAGCAATAGTTGCAAATGGATCATTTTTTGCATATCAGACCGTATGAAACACTCAATTTTCTTCATTCTCCTGACATTCCTTGCTCTGCAGGCTGATGTCCTAGCGTCCGAACTCACCAAAATCTCGCGCATGGACTCCAAGGACATCGTCCAGCTCTATTTCAGCTTCGATAAGACCCCGAAGTTCTCCATTACCAGCAATCAACGTCGCGTCGATCTGATTTTTGCCGATACGGTAACAACACCCGAAATTTCCATTTTTCCACCCGACGACAACATAGTCAAAATTTTGCCACATCAGGCGAAGTCCGAATTTGTTCTTTCCCTCTTTTTCCGCTACGAACCGCAAAAACATAAGCTTACCAGAAGTTCGGACGGCAAACTGGTGTTTGAGGTCCTTCTGGGCAATGAATACAGCAAATCTTACCAGGAACTGGCCAAGAGACTGAAAGGGCTCACTGTTGTTGAGAAGATGCCGACCGATCCCTCGAATCCGGTAATCCTGTCACCGTACGCAAAAAACTGGATGGCCTTCTTTGCCAACTATGAATCTCCGGTCGACCTTACTCCCCCGGTAAAGTTCACTTCTCCTCCTTTTCCAATTATCCGGTTGCTGCCTCCGGACAAGGAATCGAACCTCCAGCTCCTGGACGCCGAAATGCTCGAGCTGGCTAGCAATCGCCATTGGGGTCAGCTGGAAGAAATGCTGCTGCAACGGATCGACGCAACAACAGACATTGAGAAAAAAAAGCTGCTGACCCTCACTTATGGAGAAACCCTCCTCCGTAAAGGTGATTTTGCCAATAGTTTTAAACAGCTTTATCTGCTGAACGAGCAATATCGCGATGAGCTGCTTGGCACCTATGCCAACTACCTTCTCATCCATCTCCGTTCGATCCATGAAAACCCCTATATTGCCGACAATGAATTCCAGGCGCTGGAATCCTCGGTGGGCAACAGCATTCCCCTCGCACCCTACTTTCTCCTTTCGCAGATGGAAACTGCCCTTGCAACCCACCAATACCGCCGGCTCAACAAATTGCTGCTGCGCGATGATGTCGCCTTCCCGCAAACAATTGCCGAAATTGTCCGGATACGCCAGGCGGATTACTGGTATGCAATCAAACAGCAGGTCAAAGCCTACGCCGCCTACCAGCTCCATAAAAATTCACCGATTCTGCTCACCCTGCCCTACTCCCTCGGCGGCTACTGCAACACTCTCTACAACCAGAAAAAATACAAGGAAGCAGCCGCTTGTTACGAACAACTCGCCCAGATTGTCCCGGATAAGCCACTCCTGGGACTCATTTCCTATCGGAAAAATATGGCAAAGCTGAAGTTTACCGAGGGCTCGACTCTGATCGGCGACTTCACCCGGATCGAGCATGCGTTTCCCGAAACGGAAGCCGGTTATCGGGCGGCAATGAAAAAAAACGATCTGCTTTTTCAGCAATCGAGAGCTCAGGGCAAACAGGTAATTGAAAGCTATGAATCGATCACCGAGAATACATTGTCCCGTTCAATCAAGGAAGAATCCCTGTTCAAGACCGCACTGGTCCATGCAGAATTGGGTGAGGCGGCAACGAGCATCGCTTTGCTCCAGCAATTGCTGCGGGAATTTCAGCATGGGGATGTCAGAATGTCGGCACTGGCTCTGCTTATCAAACTCCTGCCAGGCGAAATCAAGCGACTTGTAGATACAAAAGAATATATCAAAGCGCTTGTTCTTGCTAAACAGCATAGAGATCTTTTCCAGAAAAACTGGATCGACAGCAAATTCCTGGCCGATGCCGCAGAGGCCTACCACCGAATCGGAATCTATGACGAGGCCCAGAAACTCTATCTGTACCTCCTTGAGATTCTGCCCGTCGATCAGCGGGAGAAGTTTTATCTGCCGATGATTCAAGCGACCTTCAATCATGGCGACTATCGGCTGGTCGATGATTATGCCGCACAATATGCCTACAACTATCCGCATGGACAGTTCGCCAACGAAGTGCTGTTCATTCGCATCCAGGCACTGGTGGGTGACGAAAGATTGACAGATGCGCTGAGTCTTCTGCCATCGCCTCTGCCGGACAATAAAGAGCTGTTCAAGATCGCGGTATCAATCTATTTCAGGAACAACGACTATGACAACTGTCTGGCGGTTTTAAAAAAATTATCTGCCATTGAGACTCCGCTGCCGCAGAAGGAGCAGTTCATACTTGCCGAATGTCTTTTTCAGACAGGGGCCTTCACCGAAGCGGAAAATGAATTTCAGCTGGTCAGCCCGGAGAATAGTTTTTACGAACAGAGCCTTTTCAGGCTCGCGACCCTTGAACGAAAAAAGGGGAATGAAGAAAATGGTCTAAGCTTCTTGAAGAAAATTGTCGAAAAAGGAAAGAGCCCCCGCTGGAAACAATTTGCGGAACGAGAATTGCAGTTCAAAACTGCATCGGATCGCAGGTAGGCAAACAACACACCATCGTTCTTTCGAACCAGCATCAGGAGAGGAGTTATGGATCCAACGAAACCATTCGACGGCAATATGCAGTTGCTCGGCAAGGTGCTGGATCTGCGGGCCCAAAAGGCCCAGGTCATTTCCGCCAATATCGCAAATGCGGAAACTCCTGGCTTTTCGCCATCCCGGTTCAATTTTGAACAGGATCTGGCACACGCCCTGGACAAAACCAAAGGCATGCAGCTGAGCAGATCGCATTCGGCCCACCTCCCTTTGGGACCGGCGAATTTTCTCGAAGTCAGCGGCAAGGTTGTCATGGAAAAGGACCAGACCGGAATAGGCGATAAAAATGGCGTCAAGGTTGATCAGGAAATGCTCGACCTGTCGGAAAATGAACTGATGTACGAAACAGCCGCCCAACTCCTGAAGCAGAAACTCACCCTGCTCAAGCATGTAATATCAGGCGGACAATAAGATTTTTTTTTGAATCTCATTCAAAATACTTACAAGGAAATATCTCATGGATATTCTCAACACTTTCCAAATCAATGGTTCCGCCTTACGAGCCCAAAGCCAGAGGCTTAATACTATCAGCTCCAACCTGGCCAATGTCGAAACGACCTCAACCCCCGAGGGAGGTCCTTACAAGAAAAAATCGGTCTACTTCCAGAGCGCCCCCCTCAATTTCAAGGAGGAACTCGACGGAAAGATGCGGAACTCCATGCAAGGTGTAGAGGTTACCAAAATTATCGAGGACAGCACCCCGCCGCGAAAAGTGTACAACCCATCGCATCCTGATGCGGGAGAAGACGGCTATGTGGAGATGCCGAATATCAGCGTGCTTGAAGAAACGGTCGATATGATGTCCGCCACAAGATCATACCAGGCGAACGTGACTGCGATCAAAATGGCGAAAAGAATGGCCCTCAAAGCATTAGAGATCGGGAGGTAAAAAAGTATGACCACGATAAACAGTCTGGGTGGTACAACCCCGCTCGCGCCTAAACCGGCCAGTGAGTCGAGTATCGCAAGCACCGGCGCCGATTTTGGCAATATGGTCAAATCGATGATTGAGAAAGTCAACAATGCGCAGCTGGGCGGCGAGCAGGCCATTCAAAACCTGCACAGCGGCAAGGCCACTCATCTCCACGAGGTCATGATTGCCGTAGAGGAAGCCGATGTTTCCTTGCGCATGCTTGTCCAATTGCGTAACCGGGCCCAAACTGCCTACGAAGAAATAATGCGGATGCAGATTTAGGGACTTGGAAATTCATTGCGTGTTTTTTTCTTTTTTTCTTTTTTTTCATGATTCCGAGAGGATCAGGTAATGGCCGAACTAACCAGAGGAGCCCAAGTGGCGGAACAGCCCCAACCACCGGCGGAAATACGCCAGGAGCGTAAAAACCTCCTGACCCTGATTCAGGAATGGCCGCTTTCGAGAAAAATTGCCACCGGCGCCGTTCTGCTGATCTCGCTCGGTCTTTTTGCAATCCTCATTTTTCAGGCGAGAACTGCGGACCAGCAACTTCTTTATGCCAATCTGGATATGAATGACGCCGCGGCAGTCGCCGATTGGCTGAAGACCCAGAAAATCGACTATACCTTGAAAAATGGCGGCAAGGACATCTGGATTTCCGCACCACAAATTTACCAGACCCGCCTCGAACTCGCCGCAAACAGTCTCCCCAGCGGCGGCGGAGTCGGTTTTGAGGTCTTTGACAAACAGAACTTCGCCCTCACCGATTATGTCCAGAAAGTTAATTATACCAGAGCATTGCAGGGCGAACTTGCGCGAACGATATCGTCGCTTGCGCCAGTCGAGTCAACCCGGGTTCACCTGGCACTTCCGGAAAAAAGACTCTTCAAGAGTCAGCAGGCAAATGCCACCGCTTCGGTAATCGTCACCCTGGTGCCGGGAAAGAGCCTCGATAAAAAACAGGTTCAGGGTATCATTCATTTAGTTGCCGGTTCGGTCAACGACTTAAACCCGGAAAACGTCAAGGTCATCGATGCCAACGGAGTGGTTCTCGAAGGTGAGAAACAAGCGGACGCCGACAATATTCTTTCCGCCGATATGCTGGCCTTTCAACGTAATGTTGAAAACAGGCTCGAAATACAGGCCCAGGACCTGCTGGACAAATCCATGGGCAAAGATAAAGCGATGGTGCGAGTCTCTGCATCTCTTGATTTCTCCAAAGTTGAAAAGACCCAGGAGCTTTTCGATGCCGATGATCCGGTAGTGAGAAGCGAACAGATCAATCAGGAGAGCAGCGGAGCGGATACCGCCGGCGGGGTCCCAGGCGTGCAGTCGAACCTGCAGGGGAACGAGTTCGGGCAAAGTGCCACCACCCCACCGTCCAACAAGAATTCCCGTATCACCAATTATGAGATCAGCAAGACTATCAGCAAGGTAATCAATCCGGTTGGCTCCGTCAGCAAGCTTTCCGTGTCGGTGCTCGTGGCCGACAAGGTCAACCTGGACGATAACGGCAAACCGGAAGCACCCATTCCTCGCACGGCCGAGGAACTCAAATCTATTGAAAACATGGTGGCAAGCGCCATCGGTTTGGTACCTCAGCGCGGTGATATCATAAATGTATTGTCGATGCCTTTTGTTGATCCAAAAACCATGCAACAGGAAGGAGAACAGGTCCCGGAGAATTTACTCTATCAGTATATCCCGCTCATCAAATATGGTTTGATCGGCCTGGGATTGCTTTTAGTGTATTTGTTTCTGGTGAGACCGGTTATTAAAACTATGAAAGGTGAAGTGAAACAGCATTACAAAACGGTCGAGCAATTGGAACAGGAACAGCGGGCTCAAATTCCGGAAGAACCTGTTGAGCCGCCTCTTCCCGTAGATGAAGCGATTATCGCGTTGCGCAGGGAGGTTAAACACAATCAGATGCCTACTGCTTATATCATCAAGAACTGGATTCAGGAAGGTTAACGAGGAATGAGTATTGAAACACTTACCGGACTCAATCGGGTGGCTGTCCTGCTTATCTGTCTGGGGGAGGAGGCCACGGCAAAAATTTTCGAGGAACTGTCCGATGAAGAAGTCAGACAGGTTGCCAGAACCATGGCGACGATCAATCATATTCCGGTCGATATCAAGGAGAAGGTCTTTGCCAATTTTCGCGATGCCCAGAATCGCTTTGCCGGATTGTTCGTCAAGGGTGAGGATTTTGCCAAGAATGCAATAACAGCCACTCCCGGCGAACAGCGATCGAATTTCCTCCTCGATCAGTTTCTTTCCGGAACCGAGTCAAAGTCCCTTGAGACCATCGCCTTGATGGCGCCGCGGATGGTTGCCGGACTGCTGGAACATGAACATCCGCAGACGGTCGCCCTGGTCCTTTCCACCCAACATGTCGAACACGCTGCGGAAATCCTGACCCACCTGCCGGAAACAATCAGAGCGGATGTAGCATACCGAATATCCAAAATCGAGAAAGTTTCGCCGGAGGTTATTACCAGAATCGAAGATGCGCTGCACCGGGAAATAGGCCTGGTTTCAGGAAAAGCGCACAAAAAGGTGGGTGGAATTGAAGCTGTGGTGGGTATCCTCAACCATATGAAAAACAACCTCGATGCGGATATTCTCGATGAGATGGAACAGCAAGATCCCGAAATGGCGGAGGAGATCCGCAAGAAGATGTTCACCTTCGAGAACCTCATCGCTCTTGACGGCCGGTCGTTGCAGATGATCCTCAGAGAAGTGAACAACGACTCGCTGACCATGGCTTTGAAAACCGCTTCCGAACAGATGAAGGAAAAGATTTTCGCCAACATGTCCTCCCGTGCTGCCGATATGATCAGGGACGACCTTGAGGCGATGGGACCTGTCCGCCTTTCCGAGGTGGAACTGATGCAGCAGTCCATCGTCAAGATAGCCATGAAACTTGAGGAAGAAGGCAAGCTCGTACTGGGCACCGGAGGTGGGGATGAGTTTGTCTAGATATTTCAAGAGTTCGAAATCCTTCCAGCCGCAGGAAATAGTCAAGCAGGATGGCAGCAAGTCATCCGGCTGGACCCCCTCATCCCGCGGCGACGACAGGCCGTTTTCAGCCCGGCAGTTTACCGCAGACCGGAATCTTCCGGCAGATTCCGCAACAGCGACCGCCGCCTCGGCTTCTTCATTCACAGGGGGGAGCAATGGTACTGTCCTCGAGCCGGACGGCAGCACTTCAGCCGCTTCGCCGGGTCCAATCGATACTTCCCGGGACGACGAGCGCACAGCCGAGGACCGGATCGATATGAGTAATTATATCGAACTCGCCGCGGCCGAAAGACAAATCGAGGAGGCGTACCACCATGGTTTTGAGAAAGGTCGCGAGGAAGGACACGGCAAGGCTGAGCAGGATTTTGGCGCTGCCGCCCGGGCTCTGCTTCTTGCCTGCCGGCAGCTTGATACCCTCCGCGAAACAATCATCGGCAACAGCAGCAGGGAAATCCTCGATTTTACCCTGGCGATCGCCGAAAGAATAGTGCGCATATCGGTCCAGGAACAGGATGCCACCATTGTTGCCACTATTGAAGAGGCATTGCGCAGAGCGGTCAAATCGGACGAATTCTCGATCTTTATTCATCCCGACGATTACGCCGCGGTATCGGCGAAAGCAGGCGAAATAGTTGCCGTAATCAGCGGCCTGAACAACATCGTGTTGAGAAAAGACAAAACCGTCGAACGAGGCGGCGCAAAGATCGAGTCCGACAATTGCACCATCGATGCCACTGTTGCCGGCCAATTCGACATGATACGGGAAGAAATCAAAAAGAAGCTTTAACCTCTTTCTGAACATACAAGACACCGACCTATGGTACTCGACGCCACGGCAATCAAAGACATCGACGTCATCAACGTCTGGGGCAAAGTCACCCGCATTGTCGGCCTGGTTATTGAAGGGTATTGCCCCCACGCGACCATAGGTTCGCTCTGCGAACTGAGCCCCATGACCGGGGACCAGAAAATTTTCGCCGAAATTGTCGGTTTCAAGGACAGCAAGGCCCTGCTCATGCCCCTGGGAGAACTGCGCGGACTCGGTCCGGGCAGTCTGATCCGGGTCATCCGCACCAGTGCCACGATCGCGGTCGGCAACAATCTTCTCGGCCGGGTCGTCGATGCCATGGAAGTACCTCAGGATGGCCTTCCCGCACCGATCCTCACCGAGGAAAAAGACATCTACACCCTCCCCCCCGGGCCGATGGAAAGGCAGAACATCAGCGAGACCCTCGATCTCGGCATACGGGCAATCAACGGCCTTACCGCCTGCGGTATGGGCCAGAGAATGGGAATCATGGCCGGCTCGGGAATCGGCAAGAGCGTCATGCTCGGCATGATGGCCAAATACGCCAAAGCCGACATCAACGTTATCGCCTTGATAGGAGAACGGGGCCGTGAGGTTCGTGAATTTATCGAAAGAGATCTGGGTGCCGACGGTCTGGCCCGGTCGGTTATCGTCGTTGTAACCTCCGATCAATCCCCTCTCCTGCGCATGCGCGGTGCCTTTGTCGCTACGGCAATTGCCGAATATTTCTGCAATCAGGGGAAACATGTTCTGCTCATGATGGATTCCGTCACCCGCTTTGCCATGGCCATGCGGGAGATCGGTCTGGCAATCGGCGAACCGCCAACCACCAAAGGATACACCCCGTCGGTCTTCGCCACCCTCCCCAAACTTCTCGAACGGGCGGGAAGGTTTCGCGACAAGGGGTCGATTACCGGTCTCTATACCGTTCTGGTCGATGGCGACGACATGACCGAACCGGTTGCCGATTCGGTTCGCTCCATCCTTGACGGACACATTGTCCTCTCCCGAACGCTTGCGGCACGAAATCATTTCCCGGCCATCGACATCTTGAACAGCACCAGCCGGGTTATGCGGGATATCGTCTCCCCCAGGCATCTTGAACTGGCGGGAAAGGCCCGTGAAGTGCTGGCCAGGTATGCAGAGGCGGAAGATCTGATCAATATCGGAGCCTATGTCAAAGGTTCGAATACGAAAATCGACTATGCCATCAGCAAGATAGACGAGATCAATACTTTTCTCCGCCAGAATTTCAGCGAAACGACCAACCTGAAACAATCGGTCGAGCAATTGGGCGGTGTGCTCAGCGACCGCAAAGACGAAGAACCCCTGAAGAAAAACCGCCGCCAGTCCGATAGGATGTAATATCCGAAGTATTACCATCCAGCTTCTCGACAAACCGTGTACCGGCCGATATGAAACCGTTTGCCTTCAATACTGTCCTTGCCTACAGAAAAAGGTTGGAGGACATTGCTCAGCAGAGATTGGCCGAGGCCAGGAAGGTTCTGGCTGCGGTACAAAATAAATTGCGGGAAGAAAAAAACAACCTCGCTCACCTCATCAAAACGACGGAACTTTTACAGACCGAAGGCGTCAATATTACCGAACTGGTTCGCTACGAGGATCAGATTCTTCGAGTCAAAGCCAATATCAAGGCGATTGAAAAAAATCTTGCGGATAAAGAGGAAAGAGTAAAGCAGGAACAACACAACCTTTTGCGCCGCGCCAAGGATCGCCAGATCATGGAAAAGTTGAAGGATCAGCAGGATAGTGCCTGGAAAGCCTACCTTGATAAAAAGGAGATGGCAATGCTCGATGAGATCGCCATAATCCGTCACAGTTCCGAAAAACTATGATAACCGCCCCATATCGAGACAACAGAGACAAGAAGATGACAAATTTTACCCGGACAATCCTGACCACGGCAGTTATGGTTTTTCTCTCCCTCCATGTGCAGGCGGCAGAAACCGAACCCGAGGAAACCTTTGGTTCAGTCGAAGAGAGAAGAATAGAGAACTCCATTTTACAGGAACGTGACAATATCAGGAAAGAGCGGGAAGATATTGCCATGCGTGAAAAGGAACTAAAGACCCTGGAGGAAAGTGTCGATAAGAAACTTGTCGAGATGGACCAAAAGCTTGAAGAACTCAAGCAGCAGCAGAAAAAAATTGAGGCGCTGCTGGCGGAAAAGACAGCAGACGAGAAAAAACGGCTTCAGGATCTGGCTAAAATTTATGAAAAAATGATGCCGGCGAAAGCCGCACTCTCCCTGGCAGGGATGGAACAACAGTTGGCAGCCGATCTTCTGGCAAACATGAAGGTTAAAGCGGCGGCAAAAATCTTGGATCAGATATCAAAACAAAAGGCGACTGAACTCAGCACCGCTTTTTCAACTTTGCAACTTGAGTGAAAAATATGCCCCAGATAGCGTTCGTTCAACCAGCCGCCCCCCAAATTCCTCCTGCCGGCCCTCCGGCAACCGGCGACACCCAACAATTCTCGACCCATTTCGACAAGGCTGTCTCAAACCAAAAAGACCAACTCGCCGCTCGCGAGAACGGGAGCAGTAATCAATCGCAAAAACCAAGCAACAAAAAGGAACCAGCTTCGGAAGGACCAGCATCGGAAGGACCAGCTTCGAAAGGACCAGCCCCTGAAGGACCAGCTTCGGCAACAGCGGACATTGCCGAACACGACGCCCCATCCACCGGTCCGGCACAAGGCATTGCAACAGCAAACGCTTCCCCGGCCGAATCAGGCGAGGGTATGGAATCAGTTGAGGGCATGGGCATTCTAAATTTAGCGGATGCATCGTTTTCTCTGGAAATCCTCGCCGATACAACATTTTCTGTTTATTCAGCGAGCAATATAACGAGCAATATAACTCTCAGCGGCAACCTGCCGAACGAAGGACAACAAGCGGCGCTTCCGCTCACCGGAATCCTGGCCCGGGGAATAAACACTTCTTCTCAACCCCTCACCGAACCATTCGATTTTACCGATGATTCCGGCGAACCTGCGATCCCGAACACGCCACCGACCGGGCAAAAAACAGCAACCGATGCACTGCTTGTGCAATTACAGCAAATTATCGACAACAGCGATGAAAAAGGTACGGTTACCATCGCCAAAGTGAATACCCCGCCTCCAACCGTCAATGATGGAAGAAACGCTCAGGCTATTTTGCCGCAACCGGTCGCAAACTACCCGGGTCGGAATCAAATTGCCTTCCCATCGCAATACGCCGATCTTAATACTGAAGCTCCGGTTTTTGTGGCCTCCGAAGGTTTTACCATCCCCACTGATAAATCGGACCTGCAACTGACCTCCTTGAGACAAAACACCCAGCAGCAATATTACGAGGCAAAACTCAACATGCAATCGGCTGGTCAGGAAGAGTCAATGCCGCAAGAGAGTAAACAACAGCACAGCGAGACCGGCACCTCCGCTCCTGCCGTTGCCGGCCAAACCTCGTCCCTGGCGCCCCCCATAATCGGCGAACAGACCAATACCTTTGCCCAAGCTCTTGCCACGGTACAGGATCCACCGTCATTGCCGGCAAACGAACCGGGCAAAGCAGTTACTTTGCCGTCCGGCATGGTCGTTCATGAGGAGGATGTCATCAGACAGGTGCTCGAACGATTTCAGATTTCCAAAAGACAGCTCGACACGCAAATCAATATCAAGCTCCACCCGGCCGAACTTGGGGAACTCAAGATCGATCTAACCGTAAAAGAAGGCTCGATTCGGGCAAACGTCATGGCCCAAAGCCAACATGCCCAGGAAATCATAGAAAAAAATATGATGAAACTGCGAACCGTTCTGGAAGAGCACGGCTTCACCATCGACAACATAACGGTTTCCTCAAAGTCCGATTCAACAGGTGATGCAACGTTATTTGACAGACAACTCTTCAGCCGGAACGATTACACTCCGCTATCGAACAAAAGGCGGAATGGCTCTGAAGCCGGCTTCAGGCTGGAAGAAGCCTTTCTTCCCAGCCAGCCGGCTGCAACCGGGGTTAATGTAAAAATCTGAAAGGATAAACCATGAGCAGCTACATCGAATCGATAAACCAGGCAGCAACTGCATCGACCGGCAAAACCACGGCGAAGAACAGTGACGATGCAGTCATGGGCAAGCAGGATTTCCTCACCCTTCTGGTAGCCCAGCTGCAGAACCAGGACCCCTTAAATCCTGACGACCCCACCGAATTCACGGCACAGCTGGCCCAGTTCAGTTCCCTGGAACAGCTCTTCACCCTGAATGAGAGCATGAATAACCTGGTAACATCCAATGCCAACTCCGATCGCATGTCCACTCTCAGTACCATCGGCAAAGAGGTGACCTACAACAGCGGCAATTTCCATTTCAGCGGCGATCCTGTTGAAATAGGTTATCAGCTGGACAGCCCGGCCTCGGAAGTCACCCTCGATCTGCAACTGAACGGAGTCACGGTCACCTCCCTCAGCGGCAAGGATCTCAGTGCCGGAAATCATTACCTCACCTGGGATGGTTTGACCAAAGACGGTAAAAAAGCCTCCACCGGCGATTACAAAATTGTCCTTCGAGCAAAAGCCCCCAGCGGGGAAAGCACCGCGGTAGCACCTTTGATCAAGTCCGAAGTGACCGGCGTCGATCTGGGTGGGGAGAACGGCGGCACGCTCATAACCAAGGCCGGTGAAATCGCTTTCAATTCGATTATTGGAGTCTTTGATCCGGACAGTAAGGCCGATACCTCGGCCACAACTTCCGAGACAAAAAAGAATGAATCCGATGACCTCGGCAAAGTGGTCAATTCCGTTGCCGAAGCAACAAACGATGTAAATGAGATCATCGAATGATAACGACGGATGACAGCCGAATCATGCTGAATGGTTTTCTTATTCTGACTCGAGTGAAGTAAAAAGGAGAAAAAGATGGGTATATCAAGTGCATTATACAGTGGGGTCAGCGGCCTGAACACCAACTCACAGGCCATGAGTGTGATCGGCAACAACCTCGCGAACACCAATACCGTAGGTTTCAAAGGATCGCGAACGGTTTTTGCGGACCTTCTTTCCTCAAACATCAACGGGTCGGGCGGAGTTTCACAAGTAGGCCGTGGTGTCGGCATGTCGAAGGTAGACCAGATATTTAGTCAGGGAACCTTCGAATCGACGGAATCGAATCTTGATGTGGCAATTGAAGGTGAAGGATTTTTCATCCTAAAACAGGAAGGAAATGATACTGCCTATTATTCCAGAGCCGGGGCCTTCAGATTTAACGATGAAGGATATCTTATTAATCCGGAAGGATACCGGGTGCAGGGCAAACAATTCAATACGGACGGAGAACTGGTGGCGGGTGACGCCAGCGATATCCAGGTTGCAGGAACGGGCCTGATCCAGGGGAATGCCACCTCGACGCTCACGCTCACCACCAATCTCGACTCCTCGGAACCGATACTGGGAATGGCCGGTTT
>CAYTVF010000003.1:0-53634 GCA_964441345.1 uncultured Desulfopila sp. | reverse complement strand
GGTGAGTTTGGAACGAAGTTGCTCTTTGCGGCTTCCCCCTCCCCCTGCCCCCCTCCCGCAAGGGGAGGGGAATTTTGACCAGATGATGGGAGTTGCCCCCCAGCCGTCGGGGCTTCACCCCCGGCAAGCATAAGGCTCCCTCAGGAGCTGGAGCGCAACCGCCGCGGCTTTATCCGAAGCTCCGGCATCGCCAAGTTTCTCCTTTACTTCCCTCAGGCTCTTCTTCATTTTGGCCATTTTTGCCGGGGCGGTCAGCAGGGCCGACAGTTCATCGGCGATATTGGCGGGCGTCACTTCAGTCTGCAGGAACTCAGGAACGGCCTCATAGCCGGCAACGAGATTGACGAGACAAAAATAATCGAGTTTTATCATCATCTTTGCTAACCGGTAGGTCAGCGGCGACAGTTTGTAGCAAATCACCATGGGTATCTCAAGGATCGCCAGTTCCAAGGTGACGGTTCCCGACGCGGCCACCACGGCGTCGCATGCCGCCATCATATTATATCTGTCTTCCTTGATAATGCGGATATCGAGTTCCTGCTGGAAGTGAGGGAGTCCGGCCTCCTCCAGATCACGGTCGGTGATGGTGGATGCTTGCGGGAGAAGAAAGACCAGCCTGTCGCTGGATCTGTTTTGCAAAAGCCGGGCAGCGGTGAGAAAAATGGGGAGAAGCGAGGACACCTCACGCTTTCTGCTGCCGGGCAATAGACCAATGCACTTTGCTTCGACAGCGATTCCATGCTCCGCGCAAAATTCTTTTCTGGCGACAGTTACTCTCACCGAGTCAAGCAGAGGATGGCCAACATACTCCGCATTGACGCCGTGCCGGCCATAAAAATCTTCTTCAAACGGTAGAATCACGCCGATTGTATCGACACGGTTTTTAATGGTCTTGATCCGACCGGAACGCCAGGCCCAAACCTGCGGAGAAATATAATAAAATACAGGAATTCCAAGATTTTTTGCCTTCTTCGCCAGTAACAGGTTGAAGTCGGGCAGATCGATCAGGATGAGCAGATCGGGGCGATTCGAAGTGAGCCGCCGGCGCAGAATCCTTTGCGCTCGGAAGATATCCTGCAGGTGAAAAAACACCTCAAAAATGCCGACAACCGAGACTTTCGCGGCATCGAAGAGTATTTCCATACCAAGCGATGCCAGTTCGTGCCCGCCCATACCGCACACTTCCAGGTCAGGAATCTTTGCCTGCAGGGATCTGAGAAGGTTGGCACCATGAAGATCGCCGGATGCCTCACCCGTTACGATCATGATTTTAGGGGTCATGCCTTCTTTGCGCTCAGTATTTTTTTGAAAAGATCGAGGTTTTGATGTTCTTTTATCTGGGCCATGACCTGCAGCGCAACGTCCAGGGCTCGTCTTCCTTCCACCCCCGAACAAGCAGGTCGGGTTCTCTCCCTGACATGCTGGACAAAGGACGTTATCTCGCTGCGCAGGGCGTCACCGTCGGCAAAAGTGCGCAGTTCGACCACCTGTTTGGGCATGCCGTTTTCGCGGAGTTCGTCGGAAAGCTGAATGGTCATCACCCGCTTGTTGCCAAAATCGACATTAATGTATGATCCGGGCTGGAAAATGCGCATTTTTCTCACATTGGTCCTGGAGATCCGGCTCACCGTAACGTTTGCGGTTGCCCCATTCTCGAAGATCAGGCGGGCGTTGGCGATATCGGTATTGGCAGTGGCCACGGGGGCACCGACCGTGTGTATGGTCTTGAGCGGCGAATCGATGATATTCAGAATGATGTCGATATCGTGAATCATCAGATCGAGAACAACATCGACGTCCACTCCCCTGTTTTTAAAGGTGGCAATCCTGTGGCTTTCGATAAAAACGGGGGTGGTGAGAAATGGTTCCATCGCCTGGACGGCTGGATTAAAACGTTCCAGCTGACCGATCTGTAAGATGAGTCCTCCGGTCTCAGCCTTGGCGATCAGCTCATCGGCTTCGGCGAGAGTGACCGTCATCGGTTTTTCCAGCAGGACATCGATGCCGGCATCAAGACAGTCCCCTGCGACCTGACAATGGTTGGAGGTTGGCACGGCAATGGAAACGGCATCGACTTCCGGCAGCAACTCCTTATAGCTGCTGAAGGACCGGCAATCGCATTCGCCCGCCACCTGATTGCATTGCCGTTCATTTACATCAGCCACGCCGACCAGGGTAACACCCTCCAATGCCGCGTATTTCTGCGCATGAAAACGGCCCAGATAGCCGACTCCTATTACTCCAACATTGATATTTTTCATGTATTTTTCTTTAAAAAGTTGATCGGTAACGGCGATCTCCTGTACCGGGAGACCTTAAATACCCAGATAGGCCTTCTGAATATCCTGGTTGGCAAGCAGTTCCTGAGCGGAACCGGTAAGAGTAATCTCGCCGGTTTCCATGACATAGCCTCGGTCGGCGATATGGAGAGCCTGATTGGCGTTTTGTTCCACCAGAAAGATGGTGGTGTTGCTTTCTTTGTTTATCTGCTTGATGATTTCAAATATCTGTCTGATCACCAGCGGTGCCAGCCCCATGGACGGCTCGTCGAGCAAAAGCACCTGTGGTCTCGCCATCAGGGCCCTCGACATGGCAAGCATCTGCTGCTCGCCGCCGCTCAGGGTGCCGCCGTCCTGATTTTTTCTTTCGGCCAGGATCGGAAAGAGAGAATAGACGTACTCCATGTCTTTTTTGATACCCTCTTTGTCTGTTCTCAGGAAAGCTCCCATGTCGAGATTTTCCTTCACGGTCAGTTGGGGGAAAATATGCCGCCCTTCCGGGACCTGGCAAATTCCAAGCCTGACGATCTGGTCGGGCTCCATCGCCTGGATTGCCCGGCCTTGGAAGGTGATATTTCCGGACCGGCAAGGAACCACCCCGCAGATCGTCATCAGCGTGGTGCTTTTTCCTGCGCCATTGGCACCGATCAGGGTGATGATTTCCCCTTCGTTGATTTCCAGCGAGACATTTTTTATGGCGAGTTTATTGCCATAGCCGGAGTGTATGTTGTCTAATTTAAGCATCTACTTCCTCACCCAGATAAGCCTTGATAACTGCAGGGTTTTCTCTAATTTCAGCAGGGGTGCCCTGGGCAATCTTTTTGCCGTAGTCCATGACAAAAATTCGATCAGACAGGCTCATGACCAGTTTCATGTCATGCTCGATCAGAAGAATCGCCTGCCCTTCTCTCGATATTTGTTTTATCAATTGATCCAGGGCGACGGTTTCGTGGGGATTCATGCCCGCTGCCGGTTCATCAAGCAACAGCAGGAGCGGTTCGGTTGCCAGGGCTCGGGCAATTTCCAGCCGTCGTTGGTCGCCATAGGGGAGATTGTCGGCAAACTCATTGGCATGTTTTTCAAGGCCGACTTTTTCCAGGATGGCGTAGCTGGTTGCAAGAATGCTCTGCTCTTCCTTGCGGGTTGCAGCATTTCTGAAGATAGCCCCAAAAATAAAGGCACGGGATCGGCAGTGTCTGCCGATCATCACATTTTCCAACACGGTCATCTTCGGAAAGAGACGAATATTCTGGAACGTTCTGGCAAGTCCTCGTTCCGTGACCTGGTTGGGCTTAAGCCCCTTCAACGATATTTTTTTTGAGCTGTTCGGTCTGGTCAGCCAGATATCCCCGGCGGTTGGGGCGTAAATACCGGTGATGCAATTGAAAAAGGTGGTTTTCCCTGCACCGTTCGGGCCAATCAGGGCTACTATTTCCCCGCTGTTGACGTCGAGATCGAGCGCATTCAAGGCCCGGATTCCGCCAAAATCCATGGTCAGGCCACTTACATTGAGAATGGGTTGTTTTGTCATCGGTGAACTTACTCAGCAGTTTTTTTCTCAAATTGATAGGTGCGACGGATATTCGAAATCAGTCCTTGCGGTCTGAAAATCATCATGCACACAAGGATAGCGCCAAAGGCAAGCATTCGGTATTCGGACAGGGCCCTGAGGTATTCGGGCATGAGGATGAGAATAAGCGCGCCGAACAGGACACCGACGATGGAGCCCATGCCGCCGAGCACGACAATTGAAAGGATAATTGCCGACTCAAGGAAGGTGAAACTGGCGGGATTGACAAAAGTGGTCTTCGCCGCAAACATCACTCCCATGGTCCCTGCCCAGAAGGCCCCGAGGGAAAAGGCGACAAGCTTCGTCTTACGTTTATCGATCCCCATCGCCTGACAGGCAATTTCGTCCTCGCGCAGGGCAATCCAAGCTCTGCCAAGTCGCGAATCCTGCAGTCGGTTGACGATAAAAATGGTGATGATGACAAAAATCACCATCAGGTAGTAGGTGTAGATTATCGACTGCTCAAGACTTAAGTCAATGCCGAAGAATGCCGGACGGGAAATGTTGGAGATACCGCTTGGTCCTTTCGAGAACTCTCCCCAGTTTTCCAGAATGAGGCGGATGATCTCGCCAAAGCCGAGAGTGACGATGGCCAGATAGTCACCGCGCAAACGCAGCACGGGGAAGCCAAGGAGAATACCGAACATTGCCGCACAAAGTCCGCCGACCGGAAGAATAGCCCAGAATCCGAGACCAAAATGGAGATTCAAGAGTGCATAGGTATATGCCCCCACCGCATAAAAAGCGACAAAACCAAGATCAAGCAGACCGGCCATGCCGACGACGATATTCAATCCCAGGCCCAACACGACATACATCAGGGCGGTGATCATCACATTGGTCTGGTAGGTGGATAAAAGATGCGGGAAAAATAGGGCAATCGCAGCGACGACGCCGAGGAGAACCTTTCGTTGGCGGGGATCCTGCAGGATTCTATGGATGATCGATCCTTCATTTTCTTTGGCGATGGCCGGTGAGATGGCCGGTGTTGGCCTGTTCTCTTTGCGATATTGAAAAAATCGTACGAGGAAAAAAATGAGGAATGTGCCCACCGCTATGTAGGCTGCATTTTCCCAGCGCCAGGCAACCGTTCTTTGGATTGGATCGACTTTGATAACAACAATCGGAAACGTTAAAAAAACGAACCAGAGTGAGGTCAAAATTCCTTTTTTTAGCTCTTTGAGAGATACCATGGCTGACACATTCACACTTTCTGATTGGTTGCCTTCCCGAGAAGGCCTGAAGGTTTAAAAATAAGAATCAGGACGAGGAGCGAAAAGGCGAAAACGTCTTCGTAATCGCTGGATACGTACCCGGTAGCAAAGCTTTCGGTAAGTCCGAGTATAAGGCTGCCCAGGACCGCGCCGGGAATGGATCCGATTCCTCCCAGTACGGCAGCGGTAAAGGCCTTGATGCCGGCAAGAAAACCGATGTAGAAATTGATCTGGCCGATGTGTGAGGCGATCAGCAGGCCGCCAACCGCGGCGAGTGCGGAGCCGACGATAAAGGTTGCCGAAATGACATTATTGACATTGATTCCGACCAGGGTGGCCATGGTGCGATCCTGCGCGGTTGCCCGCATGGCCTTGCCGATCTTGGTGAATTTAATGATAAAAGTAAGTGCCACCATAACGACCATGGTGGTGATCAGGATAACCAGATCGGTTGAGCCGACGATATGAGCAACCGGTTCCATAAATGGAAAATCAGGTATCAGGGAGGGGAAAGGCAGAAAATCGGAAGTTTGCGCCAGGAGGACGTAATTTTGCAGGAAAATCGACATGCCGATGGCGCTGATCAGCGGTGACAGGCGCGGTGCGTGGCGGAGTGGCTTATAGGCAATTTTCTCGATTGTAAACCCGTAGGAACTCGACCAAACGACTGCGGCAACACCGGCGATGATGACAATGGCGAAAAGGGGAAAACCGTAAATCGAAAGAACCGTGGCGACGATAAAGGAGGTAAACGCCCCAATCATATAGATTTCGCCATGGGCAAAGTTAATAAGACCAATTATCCCATAAACCATCGTGTAGCCGAGGGCTATGAGCGCATAAATGGATCCTCTGGTTAATCCGCTGAAAAAAAGTTCAATAAAATAATCCATGCACACATAAAAAAATATCTGAAGCAAACACAGGTAATGGTATTTGCTTCAGATATGGAAGGGTTAACAGGTGTTGTTATTTGGCTACGACATATTTGCCTTTGTCAACTACGTACATTGAAAAACCTACCCCGATTGCATCGCCTTTTTCGTCAAAATTAATGGAACCGACCGGAGTAGCAACTTTTTCGCTCTGGAGAACCTTTTTCAGCGCCGCAAGATCGGTTGAACCGGCTTTTTCAATCGCATTGAGCATGACCACGGTAGCGGCGTAGGCACCTTCAAAGAATGCGCCGGGATCGCTGCCGAATGCTTTTTTGTGGGTCTCCTTGGCTTCAATTGCCATGGCATTCGCAGAGTTATCCTGGGGGCCGGCGGCATATACACCCTCGGCGGATTCGCCGGCGACCTTAATAAATGTGTCGTCTTTCACGCCGTCATCGGAGACAAAAGCGGTATTCAAGCGCTTCTTTTTCATAATGGAGATTATTTTCGAGGCTTCCGGGTGGTATCCGCCAAAGACAACCACTTCCGCCCCGGATTGCTTGATTTTCTGTACTATTGCCGAATAGTCCATCGCTCCGGGAGTAATTCCTTCAAAGAGAACAACTTCGCCTTTGCCTTTTTGTTCGACATGTTTTTTGGCGCCTTCGGCCAGAGGTTTGCCGTAGTCGCCTTTGTCATGGATAATCGCAATTTTTTTCAAGCCGAGTTTGTCGACGGCAAAATCGATCATTGCCGGCGACTGGGCTGCATTCGGAGCGATTGTTCGGAAAAAGTTCGGGTAGTTGCCGCTATATGTCAACTCATCACTGGTGGCGGACGGTGAAATGACCAGCACTCCGGCATTCTTGTAGATGGGCATGGCTGCTATGGTAGCCCCGGAGCAGATATGGCCGAGAACCACTTCAACACCATCCGACACCAGCTTGGTGGCAGTGTTGGTTGAAATTTCAGGTTTGCAGACATCGTCTTCAACCAGCATTTCTACTTTTTTGCCGTTGATGCCGCCATTTTCGTTGACCTTGTCAATGACCATTTTGGCGGCATTAACGGTAGGCAGCCCGTATGATGCGAGGTCACCGCTGTGCGGACCGGCAATGCCAAATTTGATGGTATCCCCGGCGACGCCCATAGCAGGAGCTGACAGGGCCAACAATACACAGGCAGCGGTTGAAAGTAACTTACCACTTAGAGTCAACTTCATTTTTTCCTCCCCTTCTAGTTGATGATTTCAAAGCCCTTTTCGTATGTGTTTGTCATAAAAAATCCTTTGAAAAGAGCGAGCATATACTACCCGGAAATGATATTAGTCTGTTACGCTGTATTTTGCAAAATCTAAAGTAAAAAGCCTCGATCAGTAATCGATTTCTCTCCGGAATGCCATGTCAAACAGCCTGGACTTGCTCTTTTTTATCGGTCGCCCTCTCAGCCCTTTCTATGGACTGGCAATGAAGGTGCGGGAAAAGTTGTATGCAAAAGGAGTATTGCCGCGGCAATCTTTACCTGTCCCGGTCATTTCCATCGGCAATCTCGTGCTCGGCGGAACCGGAAAAACCCCTACGGTTAAATATTTGGCAGAGTTTCTCAAGGCACAAGGTTACAGGCCGGCAATTATCAGCAGAGGATACGGAGGAGAGTCCAGGCGGAAAGTCAATATCGTATCCGCTGGCGGTGCGGTGCTGCTCAGCCCGCAACAGGCCGGTGACGAGCCATATATGCTCGCCAGTGCACTGCCGGGTACGCCCGTTCTCACCGGAAAACGCCGGATCTGTCCCAGTCGCTGGGCAGTCGAAAAATTGAAGTCCGATATCCTCATCCTGGATGATGGTTTCCAGCATCTTGCCGTGAAAAGGGATATCGACATTGTTCTTTTCGATGGGACCGATCTGGCCGGCAATAGTCGAATATTTCCAGGCGGAGTGCTGCGGGAACCCGTCGCCGCGTTGAATCGGTGCAACGCCTTTTTGATAACTGGAGTAACTGCGGATAACCGCAAAAAAGCGGAATGTTTTGGCGAGCTTTTGCAGAGCCGCTTTATAAATAAACCCGTCTTTTATTCTTCTATCGGCAGTTACGACCTCAGGACTCCGGCCGATGCAACCGCCATTTCCCCGGACGAAAAGATATTCTTCGGATTTTGCGGTATTGCCAATCCCGCGAGATTCCATGATTCATTGACAAGCTTGGGCGTTCGACTGGCTGGTTTTGTCGCTTTGCCCGATCATGCCAAATACAGTCAATCGATCATGGACAACATCTGTGCAAAAGCTGCCGATTCCGGGGCGAGATTCCTCGTCACTACAGAAAAAGACTCTGTTAAGTTAAAGAGGCTGAACATATCACTGCCCCTCTCTGTCCTCGAAATTCGCGCTCAAGCGGAGGGCGCATTCGATGCCTTTATTCTGGAATCCCTTGAGCGGTTAAAAAAGGGAACTGCCCATGGTTCAGGCAACGAGGGCCATCGTCAGCAAGGGTGTTGTGTCATAAATCCCTCAATATGAGCAGCCAGTGTTTTTTTTCACACAACACTGCTGGATTCGGGTGTTGTAAAAAAATCATTAACATGTCGTTAATTATATATAAATTTGGTAATGGCAGGAATTGTTGGTGTGGCACGTAATTTGCAATTCGAGTGGATGAGAACAAGAACATAATCAATTTCTTTAAGGAATCTCAATGCCTCTACCTGTCGAGCCATTTCAACATACTTTGCGAAAGACGGTCAGCTGCTGTGGTGTAGGTCTGCATTCCGGGAGAACCGTCAATCTATCCATTAAACCTGCTCCGGTGAATAATGGCATTCGGTTTTTTCGCACCGATATGCCTTCGAGCAATCATGTGCAGGCTCATATGGATAAAGTTATCGACACCCAGTTGGCCACAACCATCGGTAACGAGCATTTTAAGGTTTCAACCACCGAGCATCTGTTGGCTGCGTTGCAGGGATATGGCATCGATAACGCCGACGTGGAACTCGATTCTGCCGAAGTTCCGATCATGGACGGCAGCGCCGGACCTTTTTTTCAGTTGCTGAAACTCACGGGGCGAGAGAAGCAGAACGGACTGAGAAAGCTGCTTCGCATAACTCGACCGATTTATTACCAAGATGGGGATAAACATCTCACGATATCGCCATATAACGGGTTCAAGGTGACCGGGGAAATTTGTTTTGATGATACTCTTATCAAGAAACAACGGTATACTTTCGATCTGTCAGCCGATCGTTTCGGTGATGAAATTGCCAGGGCCAGAACCTTTGGTTATGTTGAGCAGGTAGAGGAGCTTTGGGCTAACGGTTTGGCGCTTGGCAGTTCATTGGAAAACGTCATAGCCATTCATTGGAATCGGAAATCTGTCTTGAACGAGGATGGGTTGCGCTATGACGATGAATTCATACGACACAAGGTTCTCGATCTTTTAGGAGACCTTGCCCTGCTGGGCTGTCCGGTACTTGGCCATGTCGAATCCTACAAGGCAGGCCATGCCCAGCATCTGGGATTGATGCAGGCCATAGCCGCTACTCCGAACTGCTGGGAAATTGTCACCATGAAAGAAAACGGCGCCCATGCGGTACTCGACAAATTTGCCGCCCGGTCAAAATCCGCAGGTGATTTGCTGATGCCGTTTTTCAACGCAAAACCGCTTGCCGCAATCTCCGCCGCTTAACAAAACAGGCTTCGTTCTCATACCCCCCGCCCACATAACCGGTAATCGTTCACCAAATGCAAAAAAACTGAGATGCCTGCAGTACTAGGCCATCAGCTGTCAACTGACAAAGCCCTGCGGCTTGTTACTCCGAAATGGAGCTCCTTGAAGTTGACGACAGTCTCAAATCATGTATACTTATTCCTGAAAACAGCTCGCCTGGTCTGTGATGATTGTTAGGGATGATCATTGTTGCCATGAGCCTGAAGCATGAATAAGAAAAAGGACCACTTAACTTCGCATCTGGAGTCGTTGCATTCCTCACTGAACGTACGAACGTCCATTTTTTGTTCGGCAACCTCAAGAATGAAGGAGCTAAAAGCGATGATATTACTTGAAGGCCTGTTATGGCTGACCCTCAACGTTTATCATGAGGCGAGATCGGAGCCTCAGATCGGACAGATTGCCGTGGCCCATGTCACCCTCAACCGGGCAAACGAAAAACGTTTGCCGATCAAGGAAGTCGTTCAGGAACCACACCAGTTCAGCTGGACTGTAAAGAAAGAATCCTATCTGCCCGATGATCCGAAAGCTTTTCTGATGTGTATGCGGTCGGCATATCTTGCCCTGCAGACAAGCGATTTTACGCAGGGAGCCACCCACTTTCATCTGGCTTCCGTCGAACCCGGCTGGACTGCCGAGTATACCTTTCTCGATCAATACGGCTCACACAAATTCTATAAACAGAAGCATACCGGCAATGGCGAAGCCGACATTGCCGGTGCGACTCGGAAGAACTCCTAAACGTATTGCGCCTTTTGCAAAGCCTGGCTCATCTGCAGAAGCTTTTCTTCCGGCATTCTGATCGATACCGGATAGACCAGGGTACGCTCCAGCAGGGCGGACGATTGCGGCAAGGCCTGGGGATCGTAAACGATTCTCCTTTTTCCGGCCGGTTCGAAAAACGGATACCCCGATCGGGTAATGGTCTTGCCCTCGAGCAGATGCTCCCAGCGGGGATAAAAATGCCAGGTGTTTTCAGAAAAATTGATTGCCCCCGAGCCCTCTTGGCGTAAACACTCGTTGACCCTGCGGCAATGCTCCCGGTCCTGCATGGTGAAGGCAATATGGGAAGCGGAGTCCCCTTGCTCATCCATCAGTTCCCGAAAGGCAACCCCGGGAATGTGGCTGGCCGCATCCTTCAGCACAGCCTTGTTTTTCTGGTGCGAGGCCACCATGAAATCAAGTTTGGCCAGTTGGGCGAGACCGATTGCGCCCTGGAGTTCCATCATCCGGTAATTGAAGCCGATAAATCTTCTCCCCTCCCCCCCTCGTGTTCCCGGGTTTACCTTATGATCATGGCCATGATCATGGTATTCGGACATTATCCGCCACAATTCCTCATCGCCGGTAATGATCATGCCACCCTCTCCGGTGGTGAGAGTTTTTACCGCATCGAAGGAAAATGTCCCGCACTTGCCAAATGTACCGAGATGTTTTCCCTGGATACGGCCACCCGCCGCCTGGGCGGTATCTTCAAGGACAGGAATGTTATGCCGGGCGGCAATTTCGACAATTGCCTTGATTCTCGCCTGACCACCCAGCATATGCACGGGAATGATGCACTTGGTCTTCGCCGTGATTTTTTTTAGTAAATCCTGGGGATCCATGTTCAAGGTGGTGTCTACTTCCGTAAACACCGGCACGGCTCCGACTTCGAGAATCGCTTCCCAGGTAGCCACGAAGGTAAAGCCCTGGGTTATCACCTCATCGCCCGGGCCGACCCCTAAGGCTGTCAGGGCTACCTTCAATGCGGCAGTACCGGATGTCACCGCCTGGGCATGGGAAGTGCCACAATACCCGGCGAATTTCTTTTCAAATTCCTTGACCTTGTATATCCCTTTGCGTTGTTCATGAAATTCATACCGAAAAAGCACGCCGGTATCCAGGACATCCATGATCTCTTTTTTCTCTTCTTCTCCGAATATTTCAAATCCCGGCATATACGCCCCCCTTGGTCAATATTTTCAATAAAACCAGCTTCACCACACCCCATTTACAGCTCGGCAAAAAGTTTGGCGTTATCGATCAGGCGAACAGTTCCACCGATTTTTGCAGCGATCGCCAGCACACTCTGCTGAGTTACCATCGTTTCGTTTTTCAGAGTGAATTCGTCTACTACCACTGCGTATTCGAGCTTGGCCCCGGCCTTGGCGATGATTTCCCCGGTTTGCGCGACAACCGCATCGGCTGGAATTTCCTGCTGCGTTTCCGCTACAAGCCTGCGCGCTGCCAGAATCGCTTTGGACAGGCAGAGCGCCTGCTTTCGACTTTCGCCCTGGAGGTACTTGTTGCGGGAACTCATTGCCAGGCCATCCTGTTCACGGACGATAGGGCAACCGATGATTTCAATATTCATATTGAGATCGAGAACAAGCCGCCGGATAATCGCCAGTTGCTGAAAATCTTTTTGGCCGAAAACCGCGACATCCGGAAGGGTCAGATGAAACAATTTGGTTACAACCGTGGCGACGCCGTCGAAATGACCCGGTCTGTCGGCCCCGCACATTCCCCGGGAGAGCTGGGTAACGCTTATTTTTGTCTGAAAGGAATCACCGTACATGTCCTTCGATTCCGGACAGAAGATTGCATGAACCCCTTCCTTTTCAGCAAGATCGCAATCGGTCTGGAACTGTCTGGGATATGATCCGAAGTCCTCGTTCGGACCGAATTGCATGGGATTGACAAAAATACTGACTATCGTTCGATCGGCAACTGCCGCGGCTCGCCGCATCAGGGACAGATGTCCCTCATGCAGACAGCCCATGGTGGGAACAAGTGCTATTTTCAGACCCTGGCGGTGCCATTCCGCGGTCTGCCTTGCGATCTCCGTAAGCGATGGAATTATTTTCACTGTCGCGCCTTTAATCGAGCTATTTTAGCAGAAATTTCCTCCCGAGCCTGGGCAAGTGACGGATCGTCGCCGATGCTCAGCAGGAAGTTGTTGTAGATTGCCATGGCCTTGTCGATATTGCCCTGCAATTCTTCAATTCGCCCCATGCTGGTATAACCAATATGCTCGAACCCCTTGAAACTTTTCAGGAGATCGTATTGCGCCGTGGCTTCTCCATATTTTTTATCGGCTTCGAAGGCTTGAGCAATGCTGAAAAGCACCAGGGGATAGAGGGGATTGGCTTTTTTCAGGTCGGCCAGAACCTTGCGGTACTTGTCGCCCGCATCCGCAAACGAGCCGTTTTTCATGTCGAGGTGGCCGAGTTCGATTTTCGCCCAAAGTGCGGATGAGGTGCTGCCATATTCTTCTATTACTTTACCCAGTGCCGCGGCCCGGGCGTTATCGGTCTGCTCCATCGCTTTTGCAAGCGCTGAGGAAGCATCTTCCCGGACCTTTGCGCGATAGGAGCTGTACAGCGAGCCAAAAACGACGGCGACGATAATAACTGCTAAAGAAATCTGAATGATTCTCTGGTTGGCCCGGATAAACGTTATGACTTTCGGGGGAAGATTGAAATGCTCCAATAGTCCCTCGACCCTATCCATGGTTGTTTCGGCAGTCAGACGTTTGTTGAACGCACTCTCACTGGCCATGCGATACTCCTCCTCGTACAGATTGTTATAAATTATCTTCATAAAATACAGGACACGAACCGGAAACTATAATATATAGGCGTATATCTGTCTACGAGTAAACAAGTGGTTTCTTCAATCGATTCTTCACCAGATGAATACAACAAACCTGTTCGAAGCGGGATCCATCCTCACCGTCAGCCAACTGACCCAATCGATTAAGCGGATTCTCGAGACCGAGTACCGGTTTGTCCGGCTCGCCGGCGAGATATCCAACCTGAAAACACCATTTTCCGGACATTCCTATTTCACTCTGAAAGACAGTGGGGCCCAGATCAGGGCGGTGTTCTTCAAGCAGCAGCAAAAGTTTTCCGGTCTCACCCTGCAGGATGGCCGGCAGGTGGTGGTGTTTGGCAGAATCTCGGTCTATGAACCCCGCGGCGAATATCAGATCATCGTCGATTCCGTTGAGCTTTACGGAATCGGCAGGTTGCAGCGGGAATATGAGGAATTAAAGAAAAAACTTGCCGAAAAAGGATATTTTTCAGCACAACTGAAAAAACCGCTGCCGTCTTTTCCAAGGAAAATAATTGTCATCTCATCGCCGACCGGAGCTGCCATCCAGGATTTTCTGAAAATCGTTAGAAACAGAAAGTCACCCGTGCATATCCAGATTATCCCCGTAAAGGTACAAGGAAAAGATGCCGCGGTGGAGATAGCCGGAGCGATCCGCACGGCGCAGACAATTTCCGGAACGGATGTTATCGTCCTGTGCCGGGGAGGCGGTTCGATCGAAGATCTCTGGGCCTTTAATGAGGAAGTTGTAGCCGAGGCAATTTTTCGTTCGATCATTCCGGTTGTAACCGGAATTGGTCATGAAATCGATTTTTCCATCGCCGATTTCTGTGCCGATTTTCGCTGTCCGACCCCCACCGGAGCCGCCGAAAAGCTGATCCCGGACAGCGCAAGTCTCCTGCGGCACCTCGCCACGTTGAAAAACAGCCTGGTTCTGAGGTTTCAGCGGAAAGTAGCCACCTTGGAGCAGCAGGTCTATCACCACACCAGGATGTTGGGGGAAATGAAAAATGTCCTGAAAGACATCGAATTCCGCCTGCAGCTCAGTACCTCGTATCTCGCCCGGGTGATGACCCAATCGCTTATGGGCAGAGAGCAACACCTTAGCTCGTTGCTGAACAGACTGCAGCTGCAGAAACCCTCCAACCGTATCGAATTGCATGGGCAACGACTGAATATGCTGGCCTCCCAGCTGAACAGCCATATGCAGCGGATTGTCGAACGGAAGCAGGCGGCACTTGCCGAGCAGGCGACCCTCCTCAACAGTGTCAGCCCGCTGGCGACCCTCGGCAGAGGCTATGCGATAGTCCGCAAGAAACATCCGGAGGACGGCACGTATCTCGTGGTATCGCGGGCCAATGATGCCGACCTCGGTGAGGAACTGAATATCCTCTTCCAGCAGGGGCAGTTGTGGTGCCAGGTAACCGGGAAAGAAAAAACCGGTGAAAACAATCTTTAGAGATACTGTTTCAGGCTACGGAATTCCATAGCCTGAAACAGTTATTGAAATTACAGCAGTTCCAGCCCGGAAAAGAAGTATCCCATCTCAAACGCCGCCGTTTCCGGTGCATCGGAACCGTGGGTGGCATTCTCGCCAACCGACGTGCCGAACTCCCGGCGCAGGGTTCCTTCGGCAGCCTGGGCGGGGTTGGTTGCGCCCATCAGGTCACGCCATTTCTGAATAGCATTTTCCGCTTCGAGCACCATGGCGATACACGGTCCGCTGGACATGAATTCGGTCAGTTCGGCAAAAAACGGCCTTTCCTTGTGGACATAGTAGAAGCCTTCCGCTTCAACCCTGCTGAGGTACAGCTTTTTCAGGCCAACCACCTTAAAACCTTCCTCGTAAATGCGCTTGAGGATTTTTCCGCTGTTGCCGTCGGCAAAGGCATTGGGCTTGATAATTGCGAATGTTCTTTCCATATGTGTTTCTCCCTTAGATTTTTTGTTGAATTGCATTTCGTTCCGGTATGGATCAGCTGAGCCAAAAACGTACTGAGACCATCGCTGATAAAAAAAACAAAGAGCCCACTAATACCAGGTTATTGGCTCTTTTGATATCCTCCGGCACCGCTTCTTTTCCACCATCGCCCATATACGGTTTTTCGACAACCTTGCCGAAATACGTAGACGGCCCACCCAATCGAAGCCCGAGCGCCCCGGCGGCGGCGGCCTCGGTATGTCCGGCGTTGGGGCTTGAATGGTTTAACCTGTCGCGGAAGAATATTCTTGCGGCTGTTCTGTAATCCAATTTCAGAAAAAATGCAGCCACAATTACGCACAGACCGCTGATCCGGGCCGGAATAAAATTCACAACATCGTCAAGTTTGGCTGCAGCCATGCCAAACTGCAGATATTTGTCATTTTTATAACCAATCATCGAGTCCATGGTGTTCACCGATTTATAGAAAAAGGCGCCAATCGCCGAGCATTCGATCGGACTCATGCCGATGAGGGGGGAGGCAAAACTTGCCATAACGGCGAAAAAAAGCGGTGCGGTAATGCCATCGACCATGTTTTCAGCCACCGTCTCAATGCAGGCTCTGCTGATCCCGGCTTCATCCAATTTGCCGGTTTCCCGCCCTACAATCCGGCCGACTGCGTCTCTCGCCAGGCTGAGAGCTGACGGTGACTGCAGGTGTTGGTAGACGATATTGCTGTGCCGGATCAGGTCCTTTGCGGCAATGGTTGTGTAGAGCAGGAAGATGGCGATCGTTTCGCCCGGGTACGGGCCCCACCAAAAACCGGCATGCAGCAGGAGATAAACGATGGTCCCGGTCACCGCGGTAACCATCAGGACGGTGCATATTCCGGCAAGATACAGATTCTTGAACAGCGCCCGGGTAAGCGCTTCACTCCACGTACACAACCGGCCGATGCCTCTGACCGGATGGGGAAACCAGCGGGGGTCGCCGAACAGGAAGTCGAGGATAACGGCCGCGGACAGTTGCAGGATATAGCTCATCTCGCCCTGGAATCAGATTTTCAGCAGCCGATACAGCACGTTCATATCGACGTTTTTTCTGACTGTGTCCGCCAGCCTTTCAAAGGCAGCTTCAAGATCATAGGGGGCAAGTATCCTGCCGACGGGCTGAAAACCGGCACCGTTTCGCAACCGGTCGATAAACCAGCGGCGGAACTCATCGCCGTCGAAAATGCCATGCAGATAACATCCCCAGATTTTCCCCGTCCCGCTGGCTACGCCGCAGGTGGAACCGTCATCGAATCTGAGAAGCGGCGTAGGCGAGACCGATGATATCCCATGATGAATTTCGTAGCCAAAAACCTTGGTGCCGGATATCTGGTGTATTCCCGATTTTCTCGTGAGCATTTTTTCCCGTTCGATCACGGTTTCCATGTCGATATAGCCGAGACCGCTCAGTTGGTCGTCCGCGGACTCAATGCCGTGGGGATCTCTAATCACCCTGCCGAGCATTTGATACCCGCCGCATATGCCGACGATCTCGCATCCATGGTCCCGGCACTGTCCGATCTTTTCGGCGAAACCCGCGCTTTTCAGAAAATGGAGATCGTGAATGACATTTTTCGAGCCGGGCAGGATAATCGCCTGCGGGTGGCCGATCTCCTCCGGTTTATCGACAATCCGAATGGTTACATCAGGCTCGTCGAGAAAGGGCTCGATGTCGGTGAAGTTGGAAATATGGGGCAGGTTCACTACTACTATTTCAACCCCCTCGCCCTGATGCTGGCGATTGAAACTGCCTTTCTTAAAGGAAACCGAATCTTCTTCGGGCAAGCCGAGGTTGGCGAGATACGGGACTACCCCTATGACGTCCCGGCCGGAATGCAATTTCACATACTCATGGGCCGATGTAAGCAAGGAGGCCTGACCGCGAAATTTATTCACCAGAAAACCGGCTACCATTTTTCGTTCCCATTCCGCCAGAACCTCCATTATCCCGACGAAAGACGAGTAGACGCCGCCGCGGTCGATGTCGCCGACCAGAATGACCGGCGCCTCGGCGTACCCGGCCATCTTCATATTGACGATATCGTCGGCCTTGAGATTCACCTCGCCCGGCGAACCGGCGCCCTCGAGGACCACGACATCGAATTCGGCCGCCAGGGAATCGTAGCTTTTACACACCGAATCCCACACCTTGGGTTTGTAGGCGTTGTACTCGAGCACCGACATATTGCCGACCGGTTTGCCGCAGACAATAATCTGGCTGCCGGTATCGGAGTTCGGCTTCAGCAGCACCGGATTCATCCGGCAATCCGGGGCAAGGCGCGCCGCCTGGGCCTGGACGACCTGGGCGCGGCCCATCTCATCGCCCTGCCGGGTGACAAAGGAGTTGAGCGACATGTTCTGCGCCTTGAAGGGGGCGACCCGAACGCCATCCTGCCAGAGAATTCGGCAAAGGGCCGCGGTGATGATCGATTTCCCCGCATCGGAACATGTCCCTTGAAACATGATGGACTTCGCTCTTCTGCGGACTGTTTTCTTGCCGGCAGAGGTCGGAAAATAGTCGCGCAGCACGGCAACGAGCTGCCGGTTCTCCTTTCTTGTCCGCACGGCGATACGAAAGAAAGAAGAATCCAGGCCGTCGTAGTTGCTGCAGTTGCGGATCATGATAGACCGGCCGAGACAAAAGCGCGCCAGGTCGGTGGCGTCCCCGCCGCTTTTTATCTTAATAAACAAATAATTGGCAGCCGATGGATACACCTTGAGTTGTGGAAAAGCATCGAGCTCCTTTACCAGTTCGGTGCGCAGTTCCTTGCATATTTTTCTGGTTTCGGCTTGATAACCCCGGTCTTTCAGCGCCCTGCCGCCCACCGCCTGGGCGAGGGTATTGACCGTCCAGGGCGGCAGATTCTGCCGGACAAGTCCGGCCAGGGGCGGCGGGAGGAGGGCGTAGCCGATACGCAGGCCCGGCACCCCATAGAATTTGGTCATGGAATTCATGGTCAAGACATTCGCCGCCTGCCCACCCAGCGATTGCCCATCGTCGAGAAAATCAAGGAAAGCCTCGTCGATGAGAAAATAGCTTTTGGGGCAATCCCGCACGAGGGCGAGCAGGCTGTCCCGGTCGACGATTCTTCCCGTCGGATTATTGGGAGTGGCGATGATTACCAGGTCATCGGGGCGGATGCAGGCCATAAGCTCATGGCAATCCACCGCAAAATCCTTCATTTCATCAAGCGGCACGGTTACCACCGGAAGTCCCGCCAACCGCGCGGCCCGGACATAATCGACATACGAGGGAACCGGAATGACCGCGCGTTTGGCCGGCAGGATTCGGGCAATGAGATAGAGCAATTCGGTGGTACCGTTGCCGGCAACGATCCGGTCGATGGCGATCCCGGTATGTTCGGAAATTGCCTGGAGAAACTCGGTGTTTTCCGGATCGGGGTAGTGCATAAGGTTTTCAAGCTGACTGCTGATCAGCGGCCGAAACCACTCCGGCGGGCCCAATGGATTGATATTGGCGCTGAAGTCGAGGATTTCGTCGAGGATTTCCCGCGAATTCCCTGCCGCTTCCCGGAGGGCCTTATGGATATTGCCGCCATGTTCGAAGGTTTGCATATGAATCAGAGTGTTACGGTAATAATGAAAATAAAGGAAAAGTTGCGGTAAAAGAGATTGCCACAACCATTTCGCTCAGTTCGCAGACTGCCCCGAGCGTGTCGCCGGTCGCACCGCCAAGCCTTCTCCGGCACCATCCGTTAAATAAAAAGTTCACCAGCAGCAGTCCGGCAAGAACTGCAATTATCCGTCCCGGTGCCAAGACGGCCAGAAAACAGGTCAAAACCAGCAAAGCTGAAATCGCCGCGGTTTTGCTGTGGTCCGAGTAGAAAAGTAGGCCAAGCCCGCCCTCTTTTCTGGCATACCGCAACCGGGCCATGCTGAGGAGAATGGCACATCGCCCGGCAAAGGGCATGAAAAATACGGCAAGACCGAGAGTTTTTGGATCCATTGCCGAAAGCGATCCATATTTTGCCAAAAAAAGACAAACCACCGCTACGACCCCCATCGCCCCCGCCCTGCTGTCTTTCATGATAACGAGGCTTTCTTCCCTCGGCCGTGAACTGAGAAGCCCGTCGGCACTGTCGGAGAGGCCGTCCAGATGCAGACAACCGGAAATAAAGGCGAGATAGATCAGAATCAGGATGATGACCACCGGCTGGGGGAAAAACAAAAGGAGGACAGAGGTTCCAAGCCAACCGAACGCGCCGATCATGCCGCCGACTACCGGAAAAAAGAGCAGGGACTTGGCAAAATGGTGCGGATCTTCCTCAGCCCGCCATGCTATCGGCAGAAGGGTGAGAAACCGCAGTGCTGTGCAGAACCTGATAAAGAGCAGCGTAAGGTGATTGTGGCTGGCGGCCATGCTCGTGATTAATTCCAGTTGCGTCCGGTTTACTATTTATCCGCTTCGGCGACCGATGCCTCGGCAAAGGTTGCCACCTGCGTTAAAATAGCGACAGCCCCCTCAACAAGATTCATGGCGACCGCGGCACCGGTGCCCTCCCCCAAACGAAAATTGAGATCGAGCAGGGGCTTTTTGCAGCCCAGCGCTTCCTGCATTGCCTTATGGCCGGGTTCGACGGACCGGTGGGAGAAAATGAGATAGTCTTTCACAAAAGGTTCGATGCGGTAGGCGATCAACGCAGCGGCGGTGGAGATGAAGCCATCGATAAGTATCGGTTTCCTGTTGGCGGCGGAGCCCAGAATGAGCCCGGCAATCCCGCCGATTTCAAATCCGCCTACTTTGGCAAGGATATCGAGACCATCCTTGGCATCCGGTTTGTTGACCTCCAGGGCTCGCCCTATAACCGAAATCTTGTGTTCGAGCTGGGTGTCGTCCAGCCCGGTCCCCCGGCCGGTCAGCTCTGCAACGCTCTTGCCGGTGCAAACCGCGGCGATGGCGGTTGACGGGGTGGTATTGCCGATTCCCATATCGCCGGTGCCGAAGAGGTCGAAGCGGTCGGCCAGGTCGTTTGCAATCTCAATACCCGATTCGATTGCCCTTTTGGCCATGGCTTTGCTCATTGCCGGGCCGACGGCGATGTTGCCGGTGCCGAGGCCGACTTTTTTGTTGATGATTTTCCCTGCCTCGGCCAATTCCCTAAGATCGGCTGCGACCCCCATATCGACGACAAAGATCCGCGCCCCGGCCTGGCCCGCGAGAGCATTGATCCCGGCTCCTCCGCGCACGAAGTTGTAAACCATCTGGGGGGTTACTTCCTGCGGATATTTACTGACATTTTCGGCAACCACGCCATGGTCCGCCGCCATCGTGACGATTGCTTTTCTGGCCACCGCCGGTTTGATGGTGCGGGTCATGCCGGCAATGTCGATGGCCAGATCCATCAAATCGCCCAACGCCCAGTGCGGCAGCGCAAGGTTGTCGAGACGGTCTTTGGCCGCATTCCGGCTGGCGCTATCCTGGGGGAAGATTTTTTCCAGTGTTCTTTCCAATAAGCTCATAATAATGTTTCCTGTCTCTTGTTTATCGGTTGAGTGCTTTTTTTCATTTTCAAATACAGCGGGATTCCGCAGCTGACGAGAATCACCTCATCGGCTTTCTTGCCGATTATCTGGTTGCATGTGCCGACAAGATCACGGTATTTGCGGGCGAGAGCATTGTCCGGCACGATGCCGAGTCCAACCTCGTTGGTCACGCAAATGACCGTACCATGGTAATTTTCTATTTGTAAGAGCCATTCCTCACACAACCTCCCGATCTGGAAATCATCGATGCCGGTGCCGTTGTCGGGGGCGGTGAAGAGAATATTATTAACCCAAAGGGTTATGCAGTCGATCAAAATTACTTCAAAACCGGCGACGCCATCACCAAACAGCGCGGCAAGCTCGGTCGGTATTTCGACGGTTGCCCAGCCTCGGCCCCGGCGCTCCTGCCGATGCCTTGTCACCCTGTCGGACATCTCCCGGTCGATAGTGGGACAGGTCGCGACAAAAAGTCTTTGTGTGGAAACCGATTCGGCCAGGGTGAGGGCAAAGGAACTCTTGCCGCTTCTCGAACCGCCGGTTATCAGTATAAGTCGTGCCATTTTCTCAGCCTTTCAAATTAAAACCGGTAAGAACGCTGCCACCCGAATATACCTGAAGTGAACAAAAACTGCCCGGCTGGACATCGAATGCGAGATATTTTTCCATGGGCAGACCAAGCATGAGACAGAGCAGGTAGCGGATAACGCCGCCATGGGTGACCAGGAGAATGCGTTCTTCGGCGGCAGCGGTGAGCAGCTCCTTGACAGCTGCGACCCGTTGCTGGAAAGCCGCTATCGATTCCCCTTCCGGAAAACAAAAATTGACCGGATCTTTGGTCCATGCTGCCACATGTACTGCATCGCTTGCTGCAATTTCTGCAAATCGTTTTCCTTCCCAGCGGCCAAAATTCACTTCTTTCAGGGATTCGTGGAACTCGCAAGGACAGTGGAGATCAAGCAGATCGTTGGTTTGGCGGCAGCGCTGCATGGGGCTGCAAAAGATTCTGCCGATGTTTTCCTGCTGCAGAAGGTTTGCAGTCCGGCCGACCTGCAGAGTTCCCGCCTCGCTGAGCGGTATATCCGTCGTCCCGATATACCAGCCTCGCCGTCCGGTGTCTCCATGGCGTAATAAATACACGGTTTTTTCAAGCATATTAAGCAAACTTTCGAAGCAAACTTTCGGAGCAGATTTTCCTTTCCTTAGAGATACGTTCGATGGTCCAGCCGGTGTTGCAGTTCAAGCTGTTTCAATACTCGAAATACTCTGCATAATCAATGAGCAAAGAAGTTTTTTCAAAGGTGATGGGCTGATCCGGGAACCTCTCCGTCCCTCTCTTTCGTGGCCCGCAGAGATCGTCCCGGGAATGAATTTTCTTGACTTGTTCGGCTGTTCGAAGGGAAAATAACAGCTGAACCTGAACCTGAAATTGCGTTTGAACAAGAATTCCTGCGGCGATGACCGAACTCAAAGAAATCCGGAAAACGAATCGACCTCCCGCCATCCCCACCGGAGATGTAACGATTCCTGTGGAAACACTGCTGGTTGATCGCCATGGCCTGATACTCTTTGCCGCAGGCGATATCGCCGCAATACATGCACCCCTTGCTCTACCGGTTGTCGGCACCCCACTCGCTTCGATTCTCAAACCGCTCTTGTCTGCAGATGATTGCCGGGCACTCTGCATCACCCTCGCAAGCAGGGGGGCACTGCAATTTACCCGTAACTGTCTTACGATAAGTTATCCCGCCAAACAGATAACCATTACCGGGACGCCTTTTGCCGCTGCGAACGAACCACAGTGGCTGCTTGTCATCCAGGATGTGTCCATATGCCATGCCATGGGCCAAAGACTTACTACGATGGAAAGCGACATGGATGCAATGCTCCAGTCGCAGGAAAAGGAGCTTGAAGAAGCGACCGCTTCACTCATCGAAACAAACGTGGCCCTGCGCAAGGAAATTCGGGACCGCCAAAACATTCTCGAAGCCTTGAGTGAAAGTGAGAAACGATTTCGGGATCTTACCGAAACCACAAGTGATTTTATCTGGGAAATCGATGCTGCCGGCATTTACACCTATGCAAGCCCTAAAAGCGTCAAACTTCTTGGCCTTGAACCGCAATACCTCCTGGGTACGTTGTTTTTCCCATGGCGAAAATCGCCATCGGCTGATGATTCATGCAGAGACAAGGTAACCCAAGGCAATCCGCCCGGCGGTTTTTATAATGTGGAGTACAACTACATCCGGCAGGACGGCCAGGAGGTCACCATAGAGTCGAGCGGCGAACCCATTTTCTCCAAGCGTCATGAATTTATCGGCTTTCGCGGCATTGACCGGGATGTCACGGAGCGCCGCATCTACGAAATAGAATTACGACAGGCAAAAGAGCTGGCCGAATCGGCAAACCTTGCGAAAAGCGAATTTCTGGCAAACATGTCCCACGAACTGCGTACCCCGCTCCATGCCATTTTGAGTTTTGCGGGTTATGGTGAAAAAAGAATCGAGGTTGCGGATCGTCACGAACTGCTGCGCTTTTTTCAACAGATCGCAACTTCGGGCAAGAGGCTCCTGCCGCTCATCAACAGTCTTCTCGACCTCGCCAAACTTGAGGCCGGCAAAATGAATTACGTTTTTCAGAATCTCGATCTGTTAACGGAAGTCAAATCGGTAATCACCGAAATTGCTCCCCTTGCCGAGAAAAAGAGACTGAAAATCAGTATTGTTCCACCGGACATTGCCACCGAGGCATTCTTCGATCAAGGAAGAATAGGCCAGGTCATTTGCAATATTTTGTCCAACGGGGTGAAATTCAGCGATCCGGATACAACCATATCGATTGCTTTTGCCAGGCGAATTGATTTACCCAATCTAACCCTGCTACAAACCACCATCAGCAACCACGGGGTGGCGATTCCGGCCAATGAGCTAACCGCAATCTTCGATAAATTTGCCCAGAGCAGCAAGACCAAGACCGGCGCCGGTGGAACAGGACTGGGACTTGCAATCTGCAAGCAGATTATCGAAGACCATCGCGGGAAAATTTGGGCCGACAGTGGATCGGATGGTTCCACCAGGTTTCATTTCACTTTGCCGATCAAGGCGAAAAGTGAAAAATTGGGACAGATCCTGATAAATAGAGGACTGGTATCCAGAGAAGAGCTGGAAAATGCCCTGCATGATCAGTAACCGCCCGTTATTGGAATAAAGAGAACCAAATCATGGATGTAACCGGAATTCTCATCGTCGATGACAATGAAATCAATCGCGATATCTGCGCCTTCAATCTTGAGCATATGGGGGTTCCGCTCTACTTTGCCGAAAATGGCATCGAGGGGCTGCAGCAGGCAAGAGACAAGCAGCCGGATCTCATCCTGCTTGATATTATGATGCCGGAAATGGACGGTTTCGAGATGCTCAAGGCACTGAAAAAAGACGAGAGTCTCTCGCACATACCAGTGTTGATGCTCACCGCAAAATCGGAAACCGCCAGTGTGGTCAAAGCTCTTGCAAGCGGCGCCAATGATTATCTCAGAAAACCGTTCTCCGAGGAGGAGATGGTTGCACGGGTGAACACTCTGCTGCGTAACCGTTACCTGGAAAAGCGATTGGCCGAAGACCTGGCCGCCGGGGCAATGATGCAGCAGAAATTTCTTACCGATTTCCTGACCACCGAGAGTTTATGCAGCAACGCCGGAATTGCGGTCAGTATTTTCAATCGACCCTATTCGACTATTTCCGGTGATTTTTTTTATTCCTTTACCCAGGCCGACGGCAACCTTGGTTTTTTCATCGGCGACAGCTGCGGCCATGGTTTGCCGGCAGCACTCATCTCCATGCGCGTCATCGGGTTTCTCCAGCAGTTTGCCAATAATTCTCATTCCGCCGCGGAAATCCTCAATCTGCTCAACGATGACATTTGCGGGCTGCTGCCCCTGGGGCGGTTCGTCGCCGCATCCATCCTGATTTTTCATGGCGAGGAAGTCACCATGAGCAATGGCGGTCAGCCCTACCCCGTTCTTATCTCGGAAAACGGCATTGTCGAGATCGAGCACGACAGCATGCCGCTGGGTCTCAACTGCCGCAGTTTGTATGGTCAAACCACCTTTCAGTTCAAACGAGGCAATAAACTCCTCGTCTATACCGATGGAATTGTTGAAACAATTGACGGCCGCGAACAGGTTTACGGCAAGAAGCGTCTCTATGGCTGTCTCAAAGCGCGACGGGCTTCCGCTTCCGGCCACGTATTTCGTCAGGCGATTCTTGACGATATCGCTGCATTCTGCGGAACGGCCGCGCCGGATGACGACCAGACGCTGATTGTTTTCGAGAAAAATTAACTGCCGCCGCTTTTGGGTGCGTGCTTCACCCATTTGCTCTTGCCGGGGAGCCGTTACGGCTGTCTTTCCGGCCAAGTAATTTTTTGACAACGCCTGAAAGGAAATGATACCATTACCCCGATGGATTTTGCCGGGATTGCGGAAGAATTTCACCGAAAATATTTTTTATGGTTAGATATCGGCAACATATTACAACTCAAAGCGTCTTTGAAAAGTTCGTGACTTATGATACAGGGAGAATTCAATGGGGCAAATATCGGTAAGTGAGGGGAGAGTCTGCATAATCAAGGTTGGCGAATTGACTTCCGTTAAAGAGGGACTTGAACAAATTAAGAATGCGTTGATTGATTTCACCACCAGCGATAAAGTGCAAAGCAGCAAACTCGATACGTATATTTTTGTCGATTTATCGCCATTCAACATAATCAATTCAAGTCTCATAGGCATCCTGGGTTCAATCATCATGGATCCGAAAATCCAGCTCCTGGCCCTTTGCGGTGTGCAGCCATCGGTGGCCGATATTCTCAAACGCTTCGGAGTCATCACCGATGAGGGAAGGGCCAGAGTCCATGTCAGTTCTGAAATCAAGGATAATTTGAGCAAAGTGTTTACCTTCAATTCGGTTGAAGAAGGTTTGATGTGTCTCAATCCGGCCTGAACTCTTCCGAATGTTTTCTGTTTTCCGGGGCGGGGCCGATTCCGCCAACCGCCCCGGAAGCGCCTTACGGCTTGATCTTCTGCGCCAGCTCGTCGGTGAGGTTCTGGGCAGCTGCCAACTCTTTGCCGGTCAGAACGGTCTCGAGATAGCTCCTGGCAGCCATTGCCGGCCGGTGGCCGTTTGACGCAGCTAAATTCAGCCAGGCATAGGATTGCTGCAGATCGACCGAGTCGAAACCGTTACCGGTGAAGTACATTATCCCGACATTGTATTGAGCAATAGCCAGTCCGTTTTCCGCCGCCTGCAAAAATAGACCGGCTCCTTTCTTCACATCCTGGTCGACGACTTTGCCGACAAAATACATGAAACCCAACTCGTTTTGTGCTTCCTTGTTGCCGTTTTCCGCCGCAAGAGTATACCAGTGCAGGGCTTTGCCGTAATTTTTGGGAACCCCCGAACCGAGCAGAAAAGCCTGGCCGACAATTTGCTGGGATTCGGGACTGCTTTTGCCGCTCATGGCCGCCTCACGCAGCAGCTTGAAGGCCATCGGCAGATCCTTCTTTGCTCCCATCCCCTTGAAATACATGCCGCCGCTGATGTATTTGGCCTCCGAATCCCCCCGGTTCGCTGCCTGGAGATAAAGTTCCAGCGCCTTGGCGTAATTCTGTGCGGTTCCAATTCCCCAATAGGAATTCCTGGCACGTTCCTTCAATGATTGGATCGATTCAGCGGAAAGAACCGTACTGCCGGCAAGGTACCCACAAAACAGGCCGATGACGACGGCATGCAACAAAAGTTTTGTGGGATTTTTTGCTGCCATGGGCGGGGTCACTCTTTTTCAGCGATACCAGCGAGCAAATCACGGGCAAAATCGAGACTGGGATCGAGAGTGAGAGCGAGGGTAAGGAATTCGGCAGCCAAGGTTGTATTGCCCAGCTTATGATAATTCACGCCAAGATTGGCGTAGTCTATCCCGGATGCCGGGTTGAGGTCGACTGCCCGTTGGAAATGTTTGATGGCCTTTCCGTATTCCCGGATTTTGAAGAAACACACCCCAAGGGTATTGTGCATATCGGGTCTTTCTTCATCCTCAGCCAGCCCTTTGTCCAGAATCTCGATTGCCTCATCGAATTTACCGAGATCTTTCAAGCATTTGCCCATATAGGAAAAGATATAGGGCAGATCTTCCTGCTCCGGCTGCATCGCCAGAGTGCGGTCGAAGTGCTCGAGGGCGGATTCGGGAAATCCCATATCCGCAAAGTTCCGGCCACGGTAAAATTCAAGGTAATAGGCTTCCGGCAGCAATTTCTCCATCTGACTCAGTTTTTCCTCAAGGAGTTCCGCATCGGAGACCCGTTCAACCAGCAATTTCGCGGCAAAGAGTCCGACATCTTTGATCATTGACCTTTCCCGGAAATGCGCTCCGGGAATGATCGTGTACAGCGCGGGAATTTCCAGCCCGGCATGGGTTACATCGATCATCAGGATTTCCATGCCTATTTTTCTCAGTGCGGCAATACAGTTTTCGATCTCCACCCGGATGTTGTTGTCGGTGAGGTTGGCCATCTCCTTGATGGTGATCGAATCCGGGGTGTCGGTTACGTATTCGACCTCATCCATGGCAAGGGGTTTTGGCAGGCCGGATGCGACATAATTCGAGTCGGTATTGAAATCCCCAGCCAGTTGCGCTACCTCGGTAATTGCCCGGATAAGTGCCTTCTCCGGGTCGGGGGTGGTACCCGCGGTGTAGACGATTTCACTTTTCCCCGGAAAGGTCGACCTGTCGATAGCCAGGGCGCCGACCGTGCAGATTCCCGTGTCAAGACTGAAATCATTGAGATACAGTTCGATGTCTTGCGCCTTGAATTTTCTCAGCAGTTCCTTGGCAACACTATCCTGCACCGAATCTGTCTCAATTTTCGGGGTGGCTATTTTTTGATGGCTGATGACCGAGCAGACATGTCTTTCGATGATTTCGCAAATCCCCTGCAGCGCCGCTTCTTCGTAGGTATTACCGGCGGATGGCCCGTTAAATTCATTGATGGCAAAGAACCAGGAAAAGGGAATGAGGACATCTTCTCCCCGGGTAATATTCGTTCCCCAGGCCCATTGCATTGGAATATTCTCGAGCAGTTGACTCAGCAGTTCGACACTCGAACGGGTATCGTGGACCGAATTCAGCAGATATTCCGGGCTCAGCACCGGATACCCAGCTTTTACCATGGATGCATAGTCGCCGTTCTGAAAATTGCCGGGGGTGCTTTTGTAGGAAAAAAATGAAAATCTTTCCGCCAATTCCATGCAGGCCGAGGCTTCGGCCTGGATGGGGGATGCCCCTTTCCCCATCTGTTTTTTGGTTCCGGTTAAGGCCTGGGCATCTTCGCCACAGACGCTGAAGTATACCGGAATATCGAGGCGGCCGTTATCTATCCTCCTTACTTCATTTAAGATGTTGATATCAAGACCGGCGACCCTGGCATAGAAATTTTTCAGCGTTTCTTCGGGGGTGATGGCTTTATCTTGATCGATGGTGAATTTCTTGTAGCAGTCCTTGAAGGCAACAGATTTTTTTTTCATTGTATCTTCTGATAAAAATAGAAATTAAAATTGAAATAACGCCTGAAAGAAAAGCTAAGATAAGTTCATTCCCGCGATTATCAAGAAACCACACTGTATATTTGCCTTGATCAAAATAGGCGTGAGAATATCCATTTATCAGTTAAATCAAGATGTTCCGTTTGAATCGCCCGGTTCGCTTCTCCCTTCAAACTCTTTTTGGATTCGTGCCAGTCTGTCCTCATAGGCAGCGGTGGCGGTTATTAACACCGTCCTGCCCATATCGTTGTCCAATATAAGTTCGAGTGACAACCGCTCCTTCGGCAATATCGGTTCTGCCCGCCTCGACCATTCGATCACCGTGAGGCCCGCAAGATAGAAATATTCGTCGAATCCCAGATCGAGAACCTCAACCTCATCGTGCAAGCGGTAAAAATCCATATGGTACATCGGTATCCTTCCCTCGTATTCATGGAGCATCGCAAAGGAAGGACTCGTCACATAACAGTCTGCCGGAACCTCCAGTCCCCTGGCAATTGCCTGGGAAAGGGTCGTTTTCCCGGCGCCGAGATCGCCGTCGAGACAGATAACATCCCCGGGGACAGCGGATTGCCCGAGCAGGAAGCCCAGCTTCTCGGTATCGGCAAGTCGAATCGACAGAAGTCGCAGAGAATCCACAAAACACTCCCAATGGACAAATAAGAAGTATTCTGGACTTAATTATAGAGTCCAGTTTTCCAAGGCCAAGCCGTCGATTTTTACAAATTCTTTGGTATTGTTGGTAACAAGCGTCATTGTCCGGGATTTGGCTTGGCCGGCAATCAGGATATCGTATGGTCCGATCGGTGTTCCCTTCCTTTCAAGCTGGGCGCGGATTATTGCCGCTTCGGTTGCGGCGGCCCGATCCAAGTCGAGGATATTCAACGGCAGAAAATTAGTATAGACAGAACTGCTCTAAAGGCAACATTTCTTTTTCTCCTGGGTGAGGACTCAACTTCTCCAGAACTTCCTGCAGAAAAAATAACAAACCCCGTTTCAGGTGCACCATTGTGCTCCCTGGAACGGGGTCGAGAACCAACGGCTATGGCTCTATCAATTCATCTTGCTGACATTTTCGGCCTGTAGCCCCTTATCGGTTTTGGCAATTGTGAATTCAACTGCATCTCCTTCCTCCAGGCTTCTAAAACCCTCTCCCTGAATAGCGCTGTAATGCACAAAGACGTCCGACTCCCCATCGGGTCTCTCCAGAAAACCATAGCCCTTGCTCGCATTAAACCATTTGACCTTCCCCTTGACACGATCAGACATACAACAAGCCTCCCCGAAAAAACGGACCGGATGTCGCATGTCCACAGTATGCTCAACCCGATCTGTGTTAATAATGATGGTCCCATCTGTTAGGGATCATAGACAATGGGTATCAAAAAAAACGGGTGAAAGTCAAGAAAAATGATGCAATTTATGCAAAATCGGGGGGATTCAAGAGGATCCGGCCGTTAATCTTGTTTGACCCACCAGGTCATGAGCAAATGAAATGGGTCATAGTAGAGAGGCAGCGTCGAGGGCATGGAAAACCTGTTATGATAACTTAATCGGTGCACCGGCAGATACCAGTTGGGCACGAGATAATAGCCAAACCAGAGGACCCGGTCCAGGGCCCGGCATGCGGTTATCAACTCCGCTTTGGTCCGGGCGTAGATGATCTTTTCAACAAGCCCGTCCACCGCCGGCGAACTTACCCCGGCATAATTCTGGGAACCGTCTCTTAGCGCCGAAGAAGAGTGCCAGTAATTCCGCTGTTCGTTGCCGGGCGATTGGGATTGGCCGTAGCTTGTGACTATCATATCGAAATCGAATTTCTTGAGTCGTTCCGAATACAAGGTCGAGTCGATGGTTCTATATTCGCCCTGAATCCCCAATTTCCGCAAATTTTTCACATAGGCCGCCATCACCCTCTCAAAGGCGGGAGAGACCAGAAGAATGTCAAACTTGAAGGGTTGTCCGCCGTTACCTATGAGGTTGCCGTTTTGTATTTGCCATCCGGCTTCCGCCAGCAGCTTTTTGGCCTCCAGCAGATTGCTGCGCAGACCTTCCACCCCGGCCGCAACAGGAGGGGCAAGGGGCATGGAAAAAACATCCTCATCGAGAATCTGCCGATACGGTTCAAGCAGGTTTCGCTCCGCATCATCCGGTAATCCTCTGGCGGCCAGATAGGAATTACTGAAATAAGAGTCGCTTCTGGTATACTGGCTATGAAAGAGAGACGAATTGATCCATTCGAAATCGAGGGCCAGCCCCAGCGCTTTTCGCACCCTTCGGTCCTGAAACAACGGTTTCCTCGTATTCATTAAAAAACCCTGGATACCGGCGTTGTTGTGATGCGGGAAGATCTTTTTAATTATCGATCCGTCGGTGAATTTATTGCCTTCCATATCCCTGGCCCATTGCTTGGCTATGTTGATCGAGATAAAATCAAATTCCCCAGCTTTAAATGCCTCAAGGGCAACAGTCTGATCCTTGTAATATTTGACCGTTATCTCGTCGAAGTTGTACATCCCCTTTCTTGTCGGATGGTCCTTGGCCCAATACTTCGGGTTTCTTTTGTAGGTAATGGTTTTGCCGATGCTGATTTTATCCGCCATATAGGGGCCTGAGGCAACGGGCGAAATAAGATCGCGGGTTCCGCCCTGATCCTCGAAACCGTGCTCGGTCATAAATTTCTTCGACATTATCTGGATCTGCCCGGCGATCATATGCAATTCCCGGTTCGGCTTTTTGAAGAGAAATCTGATCTTGGAATCATCAAGAATTTCAGATGACTCGATGTCCTCGTAGTAATAGTTGAACGAGGGATGGACCCGATCGCTTTTCAGGGTCGCCAGGGTGAAGGCCACGTCTTCGGCGGTTACCGGACTGCCGTCGGAAAATTTTGCCCTCCGGTCGAGGGTGAAGGTGACGGATTTTTTATCGGCTGCGACCTCTATGTCGGACGCCAGCAGACCGTACTGGGAAAACGGCTCATCAAGGCTGGCAACCGCCAGGGGTTCATAGACCAGGGATTCGAGGCCATAGGGCGCCTCCCCCTTCAAGGTAAAGGGGTTCATTTTGTCAAAACTGCCGATCTCATGCAAAACCAGCTTGCCTCCTGTGACCGCCTCGGCCGAGGTATAATCAAACTGTTTGAAATCCGGCCGGTATTTCACCTCCCCGTTCAAGGATATTCCGTGGGCGGCAAAGCAGCAGTCGGCAATAAGGAGAAAACTGATAAGGGTTGGAAGAAGGATCGTTCTGCCGTATATCATCGCGAAAACCTCTTGAAATTCCGCTTGAACTGCCGGGACCACCGGTTCTGCGGCGAAGACAATGTGTTGGCAGGATTACCATTCAACGATAGCGTGGCCCTGGGATTTCTGATTGTGATCGGCCTGGGCCCTCACAAACCGCAGGCTCGCAACTGCTCTACGACCCTTCCCTGTTCTTCGGTGAGTTCTTTCGGTACGCTGACCCCGATCTTTACATAGAGGTCTCCCCTTTCCCCGAGCGGGCCAACGGGTAAGCCGAAACCCTTCAACCGCAACTGTGAGTCATGTGTCGTTCCCGCCGCAACTTTTACCGCGAATTTTTTTCCTTCAAGGGTTTCCACTTCAATTGTGGTACCGAAGCATGCCTCGCTGAAAGAGATGAGCCTTTGGATGACAAGGTCGTCGCCGTCCCGTGCGAATGTGTCGTTTGAGGCGATATCGACTTTCAGATAGAGATCTCCGGGCGGTCCGCCGTTACGCGACGCGCCACCCTGCCCCTGCAACCGCAGTTTTTTGCCTGCCTCTATTCCCCTGGGGATCTTCACCGATACATTCTGTGGAGACCCGTTTTTTCTCAAAGTTATTGTTCGATCCGCTCCATGAAGTACTTCCTCCAGACTTACGATAATCTGGTAGGTCATGTCCTGGCCTTTTTCCGCCGGCGTACGACATCCACCGCCGCATCCGCCGGGGTTGCCCTGATTGAAAAACGAAGAAAAGGAATTCCCCCCCATGTTGGAGCGAAATTGCGCCGATTGCCCCGCGCCGCCAAACCCGAACTGACGCAGGATATCGTTGAGGTCGAAGCCCCTGAAAATATCTTCCTGGGAATAGCGTTGATGGAAATTCGCCGAACCATAGAGGTCATACTGCTTTTTTTTCTCAGGATCGGACAGTACGGCATAGGCTTCGCTGATCTCTTTAAACTTGGCCTCGGAATCCTTGCCGCCGTTGTTTTTATCGGGGTGATGTTTAAGCGCGAGTTTTCTGTACGCTTTCTTAATGTCCGACGGGGATGAGCTTTTATTTACCCCCAGTGTTTCATAGTAATCCATGGTAACGATCCAGCGAATATAAGCGTTATGAAAAAAACTTCTGAGATTTGGTGCAAAAACAATACGAACGGTTAGATCTTCAGTCAACCGATATTAGCTGTTCAACGGTTTTTGCAAATGGCAAAAGGAGCAGGTTTGCCGATGAAACCTTACTCCTTTTGTCTTGGTTACCGGGGCGGCTTACCTTAAAACGGCACATCCTCGCCCGTACTCCCCCCGCCCATCATCCCGCCGAACGGCTCGGACGGCAATGGCGGCTGTTCATAACCGCCACCGCCGGCGCTTTCGCTCGCACGCGGGGAGAGGTTTTGCACGGTCGAGGCGATAATCTCCGTGGTATACCGGTCATTGCCGTTTTGATCCTTCCATTTGCGGGTCTGCAACCGGCCCTCAACGTAGACCTTTGCCCCTTTGGAAAGGTAGTTGCTGCAGAATTCGGCGTTTTGGGCCCAGACGATGACTCTGTGCCATTCAGTCTCATCTTTCATCTGGCCATCCTTATCTTTCCATTTCCGGCCCGTGGCTACACTGAGTGTCGATACGGCGGTGCCGCTGGCGGTGTATTTTAATTCCGGATCCGCTCCTAAATTTCCGATAAGTATTACTTTATTTACCATAGCTCTATCCTCTGGGGTTATAAGAATCATCAGGGTCTTGCAATCAGATCCTGCCAATATACGATAGAATATGGAAAGAACAAGATCAAATTTACCGATGAAGGGGACGGGAATCCAGGAGAAGAGGACAACTCTCTCAACGAATTGTCCGGTCGAGCATCATCGGTAATCCCCCTTTATCGCCGGGGGCAAATCCCATCACCTCCCGCCAGATCTCATCGCTTTCCATACAAAAATAGATACAGGTTGTCTCGCTTGCCTGCTGTTTGAGAAGCTCGTAGATGACTTTGTAGAGAAAAACCCGGTGCGGACGAAAATATCGGGACTTGCAGTCCAACCCCTGCACGAATTCATTGAAGTAGATTTTTGCCGCCGGAAAGCGACGGATCCCGATATCCTTCAAACTCGGAATAAACCGGAGTGCCCCGAGGGAAATCCAGGCAATGGCATCGGCCGGCACCGTTGCAAAGAGCCGGTCTATGGTCTCCTTATAACCGGCCTGCCAGCCGGGGTGGTCAATGATCGGGTCGAAGTGAAAGGCGAGCCGATAGCCCCAGGCTGCACATTGTTTTGCTGCCTGAAGGCGTTCGTCAAGGGTTGCCGAACGAAGTTCGTGCCTGGTCATGATAGCCGTACTGTTCAGCGACCAGGCAATAATGGTCCTGCCCCGATGGTCGAGACCTTCAAGATTTTCAATAACGCCGCTTTTTGTTTTCAGCTCAAGAACCGCATTTTTTTTATTGCCGATCAATTCAACCAGCGGACGGCTGAGACAGGTCAGCCGGTCGATTGCCAGGGAGTCGGTGAACTCGCCGGTTCCTATCCGAAAGAATTTTTGCGGGTTGGCCGTAAGCGACTGCAGAAGTTCGTGGAACAGATCCCCCGTATTGACATAAAACGTCAGCCAGGGAGAATTCAGGTACGCCTGGAGTATACAATAAACGCAATCGATCGGGCAGTTTGTGCCGGTATTGAGAACCTGATAATCGCAGCATTGGTACTCCCTGGTTCCCGGACAAGGTTTGAAAAACAGTCCGCGATTTCTGCAGAGAAACAGTTGCCGTTTGCCGGCGGTAAGACTGCCGACAAAATCTTCATCCAGGTCGTTTGGTTTGCCGCGCTCCGCAACAATCGACCAGGGCAGCTTGGCTCTGGCGAGAATTTCTCTGGTGGAGTCGAGTTCAAGACAGGATTCTTCCACAAATATTCGGTTGATATATAAAGACGGATCTTTCCAGGTCATAGTAATTGGTTATAAACTCTCTTTATGGAAAAATTATTACATATGGCATTATGCATTGCCTATACTGTATACTACAGAATTTAAAAAAATATACTCCTTCCCTCAGCGGAAGTTTTAACGATTTGCTAAAAATGGTTTGAGAATGCCCACTGAAATACTTATTAATGCGACGAGCTATGAGGTTCGCCTGGCGCTTGTCGAAGATGGAAATCTCAGCGAATTCCACATGCAGAGGCCGACGGAAAAAGGCCTTATGGGCAATGTGTACAAAGGCAAGGTCGTACGGGTGCTGCCCGGGATGCAGGCTGCATTTATCGATATCGGTCTGGAACGCACCGGGTTTCTTTATGTGGACGACGTCTGCGTTTCTTCCGAATGTCCGGAATACAGTCCCTGTATAACCGATTGTGCGCAAACCCATATCCGGGCGCAAGGTCTTCATATCGAAGAGATTCTGCGGGAGGGCCAGGACATACTCGTGCAGGTCAGCAAGGACCCGATAGGAACGAAAGGGGCGAGATTAACCTGTCATATCACCTTACCCTGTCGAAATCTCGTGTTTATTCCACTGACCGACCATATCGGTGTTTCTCGCAAGATCGAAGACGAAGAGATACGAACACAACTCAAGGCTTTGATCGAAGAGATGCGTCCTCAGGGGACCGGTTTCATCGTGCGGACAGTTGCCGAACAGGCCACGCGGGAAGAACTTGAGGCCGACATGGAGTTTCTCCTGCTGCTCTGGGACGATATTCGCGACAAGTCCCTCCACATGGAAGCCCCATGTCTGGTCCACGAGGACCTCGACATAACTCTCCGTTCCATCCGCGATTTTTTCACCACGGACGTCGACTCCCTGGTGATCGACGACCCGGTCGCCTATGAAAAACTGCTGGCTCACGTCAAGACCTTTGCCCCGCAACTGACGGAGAAAATCAGCCTCTATAATGACAGTACACCGCTGTTCGAAGCATGTAACATCGAGGTGGAAATCTCCCGGGCCATCGAGAAGAAGGTATGGCTTCGTTCGGGTGGCTATATAATTATCGAAAGCACCGAAGCGTTGTCCGTTATCGATGTCAACACCGGCCGCTATGTGGGCAAAAGCGATCTCAACGACACTATCTTCAAAACCAATATGGAGGCGGCTATCGAGATCGCATATCAGCTGCGATTGCGTAACATCGGTGGGATTATCATCATTGATTTCATAGACATGGAAAACGATAAGCATCGTGAGGAACTGTATACGACCTTCAAGGAAGCGGTTAAAAAAGATAAAAGCAGAATCAACATTCTGAAACTGTCCGAGTTCGGTCTGGTCCAGATGACCCGGAAACGAAACAGCGAAAACCTCCACCAGTTGATGTGCGAACCCTGTCACTATTGTTCCGGAGAGGGCATGGTGAAATCCCGGAGGACTATTTGTTACGATATTTTCCGAAAAATCAGCAGAAACTCGAAAAAACATAAAGGCAGCACAATTACCCTGCGGGTTCATTCGCGATTGGCCGATTTGCTGCTCAATGAAGAAGAACAAACCAAAACAAGAGTTGAAAAGGATATAGGGAAAAGAATTATCATTGCACCTACGAAAGATCTGCATATCGAAAAATACGAAATAATATGGCAGAGATAGGCGTATATATAAGAGCGCTTCCCTAAACAGCATAAGGATGTGATGTGAAAATGGTTTTCTTTACAGGCAAAGGGCCCGGCGGGGCCCGTTTATTTTATGGGATTTTGGTTGTCGTTATTGGAATTGTCGGTGCAGGCCTTCTCTTTCTGTTCTTTGAAGGAGGCAAGCCGGTAGTCAATATCGAAAAAACAGGCGATTATATAGGGAAAAAGGGATCAATCAGCTATTCTGTGCATGATGCGCAAAGTGGCATACGCAGCGTAACCGTATGGTGTTCCCAGGGAAATGTAAAAAAAGCCCTTCATTCCGTGACATTTCCAAGAACCGCTTATACCGGCGCAATCGGCCCCCACGAGAATAGTCAGGAGATCACCCTTGACACGAAGACCGAGGGGTTCAGCGACGGGCCCATGACTCTCACCGTTGAAGCAGTCGATTTTTCCATGTGGGGCTGGTTCACCGGCAACAAAACCGTAGTTGTCAAGGAAGTCACAGTGGATACGGTTCCCCCGCGAGTGCAGATTCTGCATGACGAAAAATATATTTCCCCGGGGGGGACCGGGATCGCCATTTATCGTCTGACCGACCATCAAAGCACCCATGGGGTATCGCTTAACGGACGGTTTTATCCCGGCTATCCCCTTGGTGACAGCAATAATGAAACATTTATCTGTTATTTTGCCCTGCCCTATGATGCGGAACGGATCGATGCCATGAACATATCGGCTGTCGACAAGGCCGGTAATGCGGCGGTTGTGCCGTTTGCTTCCGTGTATAAGGGGGTCGTTCAGAAGAAAGATTCGATTGCCGTCGGCGAGAGCTTTCTCCAGGATAAGATCCCTGAATTTCAGCAATACTATCCGGAGATGCAGGGAGAATTGGTCGACAAGTATCTCTATACCAACAGTATTGTCCGGGACCAAAACAATGCCAGGATCAGCGAACTTTGCCGCACGTCCCTGCCAAAGAGAATGTGGAAGGGGAGCTTTCTGCGTATGGCCGGAAGCTCGAAAGCCGGCTATGCCGATCACCGAACGTATTACTATAACGGCAAGGCGATCGATAACCAGGTTCATCTCGGCATGGATATCGCTTCAACCCAAAGGGCGGAAGTGCACGCAGCCAACATGGGCCAGGTAGTCTTTGCAGATTATTTGGGCATTTATGGCAATATGGTTCTGATCGACCATGGCCAGGGAGTGTTCAGTCTTTACTCCCATCTGAGCCAGATCAACGTTTCGCCGGGCGCCAGTGTCGACCAGAAGACGGTTATCGGTTTAACCGGCACAACGGGAATGGCAGGTGGGGATCACCTGCATTTCTCCATGCTGGTCAATGGTGTCTTCGTTACCCCAAAGGAGTGGTGGGACCAGCATTGGATCGACGTCACAATCGATGATCCGCTCAAGGACTTGAAGTTTTCAAATCCTTGAGCGCCGGGGGGAGGAGGGAAGGAAAAATTCCTGAAAGGAACAGACATGATCGGGCGGTTGGCAATGATCGGTGTTTCCCGGTCCGGATCAGTCATCGATTTCAAAATCAGGATGGCCACAGAGAAAACAGCGGAGAGTCTGATCGTGCCGGTCAAAAATCAATTCCCATTTTTTTTCTGCAATCATCGGCTCGTGTTCTATGCCGCAGGTTATGCAGACCCACTTATCCCCTTCTTCCGTTTCAAATAAATGCATGTTTTTCTTCCAGTTATTAATAGAGTGCCATTACAAATGACCATGGTGAAAGCAGGTGCGCACCGATGATTCGGTCGACACCCCGACAATCCACGCTTACCCCCATGTACTTGAAAACCATAAATTCTGCTAGGATTTTTTGACCGGTTCCCGGCATCGTTTGCTGCAATGACAACACACTTCAAAACACCTCGACTCCTCTACAGTTATCTGGCAACGGAAATGCTTGCGCCTTTTTTTGCAAGTTTCGTCATAATGAACTGTGTCTTTTTTTTGGTCAAGCTCATCCCGTTTCTCAATTTCGTTTTGGAACTCAATATCGGCGGCGCCGATTTTGTCCGGCTCTTCTCCTATCTCTTTCCCAATATTTTTCTTTACTCTATCCCCATGGCCGCAATGATGGGGGTAACCATCGGCTTTGCCAGGTTGTCGAGCGATTCGGAGATACTCGCCTTCAAGGCCAGCGGCATCAGTATGTACCAGATTCTGCCGCCTGTTATCATCGTTGCCGCGCTTATCGCGTTATTAACCAGCTATTTTTCCATCAAGTTGATTCCGCTCAGTGAAGTATCGATGAAACAGCTCACCTATCAGCTGCTTAAGGAAAAAATCAATGAGGGGGTGAAAGAACATGTTTTTACCGAAGCCCTCGGAGATGTTGTTGTATATATTGATAAAATAGATAAGACCACCGGAGAGTGGACCAATGTCTGGGTTTCCGATATGCGTGGTGTCGCCAACCCTGTCATCACCATGGCTTCGACCGGCTCAATGACGAGCAATATCTCGAATATGATGGTCTCCATAGTTCTCAGAAACGGCAGTCTGCATCGCCCGAGCAACGAGAGTGCGCAGATTGTCCAGTTCGACCGGTATCAGATCAATATCCCGCTCCAGCCGCCATCGGGAAAAGCTACCAATCTGAAAAGAACGGCCCTTACCATGGGGGAATTGCTCGACGAAGCACAGCTCATTACAGAGAATACTCTGCAAAAAAGAAAAGTTCTGATAGAATTTCACAAAAGGCTTGTCCTGCCTGTTGGCTGTCTGATCATCAGTCTGATCGGACTCCCCTTAGGCTTGCAGGCCAGACCGGGGAAAAAGGCGATTGGCATTCAGGCCGGGCTGGCGATATTTGTCCTTTATTATATCTTTTTCACCTTAGGGAAAACCATGGCGGAGGAGGGTGTTTTTCCAATTCCTCTGGCAATGTGGGCCCCCAACGCCCTTTTCACTTTTCTGACGGTCTTCTGGATAGTAAGGGTATCGAATGAACAACCGCTGATTCCCGAACCAGTGACCACCGTGTTGCAGGGGCTGACCGCAATGTTGGCCGCTCCGCTGGTGGGTCTCTGCAACCGAGCTCTGAACAGGATCAAAACCGCTCCCGCACTGCCGGAATATCCTGACAACGGCGTACGTACACCGGCGACGGGTCCCGGCATAAAAGGCGACCCCAGGAGCAGGGTTTTTCATTTACCTGCCTGCGAAGAGTACAATTGCAAGAATTGTACTCTGGAATTCAGGGGTATCGACGTTGCCCTTGAGTCGGGTTTTGAACCGTGCAGTTTCTGCAAAGACCTTGTGGATGACCATAAGCAATCTATACGCGATCAGGAAACCAGAATTGATGTTCGGCAATAATTCTTAGTCTTTTGCCAGGAGAGATATATGAAGCTGCCTACTGCCCTTGAGATGCAGAATCTCGACCGTTCCGCCACCGAAGAATACGGTATCCCGAGTATCGTGCTGATGGAAAACGCCGGTCTCGGAACAGTGAAGATGATGGAGCGGGAACTGGGATCCTGTGAAAATACCTTTACCCTCATCTTCGTCGGCCCGGGCAACAATGGCGGCGATGGATTGGTGATAGGCCGGCACCTGCATCAGCGCGGCTGTCAGCCCGTTTTCTTTTTCCTGATTAATCCCGATGGGTTCCGGGGAGACACTGCAGTCAATCTGCAGATTATCAAAAAGCTCAGGCTGCCTTTTCATGTTATCGATAATCCGAAACGGGTTGAGACCATTCCTATTCTCATGAAGCAGTTCGAAACGAGGGGCTTGCCCTGTTATGCGCTGGTCGACGCCATCTTCGGCATCGGCCTCAACCGGGAGGTGACAGGCCATTTCGCCGATACCATCAACCTTATCAATAATTCGGGTTTTGCCCATAAGGTGCCGGTTATCTCGGTGGATACGCCTTCCGGTATCGATTCGGATACCGGGAAGGTGCTGGGGACCTGCGTTCGTGCCGATTATACCGCGACCTACTGTTGTGCGAAACCGGGCCATTTTATCCATGGGAGCTCGGAGTGGACAGGAAAACTGGAAATCATCGACATCGGTATCCCCCCTGAAGCCATTCAGCGGGCGGGCCTCACCACCGAACTGGCGACGTCCGACACGTTTAAAAAAATTTCTCAACCTTTGCAGCGGACCAAATCGTCCCATAAAGGAACGCATGGCCATCTGCTGATTCTGGCGGGCTCACCCGGGAAATCGGGTGCTGCCGTATTGACCGGCAAGGGCGCCCTGCGCAGCGGGGCAGGACTGGTCACCCTGTGTGCCCCCCGCAGCCTGAACAGCATATTTGAAAACACCCTCATCGAGGCGATGACCATTCCTCTCCCCAAGAGTACTCGTTTTTTGTCGATCGCCGACTGGGAGACCATCGTTCAGTCGCTTCAGGGAAAACAGGCGGTGGTTATCGGGCCGGGAATCGGCAGAGAGGCACAGACCGCGGAGCTGGTCATGCACATGTATAAAACGGTACGATGCCCCGTCCTTTTCGATGCCGATGCCTTGAACATTCTGGCTGAAAACCGGGCCGATCTCCATATGCCCGGCGGCCCCAGGATCTTCACCCCGCATCCGGGTGAACTGGCCAGATTGCTTGACAAGTCAGCCGCGGAGATCCAGGACAACAGGATCGACGCAGCCCTGCTGGGAGGCGGCCTGTTTAAGAACGACGAGCATGAAACCGTCCTGGTCCTCAAAGGAGCAGGAACGATTATCGGGAGCAGCGACGGCACAACTATCATTAACACCACGGGCAATCCCGGTATGGCAACGGGGGGGATGGGCGACGTTTTATGCGGGGTGATCGGGGCCTTGCTCTGCCAGGGATTATCGCCGGTCAACGCGGCGGTAGCCGGTGTTTTCCTCCACGGTTCCGCCGCGGATATCCTCTATGAAAGAACGGGGGCCGGCTTTACGGCGTCGGAGGTTGCTGATACGATACCCCTCGCAGCGATAAAACACTCGGCCAGGAAAAAATAAAATATAAATAATAAGAATTTTTCAGGGCTTACCATTCAATCGGCTGATAGCCGTGGAGAACGAGGTATTCGTTGCACCGTCTGAACACACCGGAACCGAGAAACCCCCGGTGAGCAGACAAGGGCGAAGGGTGACTTGTTGCCAGGATCAGATGTTTTGTCCGGTCGATAAGAACAGCTTTCTTCTGGGCAAATGCGCCCCACAGCATGAAAACAATGTGCTCCTTTCGCCGGGAAATCGTCTCGATGATACCATCGGTCAATCGGTGCCAGCCTAAGCCGGCATGGGAGTTGGGGCTCCTGGCGATAACCGTGAGGCTGGCATTGAGCAGCAAAACCCCCTGTTTTGCCCATCTGGTCAGGTCGCTGTCGATACTCACCTTCCTGCCGTTGTAGACGCTGTCATTTACTTCCTGCAGAATATTGCGCAGGGAAGGCGGCACCGGGATCCCATCCTGCACCGAAAAGCATAACCCGTGGGCTTCCGGACCCTTCCCGGGATGTTCGTTGAAATAGGGGTCCTGACCGATGATCACCACTCGGGTCGCTTCAAGACTTGTCTGGCGCAGTGCGGCGAATACATGTTCCCGGGCGGGAAAGACCTTTTGGTTTTTCCCGGTAACAGCATAGGCAAGCCGTACCAGTTCTTTGTGCAGACCCTGTTGCATCAGCGGCACGTTTTCTTCCCATAGGGCGGATTGTTGGGCGGATTGTTGGGCGGATTGTTGGGCGGATTGTTTTTTACCCTGTTCTTCCATCTTGTTGCCCTTTCCTGCTGCAGATACGACAGCATCTCCTGAATTTGCTCACCGGATGAGTTGATAAAAAACCCCGTTGCACGATTATTAACCTGCTATGCCGCCGTCTTTCGCCCCGTAGTGGAGTTTTTTGATTACTTCGACGATGTTGGCGGTTTGGTAGGTTTGCGGGAGAGTGCATGAGTCAAGAATGTTTTGTCCCATGCTTTTACAATAGCATTCATTGCCATCGAGGATAACAGGCGTTCCTCCGTTCTTCATCAGGATGGCGATGCCCTTATCTCCATCAAGGTGATCGCCCGATAAAATGATGCCTGCAGCTCGTTTTTTAAAGAGGGTGGAAACCGATGCCAGCAGAATGTCGAGGGGACCGCCATTCAAGGCAACTTTCTGCAATTTCTGGAGGGTGAGCTGGGCACTGTAGGGCTTCAGCCGCATAAAGTCATGTCCCGGGAAGATATAGCAGGTTCCCCCTTCGATACTTACGCCGTCCCTGGCCCGTACTACCTTCATTGCCGAAATGGCATCAAGATATTCGGTAAAACTCTTCACATGGTCGGCGTTTTGATGAATAACGGCTATCAGGGCGCCACCCATTTCAGGGTCCAGCCTCGGGACGATTTCAAGCAGGTTGTTGAAACATCCCTCTCCCCCGCCGATTACGGTGATGAAGGTATTGCGGCGAAATTGGGACTGCGGGGAAAAGCTGATTTCTATGCTGTCGCCGCACTGGGAACAGGTGATGCTGCGTATCGGCTGGGATCTGTTATAGGTGACGACTTCCCGCCTGCCGCATTCTTCGCAAAATACCACTCTTTGCTCCTCATCGAACGATCCGGTTGGCGCAGGCGTGTATGAAAAGACCGGTTCCCGGGCTCTCACCTGGAAGCGGGCCGCCTTTTTGACCTTATCGATGAGCACCTGTTTATGGGTCTGCAGGCTGTTCTTCTGAAAGATGAAATCCTTGGAAATGAAATCAATCGCCCCATTTTTCAGCGTGTCGAAACACCGTGCCGTCCCTTCCTCGGTAAGGCTTGAGAACATGATGGTCGGAGTCGGACGATGAATCATCAGATGCTGGAGGGCGGTCATTCCATCCATAAGCGGCATTTCAAGGTCGAGGAGGATCACCGCCGGGTTGGTCTTCAACACCAGATCGAGGGCTTCGATGCCATTCTGGGCCTCTCCGACTATCGAAAAATCCGGGCAATCCTCAAGAATATCCCGGAGAAATCGACGAAACACCAGTGAATCGTCAACAATGAGAATGGGCGTTTGGGGAGGAGCCGTGTCTTGTTCTTTATCCAGCATAAGAGAGTATCTCCGCCGCGCTACCGGATGCGGCCGGCAAGGTGTGGCTCTCGCTTAGTCGCATCCACCTGGTAGAGCTGATGTTTATAAATATACTCTATCACTCCTTCAGGGATATCTCCTGCCGGAAGAATCCCCTCTTTGATCTTTTTCCTGATCAGCGTCGAGCTGAAATTTCCCGGTTGTGCTGCAAGGAGAAAGATCTTCTTCCGCCCATCGTCTCCCTGCCAGCAGTTGGTTTGCTGGGTATAACCGAGGGCTTGCAGGAAATCGACCAGCTGCGCTTTGCGAAAACCGTTGCGTTGGGCAATCACGATATTGACCAGGCGAAGGATTTCCCGGTATGATTTCCAGGTCTTGATATCGAGGAACGCATCCACGCCGATAATAAAGAAAAGGTCAGTATCTTCAAGAAAAAAATCACCGAGCGCACGGAGTGTATCGAAGGTGTAGGAAGGAGTCGGCAGCTGTCCTTCTATTGCACTGCAGGCAAAATGGCTGCTTGTGGCACTGACGATCTCGAGCATGGCCACGCGATGGGCAAAAGAGGTAACCGTCGTTTCGTCCTTGTGCGGCGGGCTGGCCGCCGGCACGAAAAATACTTTGTTGAGGCTGCATTCCCTGAGCGCGACTTCGGCCAGCTGCAGGTGACCAAAGTGTACCGGGTCGAAGGTTCCCCCCAGCAATCCGATCTTGAAGATGGTCACACCCTAACCTGCCCCTGCCCATAAACGATAAATTTACGGGTGGTCAGCTCCTCCAGTCCCATGGGACCATATGCATGCAATTTGGTTGTACTTATTCCTATCTCTGCGCCGAGGCCCAGCTGCCCTCCGTCATTGAAGCGGGTCGATGCATTGACCATCACCGCCGATGCATCTATCTCATTGATAAACCGCTGGGCCGTACTGTAATTTTCGGTAACAATCGTTTCAGTATGCCGGGACCCATATTTCGTGATATACGCCTTAGCCTCTTCAAAGTCCTTGACAACCCGGACGCACAGAATTAGATCAAGAAATTCCGTGCCCCAGTCGCTTTCAGCGGCGCTCTTGATCCGATTGGAGATCGCGGTCGATCTTGCGCATCCGCGCAACTCAACGCCCTTCTCGATCAAGGCGGTCGCCAGGATTGGCAGGATATCAGGCGCTACCTCCTCATGGATTAACAATCCTTCCAAGGCATTGCACACACCGGGCCGATGGGTTTTCGAATTAATAACGAGAGGAACCGTTTTGGCCAAATCCGCATCTCGATCGACATAGAGATGGCAGACACCTTTGTAGTGTTTGAGTACAGGTATTCTGGAATTCTGGACAACAAACCGGATCAATCCTTCTCCGCCGCGGGGAATGACCAGATCGATATCTTCATCAAGGGTCAGGAGATGGGTAATAGCCTGTCGTTCGGTGGTCGGAATGACTTGTACCGCATCTTTGTCGACTTGCTGTGAAATGAGTGCCTTCCGCAGAATGGCGGCCAGGGCAATATTGGAGTGGATGGCCTCCGACCCGCCGCGCAGGATCACCGCATTGCCGGTTTTTATGCAGAGTGCCGCGGCTTCAACGGTCACATTGGGCCGCGATTCATACACCATGGCAATTACCCCGAGAGGCACCCTCATCCTGCCAACCAGCAGGCCATTCGGCCTTTTGACAAATTCTTCGACCTTGCCTATCGGATCCGGGAGAGCACAGACTTCATGCAAGGCTGTCACCATGGATTGGATGACTGCATCCGATAAGCGCAACCGGTCGAGCATCGCCGGGGAAAGTCCTTTTTCCTCGCCGTGTTGCAAATCCTTGTCGTTTGCCCGCTGGATACTTTCTTTCTCTTCGATCAGCAGGTCGGCAACTTTCAGCAGCACATTGTTTTTGGTGATGGTCGAAAGAGCCATGAGGGATGCGGAGGCAACCCTGGCTTGTCTTGCAAGATCGGTTATGTTTTGTTCAAGGGTCTTCACGGCCGCCTCTCTCTTGGTATTCATCTAGAAGAAATTACAGAATAACCAGATTATCCCGGTGCAATACCTCATCGCTTTCTTTATAACCGAGAATTTCTGCAATCTTATCCGAGTGGACCCCCTTTATTTTCCGAAGGTCACTGGAGCCGAAATTGGTCAAACCAACGGCAACGGGACTGTTCTGCCGATCAATGCATCTGACACAATCGCCTATTTCGAACTGTCCCTGGATATCGACGATCCCCGAAGGAAGCAGACTCTTCCCCTTTTGAGTTATCGCCAGACAGGCCCCCTCGTCAAGCATAAGCGCACCCTGGGGCTTGAGAACATAAGCGATCCACCGCTTCCGGCTCTGCATTTTTTCGGCTTGAGGAAGAAAAAAGGTGCCGACCATTTCACCGGAAAAAAGGTGTTTGAGAATATCCTTTCTTCGCCCCGGTCCAATAAACGAACTCCCTCCGCCCGCCGATACCATTCTCGCCGCCTGGATCTTGCTCTGCATACCGCCGGTGCCGAGGGTGCTTTTGCTGTTGCCGGCCATCGACAGGATGTCGTCGGTCACCTCGGAAACCGTATAGATGGCCCTCGCCTCTGGGTCTGAGAGCGGGTTGCGATCATAGAGGGCATCGACATCGGTGAGGCAGATAAACATGTCGGCCTCGATAAGATTGGCAACCAGGGCACCGAGATTGTCATTGTCGCTGAATTTCAGCTCTTCGGTCGATACCGTATCGTTTTCGTTGATTACGGGAATAGCTCCGAATTTGAACAGGGTCAGGATGGTATTGCGAACGTTGAGATATCTCTTGCGGTCGGCCAGATCGGAATGGGTCAGAAGTATCTGGGCAATGGTCTTGTGGTGTTTGCTGAACGCCTCATCGTAATCATGCATCAGGCGTGATTGGCCTATTGCCGCCAGGGCCTGCTTTTCTTTTATCGTCACCTCCTGATCGTCGCGGAAATGCACTTTCCTTTTTCCCGCGGCAACGGCACCGGAACTGACCAGGATCACCTCCCGGCCGCTGTTATGCAGGAACGCTATTTCCCTTGCAAGATTATCGATCACTTCATGATTAAGTCCATCTTTGCCGGTCAGAATGGCGCTGCCGACTTTGACGATGACCCTTTTTGCTTTATCGAAGAGAGTCTGCCGATAATAGAGCCCATCTTCCAATGCGATGTCGTTATCCATTTTTCACTTCCCTTTTCGTTCCTCAAGTGTCTCAACAATTTTTTCTTTGAGGAGGTCAATGCCTTCGCCGGTATGGTTGGATATACTAATAACACTTTGTCCATGCTGGTGGAAATAGATTTCTAACTCATGCAATTCAGGTGCAGTTACCAGATCGATTTTATTCAACACCAAAATTTGCGTTCGATCCGCCAGTTCTTCACGATACAATGACAATTCTTCAGCAATAATATCATAATTTTTGCGAACGTTCTCATCGGCTGCATCCATCACATGCAGGAGAATACTCGTTCGTTCGATATGGCGAAGAAATTTATGTCCCAGTCCCACCCCGCTATGCGCCCCTTCGACCAGTCCGGGAATATCGGCGATAATACAGGGCTCATGGAATTTATACTGCATCACGCCAAGCTGGGGTTCAAGAGTTGTGAAAGGATAGGCGCCGATTTTGGGATTGGCGGCGGAGAGCTTGGAGAGAAGCGTCGATTTACCGGCATTCGGCATACCTACCAGGCCGACATCGGCGATCAGTTTGAGTTCGATCTTGAGCCAGAATTCCTCGCCCTTATGTCCTTTGGTGGCGATGCGAGGGGTTCTGTTGGTGCCGCTGGCAAAATGGGGATTGCCCATGCCTCCGTCCCCCCCCGCGGCGGCAAGAAACGTATCGCCGTCGGCAGCAAGATCGACAAGAACTTCATCTGTCTCACCGTTCTTAATCACCGAACCGACCGGCACCTCAACGATACAATCCTTGCCGCCTCGGCCATGCATATCCTTGCCCTGCCCATGCTCTCCCCGCTCGGCCTTGAAATGGGAGCGGTAGCGAAAATCGATTAAGGAATTCAGATTGCTCTTTGCCCGAAGAATTACACTCCCGCCTTTGCCGCCGTCACCACCATTCGGGCCACCTTTCGGGACATATTTTTCTCTGCGGAAACTGACGCAGCCATCGCCGCCGTCTCCAGCCTTCACAAAAAATTTTGCTTCATCAATAAATGCCATTACTCGATCCACAGGGGTTGCAATGTTTGGTTTGGAAAAACGATGTGTACCAGGAGCAAAAAAAAACTCGACCATCAATACGCGATTGAGGTCGAGTCTATTTTCTGCTCCTGCAAGAACCGCTCGTGGAGCGATTCCAGGGGAAATATCTGCAAAAAACTAATCAGGCTTCAGGGTAGATGCTGACACGTTTTTTGTCTTTGCCAAAATCCTCATAGGTCACGACGCCGTCAACTTTAGCAAAAAGGGTGTAATCCCGACCGCATCCGACGTTAGTTCCGGGGTGAATTTTGGTGCCGAGTTGACGGACCAGAATGTTTCCGGCTTTTACGATCTGACCGCCAAAACGTTTAACGCCTCTCCGTTGACCAGAACTGTCGCGACCATTTCTCGAACTGCCACCTGCTTTCTTATGAGCCATTTCCTACTCCTTCGTTCCAACGAGATGCATCATCGCCCGTTGTTCAATTAAAACTGTAACCTCATTTCGAGGGGAATACTATTACGCCGATATCGCTTCAATTTTCAAAGCCGTATACGATTGTCTGTGACCTCTCCTCAGACGATAGCCGGTACGGCGTTTCTTCTTGAATACAATAATTTTTTTTGCCCTGCCCTGCTCGGCAATTTTTGCAGTAACCTTGGCGTTTTCGAGAACCGGTTGGCCAACTTTGATCTCATCGCCATCTACCACCATGAGAACGTCATTCAGATCAATTGTCTCGCCAACATTGCCGTCAAGTTTTTCGACCCGAACCTGATCCCCGCATGCCACCTGATACTGTTTGCCGCCTGTACGAACTATCGCATACATATATGAACCTCTTTGAGTGAATCTTTTCTCGAATTATCTAAATTGCAAAATCTCACAAGAACTAGGCATTTAACCCATTCGTGTCGCAATTGTCAACATCAACTTCACACATGTTGATCTTTTTTGTGGCAGGGGTGAACAAGCCCGATGGCTCGGTCGATGAATCTTGCGGTTGAAAGTTTCTGAACACCCTTCGACGGCAGAGCGATTGCATCGAAAGATGTTCAGATATGATAATGCGCTTTTCGCTGCGGATGTGTCACCCGGCAAATTCCAGCCGAGATTTCTCTTTCTCCGAACGGATGACACAGGCTCTGGAAAAAGCGGCCTTTTTGCCATGCTTCGAAATCGAAACCGAAGTTTTGCCCTGTTTGCCCTGATGAGTAACCCAGCTGACTTCATATCTGTTCAGTTTTTCATTGAGGCGAACGCCGACAACCCCTGTGCTGGAATTGCTCACCGTGACCATATGTTTGTTGGTTCGTATTTTTCCGAGCTTTTTCTCGGTCTTGTCGCGCCAGGAAATCGCCGACAGCAGGCTGGAATACCTCCCCCCGCACTTTCTGTCGGAGAAAAATTTCGAGTGGGTTTTGCCGAGAAATCTGACCCGGACATACCAGCCATGGGTTCTCTTGGACTCTTGATCAATTCTCGCTATATCTTTATGTTTTTCAAGGAGAATCTTTTGTTTTTTGTCATCTTCCATAAACGTACCTCAGTTGTATTAATGATGCTATCTGCCTACCAGGAACCGGTGTTCTCGGCACCAAAGATGGATTGTTAAAGAATGTACATTTCGACAAATCATGGTATATCGTGGAAAGCAGTCAGGCAAATGCACAAAACCTGACAATACCTTCCAGTGAGCTACTTAGTAGGTCAGGAGCGGAATGTCAATAAATATTTTATTTGTTGCTCAATAAATTGTTATTGGATTATCCATAGCCTCAGCTTTTACGGTGCGACAATGTCGCATACAACATATCCTGACATAAATCAAAAAAAAGAAACAAATGCACACCGAATTTCAGACTCTCATTGACACCATCCGTTCCCTGCGAAGCACCCAGGGTTGTCCCTGGGATAAGCGGCAGACCAGCGTCACTCTGCTGAAGCATCTCCAGTCGGAATGCGAGGAACTTCAGGAAGCCATCAATAAGAACGATACCGTCAATATTTGCGAAGAACTTGGCGATCTCCTTTATATCCTTATTATGATATCGGAAATTAATAAAGATCTCGGAAATTTTGAGTTACCGGATGTCTTCAGCAATATTAATGAAAAACTTATCCGCCGCCACCCGCATGTCTTTGCCGGTCAACCGTACGAAAACGAGGATCAATTGACGGCGCAGTGGCAGGCAATCAAGGCTGAAGAAAAGAGAAAAAATAGTGTTTGACACAGCCAGATCATGCTAGTAATATAATCCCCTTTTATCGATAGGCAAAAACAAATGCAGTAATTCATTGCTTATCGATGTTTTTTTCCATCCACCCTTCTCGCTCTCTGCCGGATAGCACAGTGCGGGGGCCGAAAAATGCGGAGGCTTGAGCCTTCGTGCAAACCGTGAGTCCATGAGGAGGAACACATGCGCAGGTATGAAACGATCTTTATAATCCGTCCCAATGCCGGAGATGAAGAGATCAACAGAATCATTGAGAACACCAGGCAAATTATTCTCGATGAGAAAGGCACCATTATCGAACTGAACAAATGGGGCATGAAAAAACTGGCTTATTCCATTAAAAAAGAAAGCCTTGGATTCTATGTCTTCTGCGATTTTGCCGGCACACCCGCGGCTGTTGCTGAAATTGAGAGAAAATTCAGAATCGACGATCTGGTTCTGAAGTACATGACCATCAAGACAGCCGATTCCATCAATGGGGAAGAAATAGCGCAGGCAGTTGCCGCGGCGGAGCAGAAAAAGACCGTCCCGGCGGATGATCAAGAAACTGACGGCGCCGATGTCGACGATTCAGTTGAAATTGAAACCGAAGACGAAGCGGACGAAGAATAGAGTTCTGTCGATTTTCTTGATATTTTGAACGAGGAGGGATATTCCATGGCACAAAGACCACAAAAGAAACTTTTTTCCCGAAAGAAAACCTGTCGGTTTTGCGGAGACAAAGAGTTAACGATTGACTATAAGGATGTTAAGACCCTGAGAAATTATGTATCGGAACGAGGTAAGATAATTCCACGGCGGATTATCGGTACCTGCGCCACTCACCAGCGACAGTTGTGCGAAGCGATCAAGCAGGCGAGACAGATCGCCTTTTTGCCCTATTCCGGTTCAGCTCAGGGTTAATGGAAAGTAAGAGCAGGTACAGGACGCAAGGTGGCTACCCAGGATATTGAACCGCCTGAAATCGGCAGGATAATCAACATCATTCTGCTGTCTTCCCTGGTGATGGTTCTTCCCGGAATCGAATGGTCCTTGTTCGGATGGCTGCATGTTTTTCTGCCCTTGCTTTCGTTTTTCCTGCTGAGCAGATATGGAAGGTATACGGGGATGAGGCTGCTGCTTTCGGCGGTGACAATTTCGCTTCTTGTCTCCCTCGTTGTGAGCAGTCTTGATCTTTTCGTTTTCTCGTTTACCCTGTTGCTCTCGGGATTTGTTCTCTATCAATCGGCGGACCGCCACGAGTCTCCGGCATTAAGCGGGTTTAAAACCGCCGCCTCACTCGCCGGCGGCTGGTTGATAGTAATGACCATTCTCTCGGCCGGTTCGGAACTATCGGCTTACGGGCAGCTGTTGAAAACGCTGGATCAAGGTATAATCGAGGCATTGGAGTATTACCGGCAGAGCGATACCGTTTCCACGGAAACCCTGGTTGTGCTGGAGACCACACTCTATCAGATGCAGGTGCTTGTGCCCATGGTCATGCCGGCGATCCTGGGGAGTCTGATCCTGATGATCACGTGGCTGACCATGGTGATCGGCAATACACTCCTTCTGAAAACCTCCGGTCGTGCCGTCTGGTCCAGTTATCGCTCCTGGCAGTTGCCGGAAAAGCTTATCTGGGTGGTAATCATCATGGCCGTTCTTGCTCTGATTCCCACTCAGCCGCTTCGGGCAGTCGGGATTAACAGCCTTATATTATTAAGTATTATTTACTGTTTCCAGGGATTGTCGATAGTAGTTTTTTTTATGCACAAATGGGATGTGCCCCTGTTGCTCAGGTCATTCTTCTATGTCATGATCGTCTTTCAATCGCTGGGTACACTTGTTTTGTTGTTCTTTGGTATTGCCGATATCTGGTTTGATTTCCGCAAGCTGAAATTGGCAACAACGAATAAAACCGAATAAATCAATATGCAATACGTTCTGAAGAGACTGTGGATGTCCTTCATTACTTATGAGACACATAGCTAAAGGAGTTTAAAATGGAACTCATCCTCAAAGAAACAATCACCTCCCTCGGTCAGGAAGGCGAAGTTGTAAAAGTGAAACCCGGGTTTGGCCGCAACTATTTGTTACCCCAAGGCAAAGCCGTTCTTGCAACGGCGGCAAATCTTGCCGTTCTTGAGCAAAACAGAGCAAATATCGCGGCTCGCTTGGCAAAAGAGCAGAAAATCGCTCAGGATATCGCTAAGAAAATCTCCGGTCTGGTCATTGTTATCGAGCAGTTGGCCGGAATTGACGAACGTCTCTTCGGCTCGGTAACGAGCGCCGACATCTGCGCCAAGTTGGCGGAGATGGACGTCCAGCTTGATAAAAAACAGATCCTCTTGGCCGAACCCATCAAAACTCTCGGTGAAACGAAGGTACAGATCAAGGTTGGTTTCAATGTCAACACGGAAGTTGCCATCAAAGTGGTCCCGGTGAAAGCCTGATAGCAAGACTGTTTGCCGGCCCGTCATCCGAGGGGCCGCTTGAATACGTGTTCTTTGCCCGGCGTTCACCTGCTCGCCAACGAACTCAAAAACACACCTAGAGGCTTGACCTTAACGGTGTGTTTTTGTTTGATGTTCTTTTATTTCTAACACCGTCGAATCTTTTTGTCATAATGTCCGATTTGAATACATCACCTGTTCCTGCGCGAATGCCCCCGCAAAATATCGAGGCTGAACAGGCAGTTCTTGGTTCGATCCTGCTCAAGGCCGATGTGTTCGGTACCGTTCTGGAAATTCTCAAGACAGCGGATTTTTACAAAGACAGCCATCGCCTTATTTATGAAGCGATGATAGATCTTTTCGAAAAGAACGAACCGCTCGATCTGCTGACGGTTTCCAACCTGCTGCGTGATATTAATAAAATCGAGCAGATCGGCGGCACCATCTATCTTGCGACACTGACCTCGATCGTCCCTGTTACCGCCAATATCGCAAGCTATGCGAAAATCATCCGGGAAAAATCGATTCTCCGCAGACTCATATCCGTCAATACCGACATAGCTGCCAGGTGTTATGAAGAGCAAAACGATATCGATATCCTCGTCGACGAGGCAGAACAGGCTATCTTCGATATTGCCGGCACCAAGGGCGACCAGAATTTTACGCCGATAAAGGCGATCGTGCCGAAGGCATTTGCGCGGGTTGAACAGCTCTACAAAAGAAAGGAAATGATAACCGGTGTTCCTACCGGGTATAACGAAATAGATAAAATGACCGCCGGCTTGCAATCTTCCGATCTCATCATCCTCGCGGCAAGACCTTCGATGGGCAAGACCTCATTTGCCATGAACATCGCCCAGCATGCGGCGCTTGTGGAAAAGATCGGGGTGGCGGTGTTCAGCCTCGAAATGTCCAAGGAACAGCTGGTCATGCGACTGCTCAGTTCCGTGGGCCGGATCGATTCCCAGAGGATCCGTACCGGCAAACTGCGCAGCGAGGACTGGCCGAAACTCACCCGGGCGGTCGGCATGCTGTCGGAAGCCCCGATGTTTATCGATGATACCCCGGCAATCTCCGTCCTGGAAATGCGTGCCAAAATAAGACGTCTGGCATCCCAGCACGAAATCGGCCTGGTGGTTGTCGATTATCTCCAGCTCATGCGGGGAAGAAACAGTATCGAAAACAGAACCCAGGAGATCAGCGAGATTTCCAGGTCGCTGAAAGCCCTGGCAAAAGAGCACAATATTCCGGTCATTGCCTTGTCCCAGCTGAATCGCGGCCTCGAAAACCGGACCGACAAACGGCCGATGATGGCCGACCTGCGCGAATCGGGAGCGATTGAACAGGATGCCGATGTAATATGCTTCATCTATCGCGACGAGGTGTATAATAAGTCGGAGGATAACCCGGAAAAGGGTGTCGCGGAGATTATTATAGGAAAGCAGAGAAATGGTCCAACCGGTGTTGCCAGGTTGACATTTATCAAAGAATTCACGATGTTTGAAAACATGAGTGCTTTTGATGAGCAGGAAGGTTACAGTTGACGCAGATTCCGGCTTTTAGAAAAACCCCTTCTATCAACAACAGAATTTCGAGGTACGATAATGACCAGCAACAACACCGTTTCGAGTAAATACGACTTT
>CAYTVF010000002.1:38587-59106 GCA_964441345.1 uncultured Desulfopila sp. | reverse complement strand
TTCCGCCAATGTATTCTCCCTTAGTATGCCAAAATAAAAATGCAACAGTCAAGCAATTTACCGAAGATTACACGGCAATTTTGCAATTCTCTGTTTTTCCCGAACGCCTTTGCGGGTATAATGAAGCCGTGCAGGTAATTTCCCAATCCAGCCCCCTTCAGGAGGGGAAAGCAAAAAAACAAAAAATCTTCCCATGACGGATATCCCCGGCCTGATGGTCCACCGAGACTACTGGAATGGCCATCTGGTGGAAATTCTCGATAACGGCGACCACCGTTCCCTCTATTTCGGTTCCCGCCACCTGCAGAGCCGAATGTCGCTCAGCCGCCCCCATGAGCTGGTCTTATCCTACACCCGCTACATGCTCGCATCCCTGCTCATCCAGCCCGAGCCCGCGAAGATTCTCATCATCGGTATCGGTTCCGGTTCGTTCGTCCGGTTCTTTCACCACCATTTCCAGGATTGCCTGATCGATGCGGTCGATTACTCGCAACATGTCATCAATGCCGCCAGAGGCTATTTTCACCTGCCGGAAAACAGCCGTGTGGCCATTCATTGCCAGGATGGTTGCCAATTCCTGCGGGAGGGCTGCACCAGCCGGTACGACCTCATCCTGGTCGACGCCTTTGACGATCAGGGGATGGCGCCCACGGTCTATGCCCCACCTTTTTTTTCCCTCTGCCGGGAGCATCTCAGCGAGAACGGCGTCGTCAGCTGCAACCTGTGGAGCGATGATATGAGCCGGTATCGGGAGATCAAATCCATCCTGGCAAACACTTTTACCGGCTGCCTGGCCCTGCCCGTCCACGACCGCGGCAATATCATCGCTCTGGCCATGCCATTTGCCGTTCCCTGGCCGAGAATCTACCTGAAAGACAGCGAGCTCACGCAACTTTCCAAACGTTACGGCATCAATTTCAAGCAGCTTGCCAGGGTGACAAAACAGAATAACCTGAGCCTCGCCGGGAGACTCATCGCCCGCCTGGGTTAGTGTCCGCCGAGACTACAGCACATTGCCCAACGAGCGCGGACCTTCGGCAATTCGAAGGCGTTGATCGACAAGGTCGGCAATCTCCGTCTGCCAGTATTCCCTTGAGCCGAAACCATCGATGGCCCTGGTCGAACCATCCTCCGTCACCTGATGCGCGCACCAGGCCATATAATGGATATAGCGCATCGCCCTGAGCGGCTCGATCAACTTGAGGGTGCGGCGGTCAAAGGACCGAAAGGTTTCGTACCCTTCGAGAAACAGATCGAGCTCGACAAAGGACTCGTCGACATCGCCCGGCAGCAGCATCCAGATGTCCTGAACCGGCGGCCCCATGGCCATGTCATCGAAATCGATGAGATAAAAAGATTCCCCGGGGCGAGAGATGACATTGGAAAAATGACAATCCCCGTGAATCCGGATCATGCCCGACGGCGGAAAGAGCGGGCCGATATCGGCAATTATCGCCATCCCCGCCTCCTGGAGCGGACTTTTGAGATCTTCCGGCACACAGGGCGAAGCGAGCAGATAGTTGAGCTGGTCGAGGGTCGACCGGCGCGGCTCCATGACAATCCGGTGGCTGGCCCGGCCGGCCTCACCTACTTTATGGACCCGGCCCAGCAGGCGGCCCAGCTGCAGCCACTGGTCCTCGGTGAATTCATCGACGCTCCGCCCCCCGCACTTCGGGAAAACGCTGAACAGCAGCTTGTCATTTTCGACCAGGGTTCCGCCGCCCGGCAGAAGGAGGGGTGCTATCACCGGAATTTCCTGGCCCGCCAGATCGAGGAGGAACCGGTGCTCATCGAGGATAGCCTCTTTGGTCCACCGGCCGGGCCGGTAGAATTTCGCCACCAGCCGGCTCCCCTCGCGGGTCTCGATCTCAAAGACCCTGTTGATATAAGAGTTCAAGGGGCGAAACAGATTGTTGCAGCGAACGCCCATTGCCTTTTCCACAAGATTCAGCACCATATCCGGCCCAAGCTCTTGAAACCCCACTGCTTTATTATTCTGCACTGCCATTTCGCTCACCCTTTTCAAGAAATAGACCCAACCGGATTTCTATAATCAATACCGTGACAATCACAACCGTGCCTGCCGCTCGATACTCCGGTATCGATGCCGATGCGGATGATTGTACCACAGCAAAATCGTTTGCCGATACAATTGATTTGTCGCCTGGCCGCATTTCACGGATTCCCGCCCGGATAAATTTCCGCGGGGGCAGGCGTTGAAAGGTTGTGCAGAAGGTATGCGACGGTGTATGTTCAGTCCCTGCCGAATCAGGATTTTTTTTAACTCTTCCACCGCTGGAGCATGCCGTCACCCAACGACCCGCCGGAATGAACTGCCAACCATCGAAAATAGTTCCGATGACCTCCACCGTCATGGGTGGCGGCTATTGCCGAAAATGCGGGCGGGAGCACCGTCTTGGCCCCGGCAATACCCTGAGCGGTTGCCGGGAACTGATGCGGATGCTTGCCGACCGCGGGACCATCGACCTCTTCTCGACCGGCCCAGCCCCCGACCCCGCCCTGTCGACCGAGTGGCTTTTCGGTCCGGCGCGGGGCAAGATGTTCGGCCTGCTCGAATGTCTGCAACAGGACGGAGGCACCACCATCCTGCGGGCATTTTCCGGGCAGTACAACGGCCTCTGGCTGGTTGACGGCTGGGTGCCGCCGCTCTTTGATGTCGGCGAATTCCATTCGCTCGGCGCGGATGTCGAACGCCGGATCAAGGCGCTTGGCCGGGACATCGATCGTTGCGCGCCCCATTCCGACCATTGGCTGGGGCTGAGAAAACAGCGGCGGCTTCTCAGCCGGCAGCTGATGCGGGATATCCACGACCTCTATCAAGTCACCAATTTTCGGGGAGAAACAGTCGGCCTTGCCGAGGCCTTTATCGGAGAGGGCGGCATCCCCACCGGAACCGGCGACTGCTGTGGTCCGAAACTGCTCAATCATGCGGCAAGACACCGGCTGCGGCCAATCGGTCTTGCCGAATTCTACTGGGGCAGAGAAAACCGCTCGGGCCGCCGCCGGCATGTCTCATTCAATTCGGCCTGTGCGGAGAAATGCCAACCGATCCTCGGCTTTATGCTCTGCGGCCTGGCCGACTGCGACTCGATAACGAGGCAAGGATGAGCGCTTTCTTGCAGGAAGGACACAATTGCTCGCCATTCAGGCAATATGGCGAAATGGCAATCCTCTACCGGGACGAGGCGATTGTGGTGATCGACAAGCCCGGCGGCCTCCTCGCCGTTCCCGGCCGCGGCCCGGATAAACAGGACTCGGCCGCAACCAGGCTCCGCACTCTATTGCCTGCCATGATCCCCCAGCCGGCCGTCCACCGGCTCGATCTCTACACCTCCGGGCTGATGGTCTTTGCCATGACCGCCGAGGCGCATCGCGCCCTTTCCCTGCAGTTTGCCGGTCGGGAGGTCCGCAAGCGGTACACGGCGGTGGCCGCCGGCATCGTTTCGGGCGACAGCGGCGAAATCCGTCTGCACTTTCGCCTCGACCCGAACAACCGCCCTTTGCAGATTCTCGATCCGGAGCGCGGTAAAATAGGCATCACCCACTGGCGGAAAATCGCAGTCGACAGCCAGGCAGAGACCACCAGGCTCGAATTCACGCCGCTTACCGGCCGCACCCACCAGCTCCGGGTCCACGCCGCCCATCCCCTCGGACTCGGCACCCCCATCGTCGGCGACAGCCTCTACGGCACCGGCCGGGAGGGTGACCGGATGCTGCTCCATGCGACCTTCCTCCAGTTCCCGCACCCGATAACCCGTGAGACGATCGAGGTTATTTCCCTGCCGCCGTTTTGAGCGAGGATCCCGGCAGGCAGGGGAATAAAACTTGCCCAAACCGAACCGACAGGATAAAGTTTCGCATTACTCAAAATTCAACCTAATGGCGCTGAAGTCCGGCGCTGAAGTCCGGCGCTGAAGTCCGGCGCTGAAGTCCGGCGCTGAAGTCCGACGCTGAAGTCTGCCGCTGCGGTCGTGGAAGCTGAAAGGGTTTGTGCCAATGCCCGCGATTCCCCACTTTTCTTTCCTCTGTCACCCCATGCTCATTGCAAAAAACAAGCAGCCATTCTTACTGTTCGTTCTCATGGCCTTATCGGTAGGATCGATTGCAGTCAGCATCGCGCTCAATATATTCCAACATGATCTCCAGCACTTGAATGAACCGCTACATTCGGCATTTGAAGCTTTCGGCGGGATGGCGGCAATCTCAATGGCCTTGCTTCTCCTCCAGCTGCATCAAGACGGACTGAGAGAAAAAGGGGAGTATTATCTCCTCTCCCTGGGATTTTTCATGCTGGGAATTCTCGACACCTGTCATGCTGTGGCGAACATAGGGCACGGTTTTATTCTGCTCCGCAGCCTCGCCAGTTTTTTTAGCAGCATCTGGTTTGCCATGGTCTGGCTGCCCGGTATGTACAAATATATTGTACAATCCAAATCCATTCCCTGGCTGATAGCTTTTATGTCCCTCGCGGCAGGCATATCGATCCTCACCCATCGTGAATTTTTCCCGATGATGATGAAAGATGGGCACTTCACCCCTCTCGCGATAGCCATCAATCTTGTTTCCGGTGTTCTCATTTTATCTTCGGCTCTGTATTTCTTCCGCGAATTCTTACGTTCCAGTAGTTCAGAGTCTTATTTTTTCACCTGTATGCTGCTGCTCTTAAGTTTATCGACACTGGGATTTCCGATCTCGGTGGTCTGGAGCAGCGACTGGTGGTTCTGGCATATCCTGCGATGTCTGGCATTTATTGTCGTTTTCTACTACATGTTCAGAACGTTTCTCAAGGTACGGGAAGCACTGAAAAAATCAAACGAACTGCTGGAACAACGGATTGCCGAACGCACCGCGGCACTCACCAGCGAGATTGCCGAACGCGTGCGATACGGCAAAGAAAGAGATAACGTCGTAACCGAACTGCAGGAGGCGCTCGACCAAATCAAGGCATTGACCGGTCTGCTGCCTACCTGCGCTTCCTGCAAAAAAATACGGGATACCGAAGGGAATTGGGTGCAGATGGAGACCTACATTCAAAACCATTCCACCGCCAGATTCACCCATGGCATATGTCCGGTATGCGCCAAGCAGTTGTACCCGGATGTGTATGACAAGCTGTTCTAAGATCTTTTCATAAAAATAAAGAATATGGTTTTCAACTCCTTCCCCTTCATATTTTTTTTTGTACCGATCGTAGTAGCCGGATTTTATTTCCTGGCCCGTAAGGACCATGGCTGGGCGATTACCTGGCTCGTCCTGGCATCGTTATGTTTTTACGGTTTATGGGATTATCGCTATCTGCCTATCCTGTTATCGTCGATTGTGATCAATTATTCGGCATGCCGATGGCTCCTGGCCGCCGGCCGCGCCAAGCACCCCTGGCGGCTGGCGATATCGATATCCTTCAACCTGATATTGCTCTGTTTTTTCAAGTACGTCAATTTCTTTATCGGGTCGATCAATGGTGTCTCGGGCACCGCTCTGCCGAGCCTCGACATCATCCTGCCGATCGGCATATCATTTTTCACTTTCACCCAGATAGCGGTGCTGGTCGATGCGTATCACGGCAAGATCAAGGAAATGAGGTTCAGCCATTATTGTCTCTTTGCCTCCTACTTCCCCTATATCGTCGCAGGCCCTATCCTGCGGCAACAGGAAATGCTGCCGCAATTCGCCGCCATGGGGGAGGGGGAACAACAAAATAACTGCCGGCCCGGCGCCGGGAATTTTGCCGTGGGAATTTCCATTTTTATCTTTGGCCTGGGGAAAAAACTTCTGATCGCCGACAACCTCGGGGCGGCGATGAACCCTGTCTTTGCCGGCGATAGCCCGCAATTTTTCCAGGCATGGCTGGGCATGCTGGCGTACACTTTTCAGTTGTATTTTGATTTTTCCGGCTACTCGGATATGGCCATAGGGGTCTCGCGGCTATTGGGCTTCAAAATCCCCATTAATTTCAATTCTCCCTACAAGGCCACCAGCATCAGCGACTTTTGGCAGAGATGGCATATCTCCCTATCTCAATTTCTGAAGAATTATCTCTACATACCGCTTGGCGGCAACCGCAGCGGGCAGCTGATGCGATATCGCAACCTCATCCTGACCATGCTGCTGGGCGGCTTGTGGCATGGGGCCAACTGGACCTTCGTTATCTGGGGCGGGCTGCATGGTCTATATCTCTGTGTGCAGCATGGCTGGCAGTTTCTGCGAAAGAGCCGAGGGGAGCACAAAATTCCGTCCGCGGCCCATCGCGCGGCAAATCGACTGCTGACCTGGGCACTGACTTTTCTTGCGGTACTGGTCGCCTGGTGTTTTTTCCGGGCGCCCGATGTTGCTTCCGCCTTGGCGGTCTTGGCGGGAATGGCTGGTCTGCACGGGATTTCGCCTGTTACCGAAATCGATTCCCTGGCATATATCATGCTTTTCTTCAGCGCCGTTGCCGCGTTTTGGCTGCCCAATACCAACGAGCTTTTTCTCTCATCCGGCAGCCGCGACGATGCAAGCTCCCGGCCGCTTTCACTCTTCCGGGCGAACTGGTCGCCCACCCTGCGCTGGGGACTCGCGGTTGGCCTGGTCTTTGCCCTCTGCCTTCTCAGTATTGAACAAACCAACGAATTTATCTATGCTCAATTCTAGCGATACGACCCCGCCACCAGCAGCCGGCAGCCTGCGCAGCTATTTTTGGACGACCGGCCTGGCAGCGCTTGCGGTGCTGACCGCCATTGCCGCAACCAACTATCTGGTCGATCCGTACCTTATCCATCAATGGAACACCGAGCTCGTTCACCGGCCGAGCCCGGCCCAGCAAAAGATCATGCCATGGGCAAAAACCTATGCGGCCTATCAATACCGCCCCGAGGTTGTGTATCTCGGCAGTTCGAGAACCGAGATCGGTCTGCCGACGGATTTCCCAATTTTTGCCGGAAAACGTGTCTTCAATCTTGCCATCAGCGGGGCCTCGCTCGGCGACGCGGTCAACATGCTGCATCATACCAGTGCTTCGCATCGCCCGGAAACCGTGGTCTGGGGACTCGATTACGGCTGGCAGTTCCGTGAGAAGACCGGCAATACCGATTTCGCCGACGGTCTGGTGGCGAAGGGACCCTTTTATCCCATCTGGCGGACCCTCCTGAACATGAAGCGTTCGGTTTCCACGGCGATGACCGGGGAGACCATAAAAATCCTCTTCGGTATCTCCGAGCAAAAATGCCAGTCGCTTCTTGCCACCTACGGGCAGAAATCCGCCCAGTGCCTGGAGTACATCATGGCCGACGAAGGCGGGACGGCCAAGGCCTTCGAAGAGGTGCTGAAAAAACGGGAACCCCAGGCCGGCCCGGCCGACGTTCCGGCGGCTATCCGGCTGCTTGACCGGGTTACCGACGACTACTGCCGGCAGGGTACCGTGTTCCGCCTGTATCTCCAGCCCATCCACGCCCTGGCCGAATTATCGTATTGGGCAACCCAGTGGGACGACCTCGACAACTGGAAAAGATCCCTGGTAACCGTGATCGATGCCCGCAGGCAACAGGGATGCGATATCCGTCTCATCGATTTCTCCGGTTTCAATCGGATAACCACCGAGGAAATCCCCCAGGCGACCGGGCGGGAGAACATGCAACACTATTGGGAACAGTCGCATTACCGCAGTGAAGTGGGCCAGCTCATCCTCAAACAATTGTTCGCCAGGGACCGTCCGGAGGAGAGGCAAAATTTTGGCGTCGAATTAACCGGCGAAACGATCGAGCGCCATCTCGGCGACTGGCGGCGAAAGCGGGGGGAATACATCGACGGTCATCCGCGCGAAACCGGCAATATGACGCTGTAAACGGAGGAAGAGAGTGAGGAGCCGGACGGAAAATGGAGAGCGGAGAAATGGTTGAGAAGCCGGGACATCAGCCCCCTTCCCGGGTTGCCGACTGCTGCCAGGCCGGCTTATTTACCGCAACAATCCTGGTTTCCGCGTTTTTGCTGTTCTGGGTGCAGCCCCTGTTCGCCAAGATGATTCTGCCCATCCTGGGCGGCTCTTCATCGGTATGGACAACCAGCATGCTGTTTTTCCAGTTTACCCTCCTGGCCGGCTATCTCTACGCCCATTTCAGCAGCAGGTTATTGGCCGCCGGACCACAAATTTTGCTGCACCTCATCCTGCTTGGCGCCGCCTTCCTCTCTCTGCCGTTTTATATCGACTCCACCAACGCCGAAACCCCGGCAGGTTCCCCAGTCTTCTGGGTGCTGTCTTTTGCCGCCCTGACCGTCGGCCTCCCCTTCTTCATGGTATCCGCTACCGCCCCGCTGCTGCAGCGCTGGTTTTCCCTCACCCGCCATAAAGATCGCGATAATCCCTATTTTCTTTATGCCGCGAGCAACCTTGGCAGCATGGCCGCCCTGTTTTGCTTTCCGCTTATTTTCGAGCCCTCCTTCGGCGTGCACCTGCAAACGATCTACTGGCGGACGGCCTACGGTGTATTGGCGGCGTTGTTCCTTGCCAGCGGTATTGTCACCTTCACGAACCTGGATTTTGAAAATACAAAAAAATCGCCGGCGAAAGATCAGGCATTGCCGGCATCGGAAAGCGACCGGATATCCACCGCCAGCCGCCTCTCCTGGGTCTTCCTGGCCTTTGTCCCTTCCAGCATGATGCTCGGCCTCACCAGTCACGTTACAACCGACATTACCCCGATTGCGATGTTCTGGATCGTGCCCCTTGCCATCTATCTCCTGTCCTTTGTGCTGGTCTTCTCGCGCTATCGACACCTCATTGGCGACAAGGGACTGGCCGCCATCATAATTCTCTGCACCTCCGCCCTCATCCTGATGAAGTTTGCAGGTTTTGTGAAAACGGCCGATGCCGCCATGATTTCAATCGCCTTGCACACCACCCTGTTTTTTGCCACCGCCTGGCTGCTGCACGGCTATCTCAGCAGTTCCAGACCGCGAGCGGCCCATTTGACCGAATTTTACCTGTGGCTGTCGATCGGCGGCATGCTGGGGGGAATGTTCAATGCCGTGGTCGCGCCCATAATCTTCAACCAGGTTTACGAATACTACGCCATTATCCTGCCGGTTTACTTTTTTGCCATGAAGGTGCTGGTGGAAAAAAAAAGTGCCGGGGCAGCCGCCTGCCAATCCGGGGCAACAATCAACCTGGCAACCCTGTTTGGGATGTTTGTTGTTTTGCTGCTGGTCGCCGATACGATTATGAGCCGGCCGATTACCGCGACAGTGCGATGGACCTTCGTCGCCGGTTCGACCGCATCGGTGGTTATAGCGGGAATTGCCGCCCTGTACGCCTTGGGCCGATTGCCCCGCCATCTCGTTTTCTATGTTATTGTACTTGCAGTACTTTGCAACGCTCTGGTGCTGTACTCCACCCATACGAACTTACTGCTTACCCGCTCGTTTTACGGATCGTTGAAAGTCAAGGTGAAGCACGACAGTGATGGCGTGCCCTATCACCTCTTCATCCATGGCAGTACGCAGCATAACCTGCAGCGGGTTGCCGCCGATGCCCGCGAGCGAACCGAGCCTTTGCTGTATTATCACCGTCAGGCAAATCTTACCCATGCCATCCGTGCAATACAGTCGCACCAGTCGCACCAGCATCGCCCGCTGCATCTGGGCGTGGTGGGCCTGGGGGCCGGAGCGACAAGTGCTTACCTGGAAGAAGGCGACACCGCCACCTTCTATGAAATAGACCCTGAAGTTGTGGCCATGGCCAAGAACCGCAACTACTTCACCTTTCTCGACGATGCCAGGGGACAGACCGAAATAATCGTCGGCGATGCGCGGTTGCAGTTGCAAAAAGCCGGGAACGATTCGTTTGATATTCTCCTTATCGATGCTTTTTCAAGCGATTCCGTCCCCGTCCATCTCCTTACTGCCGAGGCGGTAGAGATGTATTTGCACAAACTGAAAGATGACGGCGTACTGATCTTTCACCTCAGCAACCGATATCTCGACTTGAAAAAGGTCATGCAGGGTTATCGACTTCCCGATGGCTCGGCAATCTACTATGCATCGAAGAGAGGAGTCGAAAAACCGGCCGATTCGGCGAAACTGTCAGTGGGCCTGTTCAGTCATAGCCGGGTTGCTCTTATTGCGAAGGAATCCGCTTTGCCGGAGGAGATTACGCTATCGACAAGATGGCTGAAGCTTGAACACGATCCGGACTTCACAACCTGGACCGACGATTTCTCCAATGTGCTGGGTGTCCTTAAATTTTAAAAAAGGGTTCACAACCACATTCACGAATTTTCCGAGCCCCCTGCACAACCCGGACAAAGGCTCATCTTATCACCTACCGCGCTCAGGCCACCGATTTCACAAAAGACGATAATTCAGGTGTGCGGGGATTTGAGAACAATTCCTCAGGGCTGCCCATTTCGTGAACCTTGCCCTGATGCATAAAAATGAGGGTGTCGCTGACCTCTCGGGCAAAACGCATTTCATGGGTAACCATGATCAAGGTCATCCCTTCGGACGCAAGCCGCCGCACTACTTCAAGCACTTCGTCCACCAGTTCAAGGCAAAGGGGACGTTGTTTAATTGTTGAATCAAACAACATTCTATGATATCCTGTGACCATGCCAAGACAAGCGCGATTAGACATTCCCGGCCTCCTTCAACATGTCATAGTCAGAGGGATTGAAAGAGGAACAATATTTTTCGATGATATCGACAGAAATCTGTTTGTCGAACGGCTGTTCGCTTTGTTGGCAGAAACCGGCACCGACTGTTTTGCCTGGGCATTGATCCCCAATCATTTTCATCTGCTGCTCCGCCCCAATCGACTTGAGTTGAAGCATTTTATGCGACGCCTGCTTACCGGGTATGCCATAAACTTCAATATTCGCCACAAACGCTCAGGCCATGTCTTCCAGAACAGATATAAATCGATCGTCTGCGAAGAAGAAACGTATCTGTTGGAACTGGTGCGTTACATCCATCTCAATCCCCTTCGAGCAAAAATTGTCCCCGACCTGGCGGCCCTGAGCGAATATCCCTGGTGCGGCCATTCGGTTTTACTGGGGAATCAGGAGCAACCCGGACAGGTTATCGAAGAAATATTGGCACGTTTTGGCACCACTCTCAGGAAATCACGACAGGGTTATTTTGAGTTTATACAAGATGGCGCCCTTCAGGGGAGAAGGGATGATCTGGTCGGCGGCGGCCTGCAAAGGAGCAGAAAGATGCAGGCCGAGCAAAAGGATGATATCGAAATATCCGACGACCGGGTATTGGGGAGTGGAGATTTTGTTGAACGGCTGCGTCGTGATAAAGCCTTACAGGAAAAGATGATGACCGGAATGCAGCTCCCGGAACTGGCCGGTCGGGTTGAAGAATATTTTGGTCTTGAGAAAAACAGCATCAGGAGACGTAGTAAAAACAAGGAAGTGATGGCAGCACGTGATGTGTATTGCTATCTGGCAGCACGGGTGTTGCGGTTTAGCGGAACGAATGTGGGTGAAATACTCAATATTCACCGCTCAGCCGTAGCGCATGCTGTGCGGCGGGGTGAGAGGATCATAGAGGGCAATGATAATCTGATCGGCGGGATAATCGCACCAAGTTGATTCAACAATTAAACAACGTCCCCCTTGCTGCGCGTCCCCCTTGCTGCGTCCGGTCGACATGCATACCGTTATCGACGATACGGTGGCGATCCTCCGGCGGACCATCGACAAGAAAATCACCATCGTGCTGAACCTCGATGCCGAGCTCCACACCATCATGGGCGACTGGAGCCAGCTGCAGAACGGCCTGCTCAATATCGGCATAAATGCCGGTCATGCCATGCCGGACGGCGGAACCTTATCGTTTTGCACCCGCGCCCTGGAACTTGACGAATTATTCTGTCAGCAGAACCCGTTCGAGATCCGCCCGGGATGGTTTATCGAGGTGATTATCCAGGATACCGGCTGCGGCATCTCTCCGGAAAATATGAAGCGCATCTTCGAGCCGTTTTTCACCACCAAAAAACAGGGCAAAGGCACGGGCCTGGGACTCGCCGCGGTGTATGGCACGGCTGTCCAGCATGGCGGTGCCGTTTCCGTCTACAGCGAGATCGACCGCGGCACCGAGTTTCACCTGCTGTTGCCGCTCTGTGAGGATTGCCGGGCGGAGGCGGCCATTCCCGACGCCAAGGTGATCGCCGGACAAGGTTGTATCCTGATTATCGACGATGAACCGATTGTCCGGATGACCGCGAAGATGATGCTCGAACGGCTCGGCTACCACACGGCGGAAGCGCAAAACGGCCAGGAAGGCGTCGATATCTATCGTGCGCACCGGGAGGCGATAGATCTGATCCTCTTGGATATGCTCATGCCCGTCATGGATGGTACCGAATGTTTCCGGGCCTTGCAGCAGCTCAACCCGGCGGTGAAGATAATTATTTCGTCAGGATTTTCCCGCGATGCCGACCTTGCCGAAATGAAGCGGCAAGGTCTCTGTGCCTTTATCAGAAAGCCCTATAAACTGGCGGAACTGAGCAGGGAGGTGGCCCAGGCTCTGAGGTAAAAGTTTAGGTGAGCCTTTACAAACCGATGACGCTGCCGACTATCCGGTTGCGGCCGGTATCCTTGGCGAGATAGAGGTTCTTATCGGCGGTCATGATGAAGGTTTGCGGTGAGGTAATATCGTCGATGTTTTTGGTCACAAGGCCAATGCTGATCGATACATAGTCGGCGGCCGTTGAATAGCGGTGGGGAATCCGCAGACTGGCCACCTTTTCCAGGCAGCGCTGGGTTACTTCCCGGGCGGCGAAGGCATCGGTCTCCGGCAGCAGCAGGACGAATTCCTCCCCCCCGTAACGGGCGACGAGATCGGCCGGCCGCCGGATCACGCAGTCCAGGGCCTTGGCGATCTGCTGCAGGGCTATATCGCCCATGGCGTGACCATAATGGTCGTTGAACTGCTTGAAATAATCGACATCGACCATTGCCAGTGAAAACGGCGTGCCGTTTCTGGCCGATCGCGACCACTCCTTCTGGAAAACCTCCTCGAAACGTCGCCGGTTGGGTATTTCCGTCAGGCCATCGAGATAGGCCAGCTGATCGAGCAGTTTATACTGGTGGACAATGCGCAGATGATTGCGGACCCGCATTTTGACAATGGGCGGGGAATAGGGTTTGGTGATGTAATCCACCGCGCCGAGCAGCAAGCCACGCTCCTCGTCCAGGGTGGAATTGAGGGCGGTGACGAAAATCACCGGAATATTGTTGGTCTTGTCGCTGTTTTTGAGGGTCTTGATCACCTCGTAGCCCCCCATCTCCGGCATGATCACATCAAGGAGAATGAGATCCGGCGGAGTTTCGCTGAACGCGTGCTGCAATGCCTGTTCGCCGTTTCTGGCAAGTACCGGCGAATATTCATCCTTCAGCAGGTCGGCCAGAACCTTCAGGTTCATTTTCTCGTCGTCGACGATCAGAATGCGGGCCTTCTCTTTCCGGCGCATACTCACCCCCCGTGCTGCTGCCGCAGCAGAATCAAGAGGTTTTGCGCCATTTCCGCCGCGCTTTCATATTCTATATCATCGATAAAACTTGCAATTTGTTGCAAATTCCCGGCAAACCCGGTGCCGGCCAGCATTTTTTCGACCTCGCCCAGCTGCTCCTCCGCCGCCACCTCGCCCCTGGTCAATTGGCCGATGAGGATCCGCAGAGGTTCTTCGGCCTCCGGGACACCGGCCACACTGCCCGCGTCCTCCGACTTGCGCGGCGATGGTTGAGCCTCGGCAGCGGGCGCGGGGAGCGCCGCCAGGGAGGAAAGTGTGCCCTCCAGGGCGTCGATAAAAGAGGCAAGATGACCAACCGCCTCTTCCCGCCGATCGTTCCGGAGAGCATCTTCCAGCGTTGCCGCCGCCTGCAGTAAGGGAGCGGAACCGATATACCCGGCGACACCTTTTACCGTGTGGGCCTTTCTTTGTATCTCGTCCCAATCCCCGGCAGCCGACAAATCCCGGAGAACATTTGGCACTAAGCGATAATTTTTCTGAAAATCGTAGAGCATTCTCACAAAAAGGTCGGTCTTGTAATTCAAAATCTTCAGGGCTTCCTCCTGATCTATGCCGGGCAGATGCGGCAGCGGCAGGTCGCCGCCTGCCGGCGAAACAGGAGATTGCAGGGGGAGATCCGGACCGGGCGATGCCGGGTGTTTCTGTCCTATCCACTTCTTTAAGGCCTGATAGAGGGCTGCCGGATCGATCGGTTTGGTGATATGGTCGTTCATCCCCGCCGCCAGACTTTTGTCGCGATCGCCGGTCATGGCATGGGCCGTCATGGCAATCACGGGCAGATCCTTGAACCGGCTGTTGTTGCGGATTCTGCGGGTTGCCTCCAGGCCATCCATCACCGGCATCTGAATATCCATCAGGACCAGGTCGTAGGACCGGCAATGCAGGGCATTCAAACATTCGCGGCCGTTCGAGACGACCGTAACCACCATCCCGGCATCCCGGAGAAATTCGGTTGCTACCTCCTGATTGATGCTGTTGTCTTCCACCAGCAGGACATGGGCCCCCTGGATGGAGGCCAGATCGACCGTCTGAATACTCTCAATGGTGGTCAGCGGTCCGGAAACCGGTGCGATGCCGAGAATATCGAGCAGGGTGTTATACATTACCGAGGCGTACACCGGTTTCAGCAGAAAACCGTCGAGGCCCACCCGCCCCGCTTCGATGAAGGCCTCTTCCCGGCCGTTGGCAGTCACCATCAACATCGCCGGAACCCTGGCGAAGGACGCGTTGGCCTTGATCCGCCGGGCCGTCTCGATCCCGTCGATGCCGGGCATTATCCAGTCGAGCAGCACGACATCGTAGGGTTTGCCCTGCTGCACGGCCTCTTCCAGGCAGGTGAGTGCGGAAATCCCGTCGACGGCGGTATCCACCCTGATTTTCCAGGAGGTCAGCATGGAGGAGAGGACATCGCGGGCCACCTCGTTGTCATCGACCACCAGGGCGCGCAACCCCCGGAGATATTCGGACGGCTGCTCCCTCCGTTCCCGGACATTGGCCGAAAGCCGCATTTTCGCGGTGAAAATGAACTCGCTGCCCTTGCCCGGCTCACTTTCAATCCAGATCCTGCCGCCCATCAGCTCGGCGAGCTGTTTGCAGATGGCCAAACCGAGCCCGGTGCCGCCGTATTTGCGGGTAATCGAATCGTCGGCCTGATTGAAGGCCGAAAAGAGGATTTGGATCTGCTCCGGCTGCAGGCCGATGCCGCTGTCGCGGACCGAAAAGCGCAGGGTGATTTCGTCGCCGCGCCGCTCTTCCAGGCTGACGGAAATGACAATTTCACCGCGCTCGGTAAACTTGACCGCATTCCCGGCCAGATTCATCAGGACCTGGCCCAGACGCAGCGGGTCGCCGATAAGATTATAGACCACCTCGGGCCCTATCCGGAACAGAAACTCCAGCCCTTTTTTCTCCGCCTGCATGCCGATGACATTGGCAATATTGCCGAGAATATCTTCGAGATTGAAGGTGACTTCCTCCAATTGCAGTTTGCCGGCGTCGATCTTGGAAAAATCGAGAATATCGTTGATCAGGCGCAACAGGGTATTGGCGGAACCGAGCAACTTCTCCACATAATTATGCTGTTTCGGATCGAGGGCGGTTTTCTGCAGCAGGGAGGCCATGCCGACGATGCCGTTCATCGGCGTGCGGATCTCGTGACTCATCCGGGCGAGAAAATCGCCCCTGGAGGCGTTGGCCGATTCCGCCGAATCCTTCGCCTGAATCAACTCGCGCTCCATCTGTTTCTGGCGGGTCATATCCATCGCCGCGAAGAGATAGCCGACCACCCGGCCGACCGGACTGTAGAGACTGGTGACGGACAAACTCACCGGCAGGTGGGTGCCGTCCTTGCACACATAGATCCACTCCTGGGCACGGCTGTGCTTCTGTTTGACGAATTGATCGAACACTTCCATGTCATGCAGGCTGGAACCCTCGATCCCGCTGACCTTCTTGCCGTAATGATCGAGCTCTTCCGGCAGATGGAGGGAGAGGATGTTGCGCTTGTTGATCATTTCGACAGGCTTGTAACCGAGCAGGGTCGCAGCCCCGGTGCTGAAGAGCTGGATGGTGCCGTCGAGGTAGGTGGCGATGATGGACAGCTGGGTGGCGGCATCGAGAACAGCCTGCCGCTCGGCATTGGCGCTTTGAAAGCGATGCAGCATCTGTTCGGTCTGCTCAAACTGCCTGACCACAAAATCGGCGGTAATTTCCGCCGCCTCCCGGGCAACTTTGATCTCACTGCGCAGCATGTCGATTTCCATCTGCATCTCTTCTCTGCTCTTTTCCATCACCCGAGACCCTTTACGCCATGAACCGCGACGGCAATACTCAGCCGGGCAGCCCGTTCGATTGTCGGCATGGAACATCTGCCTTCAAGCCCGAGCAGGAAAATCTCCTCCGCCGGCTCTCCGTCACAGACCCGCGGAAGCACTGCCAGCACATAGGGTAAACCTGCGCCATGGTCGAAATGGGGTTGGCTTTCGATACCGAGTATCTCCTGCCGGTCGAGCAGGACGATCTCCCCCGCTTCGGCGAATCCTTGAACCGCATCGACAAAGACCACCCTGCCCCCCCTTTCCAGATGCGGCAGGAGGTTCAGCCCGGCGAGTCCGCCCTCGATGAGTTCAATCCCGAGCGGCAGCGGCTGCATGGCCATAAGCCGGTCGAATACCAGGGGACCGGCCGCGTCGGAGTCGATGAAGCGGTTGCCGATACAGATGATGAACCCTTTCACCGGTTCATACCTATAGCCAGGGAGCCTGCCTTCCTGCCCTTATGCAGACAATGGACCGCACACACCAGGCAGGGATCGAAAGAGCGGACCACATGCCCGGCCTCCACCGGATTTTGGGTGTCCTTGATCGGCGTGCCGATCAGCGCCTCCTCCCACGCGCCGCGCCCGCCCCGCCCGTCGCGCGGCGAGCCGTTCCAGGCCGAAGGGGTGATGATCTGATAGTGCACGATTTTCTCATCCTCGACTTTCACCCAATGGCCTAAGGCGCCGCGGGCGGCCTCAATCATGCCCGCGCCCTCGCCATCGGCAATGGCCCCCACCGGATGATAGAAGCTTTCCTCCCGCCCGGTCAGGAGTTCGTTCAGCCATATCGACAGCGGCGCCAGGAGCTCGGCGGGACGGACGAGACGGGCAAGCTCCCTCGCCATGACGCTCGGGCCATTCTGCTCGATCATCTCCCGGAAAAGCGGGTTGCCATCGATCACCATTTCCGCCAGAGGCCCGGTTTCAACGGCCTCCCCGCCATACCTCGGGGCCTTGATCCAGGAATACCAGGGGCCGCTCTGGCCGGAGGCGTAGGGCTTGGTCCGGCCATCAAAGGGATGCAAAGGGTCGCTGCCCTGCTCGTACCAGGAATGGGAAATATCCTCGGCGATCATGGATGGTTCGAAGGGGAAAACCGCGGTTCCGACCGCGTAACCGGCGCCGGTCAGCCTGCCCCCACGACCCTGCACGGCCGTCGCCAGGGGAAGCGGATAATTCCCGTAGGAGAGAAAGCGATTGGGACCTTTGCCGTACGAGTCGAGATCCGCCTTGCGGGCAAAACGGAGAAAGAAGCCGACCTCGCTGTCGCGATGCGACTCCTTTTCGAGCAGCCAGGCGTAGAGATCGTCGACGCTGCGAACTTCCTGCCAGCGGGCTATCGAACATCCCAGGATACTTCGTTCATACCAGGTGCAAAAGCGATCGATGATAATTCGGCACTGCAGGATCTTCGATATTTCGGGAATCGAGGTCACGCCGCCGGGCACCATGAAGGAGGTGTGGGGCCATTGCCCGCCGATGATGGCCACCACCTGCAGCAGCCGTTTGCTCTCCCGAATCACTTCGATTGCCGCCCTTCCCGCCAGAGGGCTGTAACGATGTCGAGCCTCTTCGCCCAGCGGGTGGTCGCGGTAAGCGTCCCGGTTGGCAAAATCGACCATGAACATCAATACCGCCTGGCGGATATCGCTCTGCATGGTTTCGACCATCAGGGCAAGGTTGCGCAATCGGCGACCGTTGTCGGGGGGAGTGACGCCGCTGATGGCATCGAGGGCCAGGGCGGCCGCGGTGAGGTGGGTCAGGCTGCAGATCCCGCAGACCCGCGGGGTCATCACCAGACCGTCCCGGGCCCCGCGCCCCTGCATCATCCCTTCGAAACCGCGATACATGGTGCCGGCACTCCAGGCCTCGGTGATGACGCCGTCTTCAACCTCGACCCGTATTTCCAGATCCCCCTCGGCCCTGTTGAGGGGGATGTTGATGCCCTTCGTTGTCTTCACCATGCCGGCTGTGTCCTTCCCTGCGTTGAGATTCCCGGATACCCTGCGTGAAAATGCATTTCTAAACTTTCGATGCCCGGTTTTTCAGATGCTCGGGCGCAGCGGCGGCAGCCATACCTTTGTAGACCATATAGTGGGCGCGGTTGACCCCCATGGGCAGAGAGAGCGGAATGCCCTCGATATTGGGCGTCTGGAAAAATGGCGTCGCCCGCGGAAATTCGGGATCGGTACAGCCAAAGCACGGCACCCCCACCCGGGGTTTCGACGATTGCTGGTTCCACAACAGTTTGTTGCAGGGACCCGGCACCAGCGGCCCGGCACAGCCCATATGGAAAAAGAGGCAGCCCATTTCGCCGAAATCGGATTCCTCGACCCGGTATTCGTGGTATTCATTGCGCGTGCATCCCTGGTGGACGGTGGTGGCGTACCATTCGAGCGGACGCTGATATTTGTCCAGTTCGAGGGTTACGCCGCCCGCGGCGGACATGATCGCTCCGGCGACGACATCGTGATGACAGGGACAGCCGGCCAGGTTGATCACCGGCTGGCCGGATTTGGCGGTGAACTCCCTGCCGAGAAAACCGCCCCGTTCTTTTTTGGCAAACTGCAGGCCGGTCGACTCGATAATGTCATCGGCGCCAAAGCCGCCGAAGCAGGCACAGGTCCCGACCGCGATCACCACCCGGGCCTGCGAGGCCAGGCTGTAGACCAGCTCTTTCTTGGGATGCCCGTCCCTGGTGTGGAACATTCCGGTCCCGGCCGGACCGCAGATAACCGAGCCTTCGACCAGGAGGATGTCGAGGGCTTGCCGCCCGGCAAGGATCTCTTCCAGAAGCTGTTCGTGGCTGCAGGGGGAAATGTTGGAAAGGGAGGGATGCCAGAGCAGCTGAATATTCAAGGTTCGAAAGAGCTCGATGACGTCGGGATATTCACTGCTTAAAAACGAGAAGGTATCCCCGCCACAGCCACCGCCCTGCAACCAGTATGCCGTTTTCACCGCAGTTTTCTCCGCCGTTTTCACCGCCGTCTCCTTTTTGCCCTGAAAAAGCAAGTAACCCCGTGTGGATAAATGGTTCACCCCAGTTTAGTTACAGACCAGTAAATAGGATAAGATTTACGATGTCAACATCAGTCTCCGGTCTGCTGCACCATTATCCGATTTTTTTGGCTGAAACGGTTTTCCGGCAATCTGCCGATGATAAAAAGAAACCGTAAGCGATTTCCAGATCTTTGCCAAGCCGGCCGGCTATCGCTGCAACCTCGACTGCAGCTATTGCTATTATCTGCAGAAAAACAGCCTGTTTGCAGGAGATCCTGCGCCGCGGATGACGGAAGATCTGCTGGAAAGGTATATCGCCGGACATATCGGTGCCCACCCGGGGCCGACGGTACGTTTCTCCTGGAACGGCGGCGAACCGACGCTGCTCGGCATCGACTATTTCCGCCGCATTGTCGCCCTGCAGGTCTATCGCTTTTTTAAATCGATCGGCGTGAAATACCTGAGCTTTCTGCCCCTCGTCGAACGGGTGGGAGAAGGCGTCGGCGAGCGCACGGTGCCGCCGGAAGCCTTTGGCGCTTTTTTGTGTACGATATTCGATGAATGGCTGGCCGAAGATATCGGCAGCGTCAAAGTGCAGATCTTTGAGGAGGCGGCGCGGACCGCCTTTGGCCAGGATCATTCCCTCTGCCTCTTCCGGCCGACCTGCGGCGATATTCCGATGGTCGAATACAACGGCGACGTCTATGCCTGCGACCACTTTGTCCTGCCTGCCCAGCGGGTGGGCAACATCGCCGACACCCCCCTTGCCGAAATCCTGGGATCGGACCGGCTGGCCGCCTTCGGCGAGGCCAAACGGACATCCCTTCCGCAAAAGTGCAAGTTCTGCGAGGTGTTGGCGATGTGTAACGGCGAATGCCCGAAAAACCGCTTCGTAACAGGCGCAGATAATTCGGAGAAAGAGAACTACCTGTGTGCCGGCTACAAACTCTTTTTCAACCACTGCACGCCCTTTGTCCAGGCGGTGTCCGGGCAATGGCAGCAACCGGCCGCCGCCGGCCGCCGGCCTGTTTGGGACGGCACGGGCAGGAATGAGCCCTGCCCGTGCGGAAGCGGCAGGAAGTATAAAAAATGCTGTATCTATTCAGTTTAATAGTATGTACTTTGTCCGATTGGTTCCGCTTCCCCTCCCTTGACGGGAGGGGATTG
>CAYTVF010000002.1:4754-38547 GCA_964441345.1 uncultured Desulfopila sp. | reverse complement strand
CACCTCCCCCTCCCCCTGCCCCCTCCCGCAAGGGGCGGGGGATTCCTGCCGGCGCATCCTTGTTGGGGTGGAAAACAAGAATTGAATTTTCAAGGTATTGAAGAGCCTGGGCAAAATGGTGTCTGGAGGGATAGCTATCAGCCCTCAGCCCTCAGCCTTCTATTCAGAAACTCGATGGTTCGTGTCCAGGCCAGTTCGGCGGCCTCCTTATGGTACCGCTCGCTGTTGGTATCGTTATTGAAAGCGTGGTTTGCCCCCTCATACATGTACAGCTCAAAGTCGATTTTGTTTTTCTCCAGCGCCGCCTTGAATTCCGGAATGTCCTTATTGATACGTTCATCCAGCCCGGCGTAATGGAGGAGCAGGGAGGCTTTGATCTTTGCTACATCCCCGGCCTGCGGCGGTTTGCCGTAATAGGGTACGGCGGCAATAATGTCGGCTGAATGGACCGCCAGCAGGTTGGCCATGGCCCCGCCCCAGCAGAAGCCGACAACTCCGACCTTGCCGGTCGACTGGGGATGGGTCTTCAGGTAGGCGGCCGCGGCGGCGAAGTTTTTAATGGTCTCGTCCATCGGCAGGCTTTTGATCATGCCGATCGCCTTCTCCGGATCGGCGGGCGATCCGCCCAGGGGCGACAGGGCATCCGGCGCGACGGCCAGAAAGCCCGCCAGGGCAATCCGCCTGGCGACGTCTTCAATGTGGCTGTTCAAGCCCCGGTTCTCGTGGATCACTACAACACCGGGCAGTCTGGCCGCATCTTTGGGCCGTGCCAGGTAGCCATGGATCTCGCCATTTTCGCCGGGGTATTTGACCTGCTCCGTTGCCAGCCGGCAATCGTCCACGGCCACAACCCCACCATACGCCAGATTGTTCTCCAGCAGGGGAAGCATCGCATAGGCTGCAGCAACTCCCCCGGCAACAATGGCCAGTCTCTCCAGAAATTGTCTTCGACTGATCTCGTGCCGGCGATACTTGTCGTACAAGTCTCTCACGTTTCGATCTACCATACCACTCCTCCTCAGTCTGTAAAAAATCTTTTCGAAAAGCAGGCAAATATTTACCCCAAGGAACTATAAAAAACACCGCAAATCGCCTTGTTCGTCGCGGCAGCACCTCCTAACAATACCCTGAGAACGGCGAATTCATTCCACTTTTTGTTACGGCAAGAAGCAATTGAGGGTTGACAAGCCCCCCCGGAATAGACTATTTCCTGGGGGGGTTAAACCCATTATCGGCAAAATGTGCATTCGCCGTTTTCGCCCAGTTGGGTTGTGCAGAACAACTCTTGAAAAAACTAACAATCTGCGGTTTCACACCGTTCGAGGCGGTGTTACGGAAGCCTGAAATCTTCCAATCCAGGTATTAAAAAAAATTGACGACTGGACCATGCAAAGACAAATTCGACACTTTTCGTTTTCCAAAAGCATCATTTGGATCATTTGCAGTACCCTCATCGCCGTATCATCCCCCAGCGCCTTTGGCTTGGGTAACAAATCCGACTCCCCTCTTTCGTCTTTTGGTCTCACCGAGCAGAAGTTTGAAGACGAAGCCAAAGAATTCCTCGGTATCCCCTATCGCAAAGGTGGAACATCGGAGCGGGGTCTGGATTGTTCGGGTTTTGCCCGAATGATCTACGATCGACTCTTTGGCATCGACCTGCCGCACAACTCTATCGGCCAGTTCAGCTCCTCGGAGCTTCAGAAAATAACCACCGCCGACGACCTGCAGCCCGGCGATCTGATTTTTTTCGGCAACACCTACAAAAAGAAAAGAAGAATCAGCCACGTCGGCGTGTACCTTTCGGATGGCCAATTCATCCATGCCAGCAGCAGTCAGGGAGTCACGGTTTCGAGCCTTGACGACCGCTACTGGAAGAAGCGTTTTGTCGGCTCGAAGCGCCATCTGGCCTTGAACTCCAATGGGGATGGCGACCAGATCAGGTTTGAGAGTTCCCTCGAAATACCCGTTCAACAGAACGGCACTTTAACCGGCTATACCCGCGACGAATTCCGGTCTCAGTCATCCTCGTTTCTCCAGGTCGATTTCAACACCTTCACCGACGAATCATTCGACGCCCGCGATATGGATCATCCGACTCTCAATTTTTACGAGGTCGGATACGACCATGTCCTTGCCGACGGATTCAATATGAACCTCAGCGCAATTCACGAAACATTCGATACCGCAACGGTCTGGCAGCGGGGATTCGATCCCTCAACCCGGAATATGAGCTATCGGCTCGATGATTATGCTTCGTATGATACTGCGGTCAGGCAGGGGCTGAAACTCGCCAGCAATTTCCAGCCCAGCGATTGGCTCATCATTACCCCGTCCATAACATTTTTCGATTATTCATTGGAAGACCCCGACTTCCTCGATGCCCCCAAAAGAACGCTCGGCCTGAACACCCTGCTTGCTCCCGCGAATAACCACTGGTCCCTGGCGATGCTGCTGCAATACTCCGATCGGGATCACCTGACCGGTAGCTTGGCAGCCGACAATATGCTCAGCTCGCTCAATATGGGGGTCAAACTCGGGATCAATCTCACCGACAATCTCCAGTTTTCCATCATCGGCAAACACGATAAACGGACGGCGGCATTGGGGATGCCCGAAGATTCGACCCTGCAAACATCCAACAGCGATGTATATCTGACCTTTGACTTCAGTTTATAAGCCGTTATCAAGTATGGTGCACAGAGTGCACCATACCGCTACAAGATATTGTCGAGCCGCTTCAGCAGGGAGTCGAGGGCAGCGTTGGTATCGAGCCGCCGGAACTGCTCGAACGGCAACTCCTCGGGGTACTCGTATGTTTCTCTCTGGTGCAGGTAAATCTCCCAGCGGCCATCGGAAACGGCTGCAGGGTCGGCCGCTCTCGCAGCCAGACGGGCTTTGGTGACGGTTTCATCACAGCTGCACCAAACGAAAACAATCCGGCTGCAATCCTGAAAGGTCCGGCGCAGGCGGTTCCGCTCCGCCTCGGTCTGGTACGACCCGTCAAGCACCACACAGGAGACGGCGGGATCCTGCAGGGCCTCCCGGGCCGAAGCCAGCATGGCGTCGTAGGTCCGGCGGGTGAATTCGGCTGAATATATCCCCTGCCCCGCCTCGTCGGGCCGGGATTCGGTGGGATCGATCCCCGCCAGTTGTTTGCGGACCACATCGGTGTTGAAGTAGGGAAAATGGTGTTTTTCGGCCCAGGCTCCGGCCAGATAACTCTTGCCCGAACCAGTCAAGCCCAGAAACACCGCGATCAGCTTGGTCGACTCACCCATTGCTTGCCGGCATACTCCTCAGCCAGTTGAAAATATCGGCCGGCCGTCGCCAGCGACTCTTCGGCTTTGCTTTTTTCCAGGGTTGGATCGGCGGAAGTCAGCAAGCCCACCTTGCCCCGCACATAGGCACGATAACATTTATAGAAATTGAGCATCTTCCGCAACCCCTCATCGCCGGACTTGCCGATGAATCGCTCGATGAAATAGTCGCTCAGGCCGGGATAGCCATGGAAATCAAGATCCATGGCCAGAAACGCCACATCGGCGGCAATATCAATGAAGCGCAGGCTCTCGTTGAATTCAATACAGTCGAAAATATATATTTTATTCCTTGCGGCCAGACAGATATTACCCGAATAGAGATCGCCGTGGCAATCGCGGATACGCCCCGCGGCTACCCGCTCGGCAAAGAGGTCGTCCTGCCGGAGAAAGGCGTCCATATACGCCTTGATGGCGGCAAATCGGCCGGCACCGAGCGCTGCGCCGCCGACAAACCGCGCCGTCTGGGCAAAGTTATTGGCTATTGTCCGGGCAACCGCCTCCGCCCGGCCATTCGCCCGCACCCGCTCACCGCCGTCGGCCTGCCGGTAAAAGGGGTCAAGAATTGCGACAATCCGATCGAGATGCTCTTCTTGTACCCCGCCCGCGCCGATGACCCGGCTCATCATGCCTTCTTCCGGCATCCGCACCATCTTCACGCCATATTCGACGATTTCGCCCTCCCCCTCCAGGCGAAAGGATTCACCCTCCCGGCTGAGCCAGATCGTTCCCAGATAAATCTCGGGACAGAGGCGCCGGTTCAGCTGCAATTCCTGCTCGCAGAAATATTTCCTTTTGGCCGGGCTGGAGAAATCGACGAAGCCGAAATCGACCGGCTTCTTCCATTTATAGACATAGCAGCCGGCGAGGATGACAAACGAGATGTGCGTCTGCACCAGCTCGATCTCGCCCACCGGATGCGGATAGCTGCCCGGCAACAGGAGATGATCGATATATTCAGGCAGGATAGTGTTCTGCATAGTTGTCACCACCTGTTTTGTTTACTCGGAGCCCAAAAAAACAGCGCGTTTGCCGCAACGCAAAATTCTGTGCATGTATCTGCCATAGCCGACCAGCGTGGTGGCGCTGCAGCTGCTCCCGGTTGTTTTGACAAAAGTGCGGTTGGGTACAGCGCTTTTTGGACCTATTCCATGAGGATTGATTGTAAATTCATTCAAAAGATACATGGCTTCGGCGTTGGTGTTCCACACAACATCGCCGGGTTGCAATAAAACAAGAACAGGTGGATGCCAATGGTTCCCGTCAAAATATGGAATTGTCAAAACTACAGGACGAAAATTCTCATGAAAAACTGGAGTTACACCCGCCTCTGCTTCAATGGTTCGTCGCGCAAGTGACAACTCGCCAACAAAATCCGAGTTAAAACCAGTTTTTTCGCCAAATCGTTTAAAGGCTTCTGCCATCTGAATAAATGTCCCGAGAAGCATAACATCGCCGACAAAATGGGTGCGCTCGCTCGACACAACAACGTCATCGCCATAACGCCGCAGAACACGGAAAGCTGCGGGCGACTGGCCGCCATTTTGATAGAATCGGTGAGCATATTCACTTGATTTAGGCTCGCGTCCTGCAAGCAACTTTTTCGTAACTGCCATAAACTCGATCAAAGAGGGAGCAGGGAAAGGACGTGTTGCAAAACGCGATATCCGCTCCCCTAACGAATGAATATTCATCTCGTGTGGAGTCAATGTCTGAAACAAAAAGCCATCACCAATAATAATTTTACAGACATCGGCGAAAGAAACTACTTTCTCTTTTGACTTTTTGATATTAATACCGCCATTTTCATGAAGATCTTTCTCTTTTGCCACAAGAAATGTCAGGGGATCATTCTCGAGCGGCCTAAAAGCTTGAAGATGATGTGTCATAATTTCTCCTGCTCGTTTTGTTTTGAACGTGCAAACATTTACAGCCTTGAATCGATAGTAATCCGACAGCCTGCATCCGATTGTTTTGTGTCGGCGTATCCACGTCAACATATCTTCGCGACGGGAGCAGTCATCAAACCTTACCGCAGCTTCCAATTGGGATTTCTTTTCTCCAGAAAGGCTGCCACCCCTTCCTTGGCATCGTCGGTAGTGCACAATCGGGCAAAGGCCTCGTTCATATATTGGAACTGTTTTTGATAGTCCATATCCTCGGATTGATAGAAGGCTTTTTTGGCAATCTGCACGGCCAGAGGGCTTCGTTGTGCCAGGTCTTCCGCCCATTTCAGGGCGGCTTCGTCGAGTTCATCGTGGGCGACGACCCTGTTCACCAGGCCGAGGTCCTGGGCTTCCTGGGCTTTCAAGAGATTGCCAAAGAGCAGCAGCTCCAGGGCCTTTTTTCGCCCGACGCACCGGGAGACCGGCAGAATCGGACCGACACAGTTGAGGCCGACATTGATGGCGGTAAGGCCCATTTTCATTCGATCCGAGGCAATCACCAAGTCGGCCGCCGCCGCGAGTCCCATGCCGTTGGCGGTGGCAACGCCCTGCAGCTGGGCGATGACAGGTTTTTTCATGGTCGATATGGCCACCAGGGGATTTTCCATCCACTCTATCCACTCCCGGTACTGCGTCGCCGATTTGCCGGCAAGTTCGTTGACATCGATCCCGGCACAGAATGCCCGGCCGGAACTTTTCAGGAGGATAACCCGAACAGTGTTGTCCGCCTCCATGGCCAGGAGTGCGGCATGAAGCTCCCCGGCCATCCGGCTGGTGAAAGTATTGAGCTGATCGGGACGGTTCAGGGTAATAATCCCGACATGTTTTTCCGTCGTTTCTACGAGAACTGTTGCAAACTCCATACGACACCTCCACTCTCCGGATTTATTGAGCCGATGCTTTATTTCATGGTTGAGTCTGATTCGGCATTTTGATGAATGGTCAAAGGATTCTTCCATTTCAGCAATTTTGTCAAGACATATGGATTGTTAGAAACGATAAATGGGGATGTCCGTCTTTATCCCAAATCTTACCAGCCTCTAATGCTTTCCAAACACAACGGCGGTATATCTCGACCGCGATGTCCATACAATTTGCCAACCAATGAGACAGTCATCAAGGACCTCCTCGACAACAACCGTCTTACCGCCCATTTTCAGCCTATCGTCAGTCTCCAGCAGGCAAAAGTCTTTGCCTACGAGGCCCTGTGCCGCATCGTCGACCCCAATCCCTTCGACAATATCGAGGAACTCTTCCATCAGGCCAGGATCTGCGGCAGGACGCTCCAGCTGGATATGCGGTGCCGGCAAAACGGCCTGGCCCTGGCTGCCGCCCAGGGGCTGAATGACAGAGAGGCTTTGCTCTTTCTCAACATCTGCCCGACCAGCCTGCTCCATCCCGACCACAGCGCGGGGACCACGGGAATCCTCGCAAACAAGTATTCCATTCCAAAACACACTATCGTTCTCGAAATCGCCAGCGGATCTCCATCTACGACGATATCTGCATCACCCGCAGCGGCAAATATTTCGGCACCGTCTCGGTCAGCGCCATTCTCAATGCGGTGACCGAAAACAGCATGATGCTGGCCCGCGGCGCCAATCCCCTGACCGGCCTGCCCGGCAACGAATATATCCAGCGGCGAATTGCCAAAATGCTCTCCCAGTCGATCCATTTCGACGTCTGTTACATCGACCTGGACAGCTTCAAACCCTTCAATGATCGGCATGGTTTCGAAATGGGCGACCGGGTGATCAAATCGGTCGGCGACCTGATGGTTGAGGCCCTGAACAAATGGGAGGGCAACACCATCGGTTTTGCCGGACACATTGGCGGCGACGACTTCATCCTGATTACCCGCCCCCGCAATTCCGTGATGATCTGCCAGTATATCATCGATCAGTTTGACAAAATGCTCAGTCGCTTTCATACCGGGGAAGAATGCCGGCAGGGGTCGTATACCAGTCTTGACCGGACCGGCAACACCCAGCAATTCGGGTTGCTGTCCCTGTCCATCGGCATTGTCAGCACGGAAATCCATCATATCAGTTCGTTCGCCGAGGTCTCCTCGATTGCCAGCGATCTGAAAAAACGGGCGAAGGAAACATCCGGCTCGGTCATCGTCCGCGACCGCCGCTCGGCGGAACCGCAGAAACGGGGCGGGAGCTGACACCCTATCCTTTCTTCCTGTGGAAAACACTCGACTTTCGATACCGAAAACAGCTATCATCACTTCTCGACTGTACCGCAACGACAGGCATGATCGTTTTCCACCGATAACCATAGGTTTGCAATAGATTTGAAGATCGAACGCCTGCTGGCCATCACCGTGATGTTGCTCAACCGCCGAAGGGTTACCGCGGGAGAACTGGCGGAACACTTCGAAGTCTCGGTGCGGACTATCTACCGCGATGTCGAAACCCTGAATGGCGCGGGCATCCCGGTAGTCTCCGCCCAGGGCCACGAAGGCGGCCTGACCCTGCCGGACAACTATAAGCTGAGCCGGCAGCTCCTCACTTTTAGTGATATGCTCTCCCTCCTGACGGCCCTGAAAGGGGTCAACAGGACCCTGCGGAATGGCGATCTCGACCGCATTATCGAGAAGGTTACAGCACTCATCCCCGAAGATAAAGAACCGCTCTACCGGACCCATGCCGATTCTTTCGTCATTGACATCAGTCCCTGGGGCATGGCCGGCAACCACCGGGACACGGTACAGACCGTGCACGATGCGGTGAGCCGTTCCCTGCTCCTCGACTTCGCCTATACCGGTGCCGATGGCAGGAACAGCCGGCGCCGAGTCGAACCGCACACCCTGCTCTATAAAAGTTTTACCTGGTACCTGCTGGGATATTGCCGGGAACGTGAGGATTTCAGGCTCTTCCGCCTATCGCGGATGCGTCACCTGCAAACGGTGCAAGAGCATTTCGTCCGGCGGCCGGTCGCCCCTCTCGACCGATTTTTCGAGCGGGACAACCGACCCCCGGTGGAGCTCATCCTGAAGTTCGTCCCGGAAGTCCGGATCAAGGTCGAGGAACACTTCGCCCCGCCCCAGTTGCGCTATGAAACGGACGGCTCGCTCATTGCCACCCTGACCATGCCGGAGGACGACTGGATCATGTCTTTTCTCCTCAGCTTCGGCAGCGATGTCGAGGTGCTTGCCCCACCACGCTGGCGGGAGGCGATCGGCAAGAAATGCATGGCCATGCAGAAACTTTACACCAACTTGACATAGGGGTGTCACAGCCGTCTGCTACGATATCTCCGGAAGTTGGGGATGTCCCCCGTTCCTGCTCAATTATCCGGACAAAAATAGACAGGAGGATCTATGAACAACCCAGCCAAAAGTGAACTCGTTGCCGCCTGCGGTCTCTACTGCGGGTCATGTCACCGGTACAAGAAGGTCAAATGCCCCGGCTGTGCCGAAAACGTCAAGGCCACCTGGTGTAAAATCCGGACCTGCACCAAGGAAAAAGGCTACCACACCTGCGCGGAATGCACTGAATTCGCCGATGTGCAGGACTGCCGGAAATTCAACAACATTTTCGCCAAGATCTTTGCCTTGATCTTCAAGTCGGACCGGCCGGCTTCCGTCAAATTGATTTCGGCAATCGGGGTTGAGGCTTATGCCCGGGAAATGGCGGAAAAAGGCATCCCGGTATTGAAACGGCGATAGGTTAACAACCGGCAGTCAGTCCATATCAGTCCCTTGGAAAAATCATTTGCATGGTGTTTGCGAAGAATTTTCGTTAAGGGACTCCTCTCTCCAGCCTGAGCAGATAACCAAGCCCTAAGCTGAATCTATTGTTTTTCTAACACTGCCCCATTACTCTCCATCCATCCAGGAATGGTCTGAAAGCGATACCGATCCGATTTCTGCCGCCCCCCTCCCTCTCTCATAACAGGTGCCATGTTTACCATCGATCAGGTAGTTACCGAACATTTCCCTGCCCTCAATGGGCGCAAGTTCAGCGGACCGATTATCAAGTCCGCCTTGCGCCGAGTGCTTCATGAGCAGGCATTTATTGACTTTGCCAAAGAATATCCCCACCTGCACGGCATCGAATTTATCGAGCAGGTGCTGGATTATTTTCATTTCAGCTTTGCCGTATCCGAACGCCAGCGCGAGAACATCCCCGCTTCCGGCAAAGTGATGATCATTGCCAACCATCCGATCGGCTCCCTCGATGGGCTTGCCCTCTTGAAGCTTGTTCACGACATCCGCTCGGATGTCAAGATCATCGCCAATGACCTGCTGATGTCCATTCGGCCGCTGCGCTCCCTGTTGCTGCCCGTCCGCAATATGACCGGCACGAGCAGAAAAGGGCATATCGACCGAATCGACAGTGCTCTTCTGGGCCAGCAGGCGGTAATCATGTTCCCTGCCGGCGAGGTTTCCCGCTTTGGTCTTGGCGGCGTCAAAGATTGCCAGTGGCAGCGCGGATTCCTGAAAATCGCCGAGCGAGCCAAGGCCCCCATTCTGCCGATCTACATCGAAGGCCGCAACTCTCTCCCTTTCTATCTCGCCTCGCTGGTCGCCAAGCCGCTGTCGACACTCATGCTGGTCGGCGAGATGTTTTACCAGCGGGAGAGGCAGCTGCGGATGACCATCGGCTCGGTCATCCCCTACAAGGCGTACAGCGGCGAGAACATTCGCCGCCGGGACAAGGTCAAGCTGTTCAGAAAGCATCTGTACCGCATCGGCCACGGCAGGAGACCGCTTTTCTCGCCACCGAGTCGGCCATCGCCAGACCGGAACGCAAGGCCGACCTCAAGAAAGCCGTCGGCCAGGGCGAAAGGCTCGGCCGGACCCCCGACGGCAAGACCATCTATCTTTTTGACCCGGTCGATTCATCGCCGATCATGCGGGAGATCGGCAGGCTGCGGGAACTCACGTTTCGGGCGGTGGGCGAAGGAACCGGCAAACGGCGGGATCTCGACCATTTCGACTGGTATTACCGCCATCTCATCCTCTGGGATGAGAAAGAGCTGGAGATCGCCGGGGCCTACCGCTTTGTCGATGCCGGCAGAATCGTCGGCGAGAAAGGTTCCGACGGGCTCTATTCCGGCAGCCTGTTTAAGCTGGACAGCCGGCAGAGCTATTTCCTGCGGGAAGGTCTGGAGCTCGGCCGCAGTTTTGTCCAGCAGCGCTACTGGGGAAGGCGCAGCCTTGATTATCTGTGGTACGGCATCGGCGCCTTTCTCGCGAAGAACCCCCACTACCGCTATCTTTTCGGCCCGGTCAGCATCAGTAACGCCATGCCGCAACTGGCCAAAGAACTGCTCATCTACTTTTACAAACTCTACTTCACCGGCCCGGGCGATTCCCCCTGTTCCCGCAACCCTTTTAGTTTCTCCGTGCCGCTCGCCACTCTGGCGCAGGAATTCACCGGCCGGGACTACCAGGCCGATTTCCGCAAACTGAAGTCGCTGCTCGATAACCTCGGCACGGCGGTGCCGCCCCTGTACAAACAGTACACCGAATCGAGGAGACGATTCTCGTATGAGCGGGTCGCCGCTGTCCGAATGAATGCCGCAGTTGCCCCCTTGCTCCCGATACCCACTCTAACCTGAGCGAAAACATCATGCCGAAAAGAAAGAAAATCTTCATCCTCGACACCAACGTCATCCTCCACGACAGCTCCTGCATCTACCATTTCGAGGAGCACGATATCATCATCCCGATCCCGGTCCTTGAAGAACTGGATCAGTTCAAAAAAGGCAGTCAGATTATCAATTATCACGCCCGGCAATTTGTCAGGGACCTGGATCAGCTCAGCGCCGACAAGCTGTTCAACGGCAGCATGGCGCTGGGCGATGGCAAAGGGATCCTCGCCATCCGCCTGGACAAGGAGATGCATGACGACCTGCGCATCGTCTTTCCCAATGCCGAGAAGAAGGATCACCGCATCCTCAATATCGCCTACCACATTTCGCAAAAGCATAAAAATCACGCCGTCGTCCTGGTCAGCAAGGACGTCAATCTGCGGATGAAGGCCCGCTCGGTGAGGTTGATGGCGGAGGATTATACGACCAGGAAGGCGAACTGAGCGGCAAGGAGTATGCGCCGCCGACGCCCCTCTATCCCAACGAATACCGGCAGATCCTCCTGGCCCGGCCCATCGTCCCCCTTTCCAACAAGGATATCGGCTATCTGCCCGGAGACATCCCCTCGAAGTTAAAGCCTTATATGCAGCCTCTTTACGACAATCTCGGGGTGATCCGCGGCCAGTTTGCCGAAAAAAGTGAAATGAATCAGCGGCTGCAGCTTATGCTCGACGAAGAAAAACTGGCGATCGAGCCGCTCGCCTATATTCGCGGACGGAGCCTGGTGAGGATGTTCATCATTGTCGATGAAGCGCAGAATCTCACGCCCCACGAGGTCAAGACCATCATCACCCGGGCGGGAGAAGGGACCAAGATCGTCTTTACCGGCGATATCAACCAGATCGATCATCCCTATCTGGGGATTTACTCGAACGGCCTCAGCACCCTCATCGACAAGATGCAGGGGCAGAAGCTCTATGCCCATATCGATCTGCGCAAGGGCGAGCGCTCGGAACTGGCGGAGCTGGCCAGCGACATTCTTTGAGAGAGGGGTATTTGTCGGGGCGGACAGGCCGACCTGCCGCACAATCGAAAACATCGGCGGCGCGAATGTAGGGGCGAACCTATGTGTTCGCCCTGTTTCCGTGGCGGAGGCACACCAGGGCGGACATGCAAAGGGCGGACACGTAGGTCCGCCCCTACGTTTACCACAACAAAATGGCTGCAGAGGGTTCCGGGGACAACAGGGAGCAAAAAAAGGGGGGATACGGCAAATAGTTATCTTTGTATAACAGCTCTTTTAAGTGCTGCTAATTCTTTTACGTCAGGAACAATCTCGGGTTCGCCTCGCCAAGAGAGCGAAAATACAAAGCTAATACTCTTTTAATCGGTCCTGAATCTTTTCATTTTACAAGGGAACGGACAGTTCAATAAGACAAACATGCGCAATGTTCATTCACCGCTGATCCGAGAAAAAAGATGAAGGAAAATCTCATACAAACCAACCTGATGGAAAATGGCTTTTTCGGGGTTTTAAACGATATCAGTCTTGAGGATTACATCCAGCTCATCTGCATGAAGAATGCGACCAAAGGAATCCGGGTGAGCCAGCAGAACGACAAGGGACTCATTCTCATCCGGGACGGCAAAGTAATGTCACGAATGTTTTTTGCCCTTGCCGCCGTTGTGCCGGTCCTGCTCCTCACCATTTTTTTCCAGTCTTTCAGCCTGACCGACAAATCGCCGCTGCCGGCTTTCGCCACTTCGGAACCTTCGCCCGCAAGCAGCGGAAAAATCGCACAAGACCTTGAAAAATCTGGGTCCGCCACAATAACCGAGAAGAGCCGGGAAACCCCATCTCCCTCGATTACCATCGGACCACTCCATAAATCGGCAAAGACCGTACCCCTGCGGGAGGAAACCATCCTGCGCCTGCACGGGTCGAATACCATTGGCGCAAAGCTTGCTTCGGCCCTCGTCTCCGATTATCTGACCGCTGTGCTTGGCGCGGAAAAGGTCGAACAGGTTGCCGGCATAAAGGAAAATGAAGTCTTCCTCAAGGCACGGGTCAAAGACCAGGTGCTGGCAGTCGAAATCCACGCCCATGGCTCAACAACCGGCTTCACCGACATCGAGGCGGGCGGGTGCGATGTAGCCATGGCATCCCGCAAGATCAAGGACAAAGAAGTCGCCTCGCTCCAAACCCTGGGACTGGGCGACATGACCGCCGTCACCAACGAACACGTCATCGCCCTTGACTGACGGGATCGCGGTGATCGTCAACAGAAGTAATAAAATCAACACCCTCGAGATGCCGCAGCTGGCCGCCATCTTCTCCGGCCAGATTACCGACTGGGCCGAAGTGGGGGGCGAACCGGGCGCGATCGGCGTGTACGCCAGGGACGATAATTCAGGAACCTACGACACCTTCAAGCACATTGTTCTCGATAAACTGAAGTTGAAAGAAGGCAGCAGAAGGTTTGAATCGAATCCGGAACTTTCCGAACAGATTTCCCGGGATCCTCTGGGGATTGGCTTTACCAGCCTGCCCAATATCAACAAGAAAAAGGCCAGAACACGTTTTTTCGGTAAAACCATTACCCCGTTCGGGCCGCGCTGGCTGGACCGGACGCTTGCCTCTCTCCTGCGGCTGAAGGGCGACCTGATTCCCGATTTCCGCCTGATCGACTATCTGGTGACCTTGCTCTCAACTGAGACCAGTCCGGCCCTGAACGGCATGCTCGGCAACCATGAGCGGCTCAAGGAAGAACTGGCGGAGATGGGCATCTTCGATCCGAGGATGGCCATGTATCTGCCCTACCGGCAACGTCTCTTTGCCACCGCCGGGTACGCCGGTTTCGAAGGCCGCAGCTATTCGCTCTTTCATAACCTGCGGGAGGACATGGCCGAAGCGGTGGATATGCAGAATCTGGTCACCGCGCTCGCCTGCCGGTACATCATCCTTGGCAAGATCGACCATCACGACATTCCCGATCGTCCCTCCATCGAGAGTGAAAGACGGCAGATTTTTTTCGGCAGCGCCATCGGCATCCCGACCTTTTATGTGCGAGCCGACACCAGCAACCGGCTGCTGAAGAAAATCGTCACCGGGGTAAACAATGAACTGGCCGGCAAGACCCCGTTTCAGGTCTCGGCCGACGAATTCAATACGGCGATGGAGCGTTACTACCGGACCGAACTGAAGACCAGCCTCCTGCGGGAATCTTACAAGGAACCTCACCTAAGCCATGTCGCTCACCACCTTTCCCCATCAGTACATCGACCGGAACAGCCGGCGGATCGTCACCGAAAAGCCGATCGGCGACCAGTGTGTGCATTATCTCTACAACGGAATCCGCGAAAGCGCGCCGGCCATGTTCCGGGCGCTGACCTCGGCCAGGATCTCCCGGCTGCTCGCCTTCTGCCATTACGACCTGCCGAGCAACGCCAAACGAAACGGCAGCTACCTGTTCGAAGGGATCGGCGCGGACTCGCGTGAATGTGTCGAACCTCTGACGTTTTTTGACTCGCACCTCAAGGTCTTCGAGCGGCAGATTCGCTACTGGGAAACCCGGCCGATGAAGCGGAATTCGGCGAGCGTCGTCTCCCCGGCCGATTCGCGCATTCTCATCGGCAGTCTGGCCGACAGCTCGGCACTCTTTATCAAGGACAAATTCTTCGATCTGGAGGAACTTCTCGGCCCGGCCGGCAGCCTCTGGCATGACAGGTTTCGCCACGGCGACTTTGCCGTTTTTCGACTCACCCCGGATAAATACCACTACAACCACGTGCCGGTCAGCGGCCGGGTGGTCGATGTCTACCATCTCGACGGCCGCTACCATTCCTGCAACCCGTCAGCCCTGATCGCCATGGCTTCGCTCTATTCGAAAAACCGGCGGGTGGTAACCGTCATCGACACCGACGCCCCGGGTGGCTCGGCCATAGGCATGGTGGCAATGGTCGAGATCGTCGCCCTGATGATCGGCGACATTATCCAGAGCTACAGCGAGGAGCGCTATACCGACCCGCGGGACGTCCGGCCCGGCATGTTTTTAACCAGAGGTTGCCCCAAGAGCCTCTTCCGGCCGGGCAGTTCGACCGACGTCGTCATTTTCGAGCCGAACAGAATCCGTTTCGCCGGCGACCTCGTCGCCAATTCGCACCGCAACGATGTCCGGAGCAGGTTTACCAACAGTTTCGGCCGGCCGCTGGTGGAAACGGACGTTATGGTCCGTTCGGCAATCTCCGAACCGCTTATCACCCCACCCCAGTTATCAATTTTGGAGGAACAACAATGAGTGACATCTTCTTTCTGACAGGCCTCGGTCTGGTTCTGCTCTATTTTCTCGGCTGGGCCTTCAGGAACCTGCCCGGCGAGCGCTGGCAGATGCTGGCGGTCGTGCCGCTGCGGAAAGGCCTGGAGAATTCATGGCAGGGCACCAATTTAACCTATTACGGCTTTTTTATCGCCACCAGTCAGCTGCTCTCGCTGCTCCTTCTCCTGGTGCTGCTCGGGGCAATGTACATCTCCATTCCCGGAGCCATGCTGGCCGTCATGATCGTCCTTGCCGTCTGCATTCCCGCCGCCCGGCTGGTGGCGATCATGGTCGACAAGAAGCGCCATTCCTTCACCGTCGGCGGGGCCTCCTTCATCGGCATCCTGCTCGCGCCGTGGGCGGTGATGGCAGCGGGCCGCCTGCTCACCGACCAAGGGAGCTTCCTGCCGGTCATCCCGGTTCTGGCCGCGATGTCGATTGGTTACACCCTGGGCGAAGGGCTCGGCCGGCTCGGCTGCATCAGTTTCGGCTGCTGCTACGGCAAGCCGGTACAAAGCTGCCACCCGCTGCTGCAGAGGCTTTTTGCCCGCAGAAATTTCATCTTCCACGGATCGACCAAAAAGGTCGCCTATGAAGGCCGGCTGAGCGGGGAACAACTCATTCCGATCCAGGCCATCACCTGTGTCCTCTATACCTGCGGGGCGCTCGTCGGCAGCTTCCTGTTCCTAGAAGGCTGCTTCACCGAGTCGCTCCTCCTGACCATCGGCATCACCCAGATCTGGCGGATCCTGTCGGAGATGCTGCGCGCCGATTTCCGGGGCTTCGGCAAGATATCGGCATATCAAAAGATGAGCGTTGCAAGCCTTCTGTACATGTCGCTCGTCACCATGCTGGTGCCGGCGCCCAACTATATCGACCCGGATGTCATGAACGGGATCGGAGTGTTGCGGGAGAAAAACATAACCGCATCCGGGGTACCGAGACCGGCTGGCAATCGGTGATGAAGCCCCTCCACCTGCTGGCACCCCGGCAGAAGGAACTCTCTTTGCAATTAGCCGTCAATCAGACGATAATCGATGGTGACAACTCCAAAAGCATCGGCCAGATTCGATCAGCTTCATTTCAGGAAATCTGGCAAGGCAAACAAGGTGCCGACCTCCGCCGATGGGTGAGGAATTGTCCGGGGTGCTGGGCAGAGTGCGAAGCAATGTCATTAACTTAAGCAGCACAGTAGGCTGCAGCGTCATTCCGGTGAAAACCGGAATCCAGTCTTTTTATGCTATTCTTGACCCCGGCTTTCGCCGGGGTGACGGTGCAAGCGACCATTTCATCCTTAAGTTAATGACATTGGAGTGCGAAGTCCTGCCGAATGCGTTGTACAGCGGTGATATTTTCCGAGTCACTAATATGCATGATAAAGCTCCTTATGGATGAAAACATATCGGATAAACTTGAATGTCGTCCCATAAGTACACATCATTTTTTTACTGTCGGTTAATATTACATTGGGAATTGCTGCACTTCCCTTCCTTGTTCTGCAGGCTGGCGTAACCATAATCGACATAACCGGGACCTTTGCTGAATTCCTCGGAGATCGCACGCAAATGCTGGGTGAAGACAAAGGTTGTCCCTGAACTGTGTCGGTACGGATAATCACGGTGATATCGAGATCGGGCAGTCCTCCCCCCGGATTGGCTCTGGCGATAGCCGGATCGCTCCGTATGGTTAATCAGCCTCTTTCAAGCTGATGCGTTTAATGAAAGCCGAAGATGTCGCCCCGGCAGGCAGATCGCTGGTATCGACTTCGATGGCGATACCGGTAATCGGCGGCATTGCCCGGTTACCGATCCAGTCATGGAAAACTTTGGGTATGTTCAGCCTGGTGGTGATCATTTGACCCGGTCGAGGATTTCCCACGCAGACATATCTCCCTCTGTCGCCGTAATTTTCGCTGTCAAACGGTTGTAGAGGAGGTTCATACTCGCCAAGGAAGATACCGAGGAAGGATGTCCGCGGCAAAGCCATCGTCCGTGCAGCCGTTGCCATGGCCAAAGCGATGTCCATGACGATCATTGCGGAAGGTGTTGAAACGAAGTCACAAAAGGATTTCCTTATCCATGAAGGATGCGACCTGCTGCAGGGATATCTCTTTGCCCGGCCGATGCCTTTCGACGATTTCGTGCAGTATCTCCTGATGAATACCGTGCAACCGCTGGCGGAATTGGATGAAGCGCTGGTGATGTGATTGTAGCACGCAAGCAACAAACTTAACAAACAACCCAAGGAATACCCATGTCTATTAAACTGAAAGTCCTTGTCATCTGCCAGCATAACAGCGGCCGCAGCCAAATCGCCGAAGCCTATTTGCAAAGGCTTGGCGGGGAACGTATCCATGTTGAAAGCGCTGGACTGGAGCCGGCCGAAACCGTAAATCCCCTGGTCGTCGAAGTGATGAAGGAGGCGGGTTTCGACCTTTCCGGCAAAAAGCCGCAACGGGTTTTCGATCTTTTCAAAGAGGGCAAGCTTTTCGATCATACCATAACCGTCTGCAGCGACACCGAACAGAACTGCCCCGTCTTCCCCGGCATCACGCGGCGGTGGCACGCACCCTTTCCGGACCCTTCTCAAGTGAGCGGCTCGCGCGAGGAACAGTTGGCCCGGGTTCGTGCTATCAGGGACATGATCAGGAAATGGGTATATGAACCTGGTGCTGACGATTTCGTTGCAACGGTCCGGCTGCTTGGATAACAAGAAAAAGGTACCGAGCCGAAGCCGACAGGCATATGGGAATCGGCCCAGCCGAAGGGAATCTGGTGGGTCTGGGCCTTTTCGTTAAAATAGACCGAATGGCCGAAGTTATCATGGACATGGCAGTGGGCGATCTACGGCGCCACGGCCCGGACCTCGACGAGTATATCCAGTTGATAATGTCGTGCCGAGAGGCGGAGATGGTCAAAATCGAGGGTCATCCGCACATTGGGCCGGTCGATCCGGCGGATCTGGCCGGGCCAGTCCATGGGGCAGCTCGGCATAGCAATAGGGCGAATGGTAGAGATAGCAGCGACCGTTTTCCATGGCGATTATCACCCCGGAAAAACCGTCGGCGGCTTCCCGGAGGACTACCGCCTCCTGGTCGAGCAGAAGCTGTCTCTCCCGGACGTCGAGGGAGATCGGGCCATGCACCCCAAACTCCTCCTCGGCCAGCCCCGCTTGGTTGGTGAAAAAATCCTCTCGCTGTCGCCCTATATCGACCCTACCCCAAAATTCCTCAGTGCAGTACGGAAGGCGTTGAAGGGACTCAGGATGGTGTCGCCGAGAAGTATTGCGTAGCCAAACCAGTGGTAGAACGTCAGCGGCTGGTCCATTTCCCACACAAGGTAGCAGAGCAGTATAGTTGCAACCACTAACCCTACCACGGATGTGATCACATCCAAGAGGAACAGCGACACGCCTATGTCACCTGATTTGAAAAACTCTGCGAACAGGACAAACACCCCGATACCTATCAGGATGAATCCTGGCACCCCATCGAGCGATACCTTCGCTATCTGCGTCCCTGCGAGATAGAGGAGTATGAGAAACGTCCAAGGTATTTTATTGAACAACGACATCTTTCGTGTGTTGTTGGTTGTCCCGTCATTGCCCATCGTCTCAGTTCCTCGTAAGTTTTATCATTTTCCAACAACGACGCGGAATCGAAGAGAGAGCTTCCGATCCCGCGAGCCAGCGGCACGTTATTCACCGTACATTTGATTTGGTATCAGCATTAACAGCTTCCAAAAACTCTGGGCTTGCTGAGCGGTGACCTTCTGAAGACCCATGTTGAAGCTGATGTCGGTCTTGGCGGGAAGATCGTTCACCCCACCGACGGTAGTACGGAATCCTATAGTGCCGTTGATCAATGACAGACTGGGGTCGGAGGCGAAGAACGCATCCTCGCCCTTGGTATCGGCAAAGGCTGAGGCTTCGTTGGCTACCCCACCCTTGCCTTCGTTCAGGATCACATTCAACTCGTAACGCGCCACCGCTTTGCTTTCTTCCACCCACTTGATCCCACCGCCTAAGGTGTCCTTGGAGTCACCCTGATGGAGGGAAAGCTGGGGGAACCAATTGTCCGTCTCATAAGAGTAAATCAGCTGACCATTGACAGTAGTCTCCGGGTAGTTCCCCGATGGGCCACTGGGCAGAACGGTGCTCTGAAAGGTCACAGGATCGACATTACCCAGATCAACGGAGATGCTCTTTTCACCCATCATGCGGGTGACGGTGGCGGTCTTTTTCACGGCCTCGGCCCGGAGTTTGCTGATGGTTGTCTCCGCCTTGGGCGGCTTACCGTTAAACATGCCGCCGTATTTCGAGGTGAATCCTTTAGCTTGTCCTATGGTCTGCACCTCCATGCGAACCGGTGTGTCCGCCAAGTTCACTTGTCCATTCTGATCGATGGCATAGTTGCCTACGATCTTGCCTACCGTTTTAGTCTGAGTCGGATTGGCGGGATTGATCACGCCGACATTGACATCGTATTTGCAGTCTCCAACCTGGAGCACCCGGCCCAGATGCTTGGAGAAGATATATGGCTTGCATTTTACAGCACCCTTGTAAAAGGTTGTGCCAACGGTGACATCGTAAACGAAATTGTCGGTAATGTCGATTTTAGGGTAGTCGCCATCCCTGTTTTGGGGCAGGCGGGTATCCCAGGCTACAGCAAGAGATCCTTTAATAAAATTGTCTTGAGTGATCGGGGGTTCAGCGGCAATGACCGTCGTCGCGATCAAACCGGCGATGAGAGCGAGGGAAAGTGTGAATCGTTTCATGGCAGATCTCCTTGGTTGAACATTCTGAAATGCTCCAGCAATCCGTCAAAAGCTATTCGCCAATATCTATTAACAGATTATATGATTACAAAGTGAGAAATGGCAAGTCTATAGTTTTCCCGATGCAGAAAATGGCTGTCTAAAGCGGCAGAAGGTCAATTCCTGAGTTTTTATCCTCGACTCAGGCTTGTCAGTGGACATCGTCAGTCCACTCGGAAGTTCCGGCACCGTCCAAGATATTCTGGCAACATCTCCGACGTCGTTAGGCATCAAGCATGGTGCTGAGCAGTCGTTGAACACGCAAACATCTGCGACCTTGTCCGCAGAATGTTTCCGTTGGGTTGAATAAAATCTTCCGCTTCTGGGGCTTCTCCAGAAGGAAGACCCATCATTTTGACCTTTAAAAGAGCGGTGTTGGGGATAAAAATAGCACTTGTCTGAACGTATTCCTTGTCTTATCTGTCGGCTGGGTTGGTCCGACCCCATCCTCCCATCTGATTTTTCGGCTGCACCTCAATTCGCATCCGGGCGGTTACCTGCTCAACACCCTGTATTCTTTTCCGTCATCATCCAGGTCCGCTTGTACCTGCAAATTTTCGCAGACACAATCTCTCACGCCTTGGCACACATACGAACAGGCCTGGCGAAATTCCGTCCCGTCCACTTCGGCTACCCACTCGCCGGAATCGGTTTGGTATGTTGTCTTGGCGTTTAACTTTGTTTTTCTGCCGCGGCTGATTTCTCTCACTGTCATCGTTTTCATGATATCACTCCTCTTTTTGTCTGTTTCCCTCCCCTTTGTTAATAAAATATGCTTTTACCGTATGGTTGTTAAGAGGAAATGGGAAAAAACATGAGCCCGTTGGATGCAGGAATAGCGATTGCCGGGATTGTGAGGGTAAAGCCCAAATGCCAGTTATTGGTTGCAGCGTAATAATAATTGCGAATGCTGTCTTGAAAGGGTAGTTATTGGGCGTCGGAAGAGAGAGCTCGTCGCAGGCGAGGGCCTTTTTCGGAGCCTCGAACAAACCAATGACTTATCACCATAACAGCTATGATTTCAACATGATACAAACACAAAAACCTATGACAACCCCTCAACTTGAAGGTACGGCATGCAAACCCCGCCGAACCGAGGCCGTGAAAAGACTCCTCCTCAACTTGTTTCTGCTGACCACTGGCAGTTGCATTTTCGCCGTGGGTGTCAACGCCATCCTGGTTCCTCAGAAATTCATCAGCGGCGGAGTCATCGGTGTCGCCCTTGTCCTCCATTACCTTATCCCCGGATTGTCCATCGGACTTACTTATTTTCTGCTCAATATTCCCCTGATCCTGCTCGGCTGGTTCAGTGTCAGCCGTAAATTCGTCCTCTATACCTGTTTCGGCATGGCGGTATTCTCGCTGGCGACTGCCCTGATCGTTCCCCCGCCCATCCCCATTGACAACCCGATTCTGGCGGCGATCCTCGCCGGCATCATCTGCGGTGCGGGTGGGGGGATTATCCTGAGATCGCGGGGGTCGGTGGGCGGGATCGATATCCTGGCGGTCTTTCTCAACCGGAAATGGAGCTTTCGCATCGGCGCCACCACCTTCCTGGCCAACGCTCTGGTGCTGACCGGCGGCGGCTTTTGCTTCGGTGTTGAACAGGCCTTGTATTCCCTGGTTGCGGTCTATACCAGCAGCAAGGTTCTGGATTACGTACTGACCGGGTTCAATCAACGTAAATCGATTTTCATCATTTCGGACTACTCCCAGGAAATTGCCGATCAAATTCTCGGCCGCCTTCACCGGGGGGTGACCTTTCTCCAGGGTACCGGGGCCTATTCGGGCAGTGAAAAGAAGGTGGTCTTCTGTATCATTACCATGATCGAACTGTCGAGGATGAAGGAGCTTGTCTTCGATATCGACCCGAACGCCTTTGTGGTGGTCAACGATACCCTGGAGGTACTGGGGAAGAGACATGGCAAGATCAATGCGGACTGACAGCGTCTCAAAAGCCCTCGATGTTTTTTATCCTCTCCGCTCAGGCGAGGTCGAAGCGGTCAAGATTCATTACCCTGCACCACGCCGCGACAAAGTCGCTCACAAACTTCTCCCGGGCATCCTCGCTGCCATAGACTTCCGCAAGGGCGCGGAGCTCGGAGTTTGACCCGAAGATGAGATCGACACGGGTGCCGGTCCACTTCGGTTCGCCAGTCTTGCGATCGCTGCCTTCGAAGATGTCTTCGTCCGCGGAGGCCGCCTTCCAGGCAGTACTCATATCGAGCAGGTTCACGAAGAAGTCATTGGTCAGCGCCTTCGGACGGTCGGTGAAGACACCGTGCCTGGTCTGTCCGAAGTTGGTGTTCAGGACGCGCATGCCGCCGACCAGAACCATCATCTCAGGCGGGGTCAGCGTCAGCAGTTGCGCCCGATCCACCAGCAGCTCCTCGGCCGAGACGGTGTATCTGGCCTTTTGGTAGTTACGGAAGCCGTCCGCGATAGGTTCCATTACCGAGAAGGACCCCACATCGGTTTGCTCCTGGGAGGCGTCCATGCGGCCCGGCGTGAAGGGAACCGTCACCTCGCAGCCGCCATTCTTCGCCGCTTTCTCAACCCCGGCGCAGCCCGCCAACACGATCAGGTCAGCCATGGAGATTTTTTTGTTGAACCCGCTCCGGATGGTTTCGAGGGTCTTCAACACCTTTGCCAGCCGATCCGGCTCGTTGACTGCCCAATCCTTCTGCGGCGCCAGACGGATGCGGGCACCGTTTGCCCCACCGCGCATATCGGAGCCACGGAAGGTAGAAGCCGACGCCCAGGCGGTTGAAACCAGCTCGGAGACGGACAGTCCGGAGTCAAGGATAATTTTCTTGAGGGCTGCAACGTCCTTATCACCTACCAGCTCATGATCAACCGCGGGGATCGGGTCTTGCCAGATGAGCTCTTCGGCAGGGACTTCCGGGCCGAGATAGCGGGCGCGAGGGCCCATGTCGCGGTGGGTCAGTTTGAACCAGGCCCGGGCGAACGCGTCCGCGAGCTCTTCGGGATTCTCGGAGAAGCGTCTGGAGATTTTCTCGTAAACAGGGTCGAACCGCAGGGAGAGGTCCGTGGTCAGCATGGTGGGCACGTGACGTTTTGCCGGGTCGTGGGCATCCGGGATTACGCCCGCTCCTGCGCCATTCTTCGGAATCCACTGATGGGCACCGGCCGGGCTCTTGGTCAGCTCCCATTCGTAGCCGAATAGGATCCTGAAATAGTTATTGCTCCACTGCGTCGGCGTGTTGGTCCAGGTGACTTCCAGGCCGCTGCTGATCGTGTCGCCGCCTTTGCCTGTGCCAAAGCTGCTCTTCCAGCCAAGACCCTGCTCCTCGATGCCGGCGCCTTCGGGCTCGGGACCCACATGCGCCGCGCTGCCCGCGCCGTGGCATTTGCCGAACGTGTGGCCGCCGGCGATGAGGGCAACCGTCTCCTCGTCATTCATGGCCATGCGGGCGAATGTCTCGCGAATATCCCTGGCCGCCGCGAGTGGATCCGGATTGCCGTTCGGGCCTTCCGGATTGACGTAAATCAGCCCCATCTGCACCGCAGCGAGAGGATTTTCCAGGTTCCGGTCGCCCGTATAGCGTTTGTCGCCAAGCCAGGTGTCCTCAGTTCCCCAGTAGATGTCTTTTTCCGGCTCCCAGACATCCTCACGCCCGCCGCCGAAACCAAACGTCTTGAATCCCATCGATTCCAGAGCGACATTGCCGGTGAGAATCATCAGGTCGGCCCAGGAAATTTTCCGGCCATACTTCTTCTTGATCGGCCAAAGCAGCCGGCGCGCCTTGTCGAGGTTGACGTTGTCGGGCCAGCTGTTGACGGGGGCAAAGCGCTGGTTGCCGGTCCCCGCGCCGCCGCGGCCGTCCCCGCTGCGGTAGGTGCCGGCGCTGTGCCAGGCCATGCGGATAAAGAAAGGCCCATAGTGGCCGAAATCCGCCGGCCACCAGTCTTGTGAATCGGTCATCAGCGCATGGAGATCCTTCTTCACGGCGGCGAGGTCCAGACTCTTGAACTCTTCAGCGTAGTTGAAATCCTTGCCCATCGGATTGGACCTTACGGAGTGCTGGCGCAGCATATCCAGCCGTAACTGGTTCGGCCACCAGTCTCGGTTCGACCTGCCTCTTCCGGCTGCCTGTTTGTCGTCTCCTCCCGTTACCGGACACTTGCTGTCTTGACTCATACCGTTACCTCCCAGTGTTGTCTTTTCGTATCTATTCGATAGAGCTTCTGAATAGATTCTTACTCGCAGAGTAATCATCATCCGGATAACGATCAACATCTGCTTGAACATCTACATGACTGTCAGGTTTCCGGAAAGAGCCGCCGCCTGCCGGAACCCGATCCGCCGTGCAGCAGAAAACCGCCGACCACCGCCGTGGCCGGGGCCACCAGGACCACGCCGAAACTGCCGACCAGGGTATGGAGGATTTCCGCCGCCACATAGGTGAGATTGAGGATATTGACGAGTCCTGATATTTCAGACCCAGTCGATCTTGCCGCCCTCGACCACCATGAAGAAGCCTTTGGGATTGTCCAGCAGCTCGATGCCCTTGCGGGTATAATCGGCAAGGCTCAGATCGTCGGCGCCGCGATCCATTTCGTAGGTCAGCGCCGATTCGTCCTGGAGAACACTATTCATGGCAAGGACCTTGCCGGCCCCGGGTTTCAAGGCCTCGAAGTCTTTCCTGCTGCCCACCACGGTGAAACCGTTCTTGCGGGCGAGGTCGAGGGCATCCGGGTCCCCTTCCTTCCTGCCCTTCTGGACCAGGCCGCCGCCGCCGAAATAGTCGAAAGAAGACTGAGCAAGCTGAACATCGATATTGTACATCTCGCCGCGCGAGGCGACCTTGGCGTAGGTGGCCGCCGGAGTGGCATGGTCGAGGGAGACCGAGCTGACCACCCCGACCTTGTAGCCGCCGTCCTTGGCGTATTCGGCGAGGGTCTTGTACTTCTCGGTCTTCCTGGTATCCATGTTGATGACCCCGGAGAGCGTCTTGTGCCCGGTCATCATGGCGGTCATCGCCGAGGCCGAGTCGGTAATGAACGAGCTGGCGTCATAGGTAGTAGTCAGGCCGCTGGTCGGAAACCGGGTGAAGGAAAGGTGTGAAACCTTGATGCCGGAGTTGGCCGCGGCGCTCTTATAGATCTCGGCGGCGTTCACCTGCGGCATGGCCATGCCGTCGCCAACGAAGAAAAAAACATATTTGGCCTTGCCGACGTTGCCCTGCTCCTCCAACACTTTGGCCCCAAGCGGACTGGTAAAGGCAAAAACGAGAGCTGCCGCGCCGACGGCCACTCCGAGACGTGTCCGGTTTTTGTTCATTGCATTCTCCTTGATCTGTAAGTTTTTATCATTAGTACCTTAGAAATACATTGAGCGATTTGCCTGCCACAAATGACCGGCCGGCACCTGTGAGTATCTCGCACCCCTTTCGGCCCGCTCAAGCATTTCCTGCGCCTCGACACTCAGCGTGGCAACGGGCAGTATCTCAAGACGCTTGAGGCCTATTCTCTCGCCTGTCACCTCACAGTAGCCATAGCTTCCGTCATTGATTCGATCCAGCGCTTTTTCTATCAGAGTTATCTGCCCCCGCTGTCTTTTTAATTCTTCCAGTTCGACGTGTATTTCCCTGTGGGCCGAAGCGACATCGCAAATATCCGGTGCGCCAAGCCCGTTGTCCTTGAGTTCGTTTTTTGCTGAAGCCGAAACATTGATCAGGGTCTTCAGCCACGTCTGCAGTTTCATCTCGAAGTATGCCAACTGGTTGGGATTCATATATTCTTCGTTATCTGAAGGAAAATAATTGACTGCCTGCCGCATTTCAATTCTCCGCATTGTGCCCTCCTCTCGAATGAATACCGGAATAAAAATAAAAACTAAAAACTCGAAGCCGCCGCCCCGGCCATGGGCCATGCTGAACAACCGGCTCCTCCATTGACGGCAATTGCCTGTGATCACCACCATCTACCACCGGCAGATTAGGGTTTAATTAAGGAACTGTGAATATTTGCATATGCAGTTTTCCGGATGAACCAAAAAATCCCGCGATGGTTTTAAAATGCATTTCTAATACCTTTTTAACATTGGGGATTTACCTTGCTGGCCATGCATTTATTCCCTTTGCCAAGGATTCTCTCTTACCGTTACCTCTTCACCGTCGCCTATTCTTGTAATCTGTGATGTCCAACACATAAATACCTTCACGGTGATCCCATGAAAACAAAAACGCCACTGAAAACCGCTGTACTGATTCCCTGTTATAATGAGGAAGCCACTATTGCCAAGGTGGTTCACGATTTCCGTCAGGCTCTTCCCGACGCGCAGATCTTCGTCTACGACAACAACTCCACCGACCGCACGGTGAAGCGGGCCCTGGCGGCAGGCGCCGCTGTCCGTTCCGAACCGCTGCAGGGCAAGGGCAACGTGATCCGGCGGATGTTTGCCGATATCGAGGCTGAGGTCTATGTGATCGTCGATGGGGCGACGACACCTACGATGCGGCCGCTGCGCCGAGAATGATCGCATTGCTGGTCGATAATCAGCTGGACATGGTGAACGGGGCGCGCATCACCAGCATCAAGGAGGCCTATCGGCCGGGGCATCGTTTCGGTAACTGGCTGTTGACGAGCATTGTCGCATGGACTTTCGGCAACCGGCTGAAGGACATGTTGTCCGGCTACCGGGTCTTTTCCCGGCGCTATGTCAAGAGCTTTCCCTCGCTCTCCGTCGGCTTCGAGACGGAAACCGAACTCACCGTTCATGCCCTGCATCTGCGCATGCCGATCGCCGAGATCGTCACGGCGTACAAGGACCGGCCAACGGGTTCGACCAGCAAACTCTCCACATATAAGGATGGTTGCCGTATCCTGTTGAGAATCCTGGCCTTTATCAAAGAGGAGAAGCCGATGGGCTTTTTTTCGTCGATAGCCCTCTGTTTTGCTTTTTCCTCGGTCGGCCTGATGGTCCCCATCCTGACCGAGTTCATCGAGACCGGACTGGTGCCGCGGTTGCCGACCGCGGTGTTGTCGATGAGCATGATGATCATCGGCTTTCTCAGTTTCGCCTGCGGCTTGATTCTCGATACGGTTTCGCGCGGCCGGAGCGAGATGAAGCGGATGCGTTATCTGAGCACCCCGGCCATCCCGGTTCCGTCAAGCTCCTCATTCCACATCTTTCAGGAACGATATGAACCCGTCGCAACCAACCCCCGGCAGGCGACGGGAAGTCGCATTCCGCTGACTACCGCGATCGATACGCCCTGAGCCGCGGACCGGGATGGGAACTGGTCTCACGCGAAGGCGCGAAGGCGCGAAGCCCCCTATTTTCCGAGTCCCTTAAGCAGCATCGCACGCTGCGGCGTCATTCCGGTGAATACCGGAATCCAGTCTTTTTATGTTATTGTGGACCCCGGCAAGATCATGCCGCCGGGCATAAAGCCCCCAGCCGATGACCAGCAGCAGGCCAAGCATCGACAGGCGGGCCACGGGGACATGCACTAGATTCAAGGCGTCGAACAATGGCTGGGTAATCATTTCCTGCTGCTGGCGGGCTTCATTGAATTGTTTGGCAACAGGAGGGGGGAGGATGGAGAAGACGCCGCGGGTGCAGTCGTGAAATTCATCCAGCCCATCGCCCGTTGCCACCATCACCATCTGCCGGCCGGTGAAGAGCAGAGAATTCCAGGCGACAGCCCCGGGATATGTCTTGCAACAGGCGTTGACCAGATGGGACAATTCGGCATCCGCCCCGCCCCATCCGCCAATTTCGTGAAACGGTGAATTACCCCAGAGAAAATCGTCCGCGGTGTTCGGCAGACGATCCTGCAACCCGCACAGCTTGATGCCCGGGATCGGACAATGTTCAGCCAGATAGCGTTGGGCGGTGCCGTCCTGGACCAGCCGGCCGAAAAGAAAAGCCGGACCTCCGGGGGTATATACCGGCTTGCCGACCAGGGCGAGATGCAGCAGGGGCATGAGGATCATGGCGGCCGCCACGGTTGCCGCCGGCGGCAGAGCGCGGACTGAAAGGCTCCATCGCCATCTCTTTACGGCAACCTTGGCGACAAGGACGACCATCGCCAGACCTATGCCCAGGGCCATGCAGGACATATGGGAGAGCATCCCCAAGAGAGCAATCGCAATCAATAGAAAACGTTCGGCCCGGACCAGCTTCTGCCCGTGAAAACCAAGAAGCCACAAGGCAATGACCACCAGAGGGACGAGGGCATCGGGCATCAACTGTGCGGTATACCAGGAGATCCCGGTGGTAAGACTTAAGGCCGCGGAGACGAGGGTGGTGGCGACTGGTCCGGCCGGAAGACGATGGCAGCGAAGCATCAGATGAATGAGCCAGATGGTGATAAGCACCTGCATCGCCACGGGGCCCCATAAAGTCCACCAGCCAAAAGAGGTCATCCACAGGAAAATTCCATAGAAAAACGAGCGCCCGGGAGCAAGCGTCATCTCAAGAACGCGGCCCACATAGCCGCCGGTATCGAAGAAAACGATGGGGAATCCGTTCCACAGAGCGGGGGCGAGAAACATCGCCATGCCGATGGCAAGGCCGGCCAGCCATGCGGCGTATTGAATGGCTGCGGCAAGAGGAAAGACTCTCGTGGGGGATACGGTTGTGGTGATAATTGACATGATGATTCCTTCTGTTAGCGATAAAGAGCTTGAACCCGGTTGCCGGGGGATATTATCTGATATGACAAAGTTCCCCCTCCCCTCGCGGGAGGGGGTTTGAGGGTGGGGGGAGATGGTGGAGGCTGCAACCTGCGACTTCGCGGTAAAATCACCCACCCCTCTCAATCCCCTCCCGTCAAGGGAGGGGAAGCCAAATACCACAATGAGCATTTTGTTAAGATTTTTAACAATAGTGTCTGGTGAGGTAAAAAAGCATTTATATCCCTCATTGAACAGTGTATCGTGAGGTATAAACAAAAGGTTTATAACTCATGACACAGAAAAAATGGAACTGGCAAAAAGAAGGTTGGAGTGTTTTCACTTACAACGCTTGTGATATCGAGCCATTAGAACGAGAGTTTGCCAGGCGATTCGGATTTTGTTTTGGGGTGGTCAGGCATCTTTCCCGTGAAGATCGATCGGAATTGATTATCGAACTGGTAAGCAACGAGGCGCTGCAAACATCTGCAATTGAGGGCGAATATCTCGACAGAGAGAGCCTGCAGTCATCCATCAGGAAAGAATTCGGCCTGGGTGCGGGTGACTATCGTCATGCAAAACCGGCAGAAGCCGGGATCGCTGAAATGATGAAAGATCTCTATACCGCTTATGCCGGGCCATTAACAAAAGAAACGCTCTGTAATTGGCATGCCATGCTCATGGCCGGCAGAAAGAATATCGAGGTCGGTGAGTATCGAACGCATCAAGAGCCGATGCAGGTTGTATCGGGACGGTACGATAAACCAAAAGTCCATTTTGAGGCACCTCCCTCTTCCGATATTCCACAAGAGATGGAGAAGTTTATACAATGGTTCAACGGTACCTCTCCTGCCGGGGATAATCCTTTGTCTCCGTTGATAAGAGCTGGAATCGCTCATATCTATTTTATTTCGATCCATCCCTTTGAAGATGGAAATGGCAGGATTGCCCGAGGAATCGTCGAAAAGTCATTATCACAAAATATGGGCTACCCTTCACTCATCGCTCTTTCTTCATGTATTAATGCAAAGAAGAAAGACTATTATGATCAGCTTGAAATCCAAAACAAGGATAATGATATAACGCAGTGGCTCAGGTATTTTAGCAAGGTTATTATTGAGGCACAGGGACGCACCATACAGCACATCGATTTTTTAATTACCAAGGCCAAGTTTTTTGAGGCACACAAAGAACAGCTTAATCAACGACAACTAAAAGTGGTTAACAGGATACTCCAGGAAGGGCCAAAGGGCTTTGAGGGGGGATTCAGCGCGAAAAACTACCAGGCGATTACCAGAACCTCAGCAGCAACCGCTACACGCGATCTTCAGGATTTGGTAAGTAAGGGTATATTTTCGAAGACAGGCCAGTTAAAAGGGACTCGTTATGCTTTGGATTTGTCTGGTGTTGAGTCGTCGGAATTGGTGTTTTAAAGGATTTTTCCATTTTTGAAATTTTTCCACGACATATGGATTGTTGGATACGAGAAGCCCCCCTCCCCTCGCGGGAGGGGGTTAGGGGGTGGGGGGAGATGGAGGAGGCTGCAACCTGCGACTTCGCGGTAAAATCACCCACCCCTTAGCAAACTCACCCACCCCTCAATCCCCTCCCGTCAAGGGAGGAGAGGTCAAATACCACAAGAACAAAAAAGTCGATCGACTCCTCTTAATTGTCGTTTCTCTTCTTGTTCGGCGCGGTGGTGAGCGACAGGTTGATAGCGGAATAACTGGCCATGAACTCCCGCACCAGTTCTTTCCTCGCGGATAATTTCAGTCGCCAGTAGCAGGGACTGAGCATGAGAATGCTGATTGCCTCTTGTGGTTTCATCGATTCCCTCCCTGGAAAAGAGTACCTTTGTTGCTTTCTATATCGGCTGTTGTCCGCGATTTCTTTACCGCTATCTCCATATTTGACAATGATATTCGCAGACAAGGCCCCTTCGACAACGTCCTTGAAAACTGCCGGCAATGAACCCGCGGTTTTTTCTTGCCTGGAGGACCAGTCCCCTATATGGTGCGCCCAGAACCGCTCACCTCACTCCATTAACCCCATGCAAACCCGAGCCCATCATGTTTTCATCCAGACTGCCGACCACCCTCGATCCCAATGAATTCACCGGAATACTGCAGGCCAAAAAAGCAGCCGGTGCAAAGATCCTCGATTTGACCGAGTCCAATCCAACAAAAGCTTTTTTTTCTTATGATTTCTTCAAATTGGATAGACGCAGCCATATTCCCGACCGCTACGAGCCGTCGCCCCAGGGGTTGCCGGCCGCGCGGGAGGCAATCTGCCGTTACGCTCTCGATAATCGTCACGGCGAAATCGCCGCCGACGACCTTTTCCTTACTGCCAGTACCAGTGAGGCGTACAGTTACTTGTTGAAGCTGCTGACCGAACCGGGCGACGAGGTTCTGATCCCCGCCCCCAGTTACCCGCTGTTCGATTTCCTCGCTACCCTGGAAAACGTTACCCCGGTCCGCTACGCCCTGCAGCAGGGCGACAGCGGTCATTGGCGGATCGATTTCAACTCGCTGGAAATGATGATTTCCAGCCTGACCAGGGCGATTGTCGTGGTGAACCCCAACAATCCGACGGGATCGTATATTACCGCCGCGGAACTGCGCCGGCTCAACGAACTCTGTCAAACCCATGAACTTGCCCTGATTGTCGACGAGGTATTTCTCGATTATGTCAATCCTGACGTTGCGGAGGGGGAAAAAAAAACTTTTTCGGTAATGGCGAACGGCGACGCCTTAACCTTTACCCTCAGCGGATTTTCCAAGATCCTGGCCCTGCCCCAGGCAAAACTCAGCTGGATTCATGTCGGCGGTCCGGAACCCCTGAAAAAAGGGGCGAAACAGCGGCTGGAATTCATCGCCGACACCTATCTTTCGGTGAGCGGCATGATTCAGCACGCCGCCGCCTCGCTGCTTGGTTGCCAGCCACAAATCCAGCAGCAGATCCTCGCCCGCATCGAGACCAATGAACGTTTTCTCCAAAACGAAACGAATCTGTCCCATTGCCCCCGGGAAGGCGGCTGGTATGCGATTATCGAGCTCCCCGACCGAGTCGGGGATGAAGAGTGCTGCCTGGAACTGCTGAAGCACCACTCGCTGATCGTTCACCCCGGGTTTTTCTACGATTTTGCCGAGAACAATCGTATCGTTATCAGCTTAATCACCCCGGAGCAGGAGTTCCGCCAGGGCCTTGCCATCCTGCAACGGTATCTTGATCTAATTTGATTTCATCGGGATCGAAATCGAAATCGCTATCGAGACCGACTCCGATTTCGATAGCGATAGCGATTTCGATTGGTTATGCCAACAGCGGTCACTTTTCCCCGGCGGTAAAGAGCCGCAGAAAATTCTTCGGAACAGGTGTCTCGTAGCGGCAGAGCTTGCCGGTTTTGGGATGGGTGAAGACCAGCACCTGGGCATGCAGACCCATGCGGCGGATGGGATTGAGGGTCGCCCCATATTTGCTGTCGCCGATTACCGGATGGTTGATATCCTGCATATGGACCCTGATTTGATGTTTTCTGCCGGTTTCAAGGTTCACCTGCAGGAGGGAGAGCGTACTGCTTTCACGGATTTTTTTGTAATGGGTCACGGCTTTCCTGCCAAGCTGCGGATTCTGCGAAGAGTACACAATAAAAGCCTTGCTCTCGGTCAGCCAGGAGGTGATGGTCCCCTCCGGCGGCTCCACCTGCCCTTCAACGACGGCGACATAGGTGCGCTGGCTGATGGTGGTCTCCCAGGTTTCCTGGATCTGCTGCTTGATCTGTTCGTTTCTGGCAAACATCAAGAGCCCCGAGGTTTCCCGATCGAGCCGGTGCACGATAAAGATCTTGTTGCCGGGATCCTGCCTTTTCACATAATCGCTGAGGATCGCATAGGCGGTTTTGCGTTTCTCCTTGTCGGTGGCGATGGTCAACAGCCCCGACGGCTTATCGATGATAATAAGATCCTCGTCTTCATGGACGATATTCAGGCCATGGCTCTCCTGTTGCGCCCCGGCCCGCTCCCAGGCGACTTCCACCCGCTGGCCGGGCACAAGGGGATGATCGAACTGGGTGACCGGTTTGCCGTCGATGAGCACCTGGCTGTCCCGCATCACCGCCTTGAGGGCATTGCGGCTTTTATGCGGCAGGTTGGTCAGCAGGGCGGCGAGCAGAGTATCTTCCCGGTCGACGGTGAAGGTGTCCGTGGTTTTCTTTTTTTTGTCCGGAGTGCGGCGTGGAGTTGTACTTTTCATATGTCGATTGTCATGGATTTGCTCTGAACTTTCAGAATGGGCGTGATGATACGGAATTGCGGCAATCTACCTTTTTTCCCGCCTGAAGTCCTCAATAATCATAAATCTTTCCAGCTTGCCAGCAGGCGAAAATCCTGGGTCCGGTTAAAGCTTTCGAGGACATTGGCCAGTTCCAGCAGGGTGGGGGTCTGCCCTTCCCTGAGGGCCCGCGACAGCACGGCAAGTTCTTCCCAGTCGACGTACTCGGCCCGGCTTTCCATGGTCAGCACCGCCACGTTCGGGCAATGGCCGTAGAATTCTGCCTTTCCTACCGTCGCGAGTCTTTGATATCGGACATGATTTTCGCCTTATGGGGCAGGATGGCACCGGAGCACACCTGCCGGTTTTTATTTTGCTTCTGTTCACACATTTCGATCAGATCGTAGGCCTGAAAAGGGGTGAACGAGAAGTCCAGATTGCTGCCGCGCGCAACAGCCGGGCCGCCGCTCTTTTGCCCGCTGTCCTGCGCGGCCTGATCGACGGTCGCCATTTTTCCCTTTTTCACCGTTTCGACCAGGCAGAGCTCCCTTTCGGCCTGCCTGAGATCCTGCCGCATGCATCCTTGGTAGGCATTTATACAGACTTCGATTTCTTTCGGGCTGAAATTAAATCTGGGATTTTGACAAATCACCCGTGGACTCACGGTATTCTGGGCATCGAGCGTCTGCCGGACGACGTTTCCGGCCGCGGCCATTGCCGGACAGAGCATCAAGAGCATGCAAAAAGTGACAAAACCCGGAATTCTCATGACCTACTCCTCCCGCTGCGGAAAGTTTTTTCTCATTGCCTGGGCATTAACTATTCAGTTTATTTCAATAGTATGCACTTTGTCTGATTGGTTTTGGCCTCCCCTCCCCCTACGGGAGGGGATTGAGGGGTGGGTGAGTTTGGAACGAAGGTGCACTTTGCGGCTT
>CAYTVF010000002.1:0-4728 GCA_964441345.1 uncultured Desulfopila sp. | reverse complement strand
CCTCCCGCGAGGGGAGGGGGGAACTTTGTCAACCCCTCTCGCTAGGGGAGGGGAAACTTTGTCCATAGAGCTGAATGGATACACTCCCTTAACAATTACCTCAAACCGCAGGCCAATACCAGCAGATTTGCTGCGGCGGCCAACATGTCACTCCCCTCGGCACCGTCGCCCGGCAAAAAAATTAGGTGTTTTTGGTTGCCGATGATATACCATTTCTATCAACTCATCGAAGTCATCACCTTGTTATGCGTTTCTCCTGCCTCGGAGTCAATTGCATATGTCGCTCAAAAACCTGGATATCCTGTTCAATCCTCAAAGAATTGCCGTTATCGGGGCAAGCGAGGACGACACGTCGGTCGGCTATCACATTTTCAGGAACCTGATCGGCAAGGGTTTCAAGGGTATTGTTCATCCGGTCAACCCCACCATGCGCGGGGTGCAGGGCGTTGAAGCGTACCAGAACGTCAATGACATTCCCCACCCGGTCGATCTTGCCCTGGTGGCAACCGATCCGGAAAGGTTGCCGGCAGTGCTGAACGATTGCGGCCGGAAAGGGGTGAAAGGGGTCGCCATCCTTGCCCCGGATTATAAATACCGGGTCAAACAGCCCGCTCTCATCAGCGACCAGATCAGGAAATTATCGGCCCTCCATGGCTGCCGGGTGCTGGGTCCCAACTCCCTGGGATTTCTCAGACCGGCGCTCAATCTGAATGCCAGCCTCTACCCGCAAATCCCGCAGAAAGGCAACATCGCCTTTATCTCCGAAAGCGGCATTTTTTCCGCGGCGTTTCTCGAACACGCCATCAGTAAAAAAGTCGGCTTCAGCTATTTCATCTCGCTTGGCTCAAAACTCGATATCAATATCGCCGACACCATCGATTTTTTAGGCGGGGATGGCGGCACCAGGGCGATTTTCCTCTTCCTGCGGACCATCCACAATGGCCGCAGATTCATGACCGCAGTTCGCAACTTCGCCCGGACCAAGCTCATCGTGGTCGTCAAACCGGGCAAGGCCGGCGACTTCACCATGCAGCCCATCCCCGGCGCCGAGCCTCTGGCAGAAGAGGATCTGATCTATGAAGCCGTGTTTAAAAGGGCCGGCTGCGTCCGAGTCAACAGCATCGTCGATCTTCTCTATATGGTTGAGACGACCGCCAAGCAAAACAGACCCAAAGGCAAACGACTGATGATCATCGCCAATTGCATCGCCCCGGCGGAGATGGCCATCGATGCCCTGAAGGGAATGGGCGGCATGCTGGCGACACCGGCCCCAAAAACCCTGGCAAAAATCAGCGCCGGGCTGACCATCCAGCGGGAGCTGCATAACCCGCTCTACCTGCTGGCCGATGCTTCGGCGGCCAACTACCAGGTGGCCATCGAGAATTGCCTGCAGGACAACGATGTCGACGGCGTCATGGTGATCTGTATCCCCTTCCCCGGCATCGACGTGATAAAGATTGCCGAAACGATCGTTGCCGCCGCCAGAAGTCATCCGATGATCCCCTTGTTTTCCACCTGGTTCGGCGAGGAATCCATCCTCGATGAAATCGATTTTATCAATAACGACGGAATACCGACCTACTATACCCCGGAACAGGCGGTAAAAAGCTTCATGTACATGTATCGTTATGATTACAACCTGAAGCTTCTCCAGGAAACCCCGGAAATGATCATCAAGGATTTCTCGCCCAAGCTGGAAACGGCAAAAAATATAATCGACCGCTGTATCGAAGAGAGACGCGAGACCCTCCATGGCGATGAAGCGGGGGAAATCCTCAGGTCGTACTCCATTCCGTTCCTCGACACGACCAGGGTCGACGACGCGGACCAGGCGGTCCATGCCGCCCGGCGCGCCGGGTATCCGGTGGCATTGCGCATCGATGCCGCGATAAACGGCAGAACGAACCGGGAAGAAAAGGTGTTTATTCACCTGAAAGACGATGATGAAGTGCGGAAGGCCTTCGCCGTCCTGCAGGATCTGGTCGTTGCCCTGGGCGATCCGGAGGCCCGGGTGATCGTCCAGCCGATGATCACCAAGCGCAAATACGAACTGATGATCGGTGCTAAAAAAAGCGTGAGCTTCGGCACCGTCATCTTGTTTGGCCTCGGCGGCAAGTATTTTCTGGCGGAAAGGGACTGCGCCATCGGCCTGCCGCCCCTGAACCAGACCCTGGCCAGGCGGATGATGGAGGAAACAAAAATTTATCTCCACCTGCAGAAACTCGATTCCCTGCAGGGAGGACTGCGCTCCCTGGAGGAGATCCTGGCGCGATTTTCCCAGCTGGTCATCGATCTGCCCCAGATCGGTTCGATCGACATCAATCCCTTGATACTCATGGAAGACGACTGTCTCGTCCGGAACGTGATCATGCGGATCGACCAGAGCCTGCCGAAGGAATATAGATGGACCAAAGGCGACCTCTGCCCCCTTCACCTCTCCATCCCGCCCTATCCTTTCAAATACGAGAAGGACGTCGCGCTGCCGGACGGCACAACCATTCATATCCGGCCAATCCGCAGCGAAGACGAGCCGGCCCTGCGCCGCTTCTTCGAAACACTGTCGATGGAGTCGGTGTTCTTCCGCTTCGGCCAGCGGCGCATCAATATGCCCCATGACTATCTGGCCAGATTCTGTCAGGTCGACTACGACCGGGATATCGCCTTCCTGGCGGTTGTCGGCGGCAAGGAGGAGAGGATTATCGGCGACGTCCGGCTCAACAGGTTTACCGATCTTGAGAGCGCCGAACTGTCCTTTGTCGTGGCCGATACGTGGCAGGGAAGGGGGGTCGGCAGCATGCTCATGGATTTCTGTATCGGCGTCGCCAAGGATATCGGCCTGAAAACACTCCTGATGGAGATCATGAAAAGCAATACCCGGATGATCCGCTTCGGCTATAAATACGACTTTCAACGGCTGCCGGACAATGAGGAAAACGACATGGAGGAACTGCAGCTCGATCTCGGCTAGCCGCGGACAACCTCTCTGCTGCGTTGCCGGAAATCAGGACGGGTGAGGGAGCGGATCGACCTGTAGCTGTCATAGTTCCAGAAAAAAGCGATGCCGGTGGAGAAGAGCGACCGGGTACGCCACAGGGTTTTCAGACCGCGGGGCAGGGAGCGCCGGAATGAAGCCACTTCCCGATACGCCTCGATCAGTCCCTGGTACAGGGTTTGGGGGTCCATGTTTTTCGGCTGAAAAACCGGTTCGAAGATATTGTACGACTCCCAGTCGCCAGGGTAGTCTGTGAGCGTCAGCCGGTCGCTCTCCTGTAGTTCACGATACAGACTGGTCCCCGGCAGCGGGGTCTGGATACTCAGTTGCACGGCATCTATGCCTGAATCGTAGATGAAATCGAGGGTGGTGCGAAAGGTATCGTACGAGTCGTCGTCGGTGCCGAAAATAAAGCCGCCGATGATGGCAATACCGTGGTCCTGGATCTTTTTGATCGAGTCCTTGAAATTTCGCGTGGTGGGACGAAGGTTCATATTCTTTCCCAGGCCCATCAGGGTGTTTTCCTGAAGGGACTCGAAGCCGATAAGAAAAGCCTTGGCCCCACTTTTCGCCGCTGCAGCCAGCAAGTCATCGTGCTCGACGATATTCAGACAGGTCTGTCCACCCCACTCCTTGTTACAGTCCTTCAGTCTCTCAAAAAGGGCGAAAGCCCGATCGATGCTGCGCCTGCCCGAGCCGATGATATTGTCGTCGATAAGAAACAGCCGCTTATCGGCGATGGAGTCGACCTCCTCTATGACACGGTCGATATCGCGCGTCCGGTACTGGCCGCCGTTGAACCGGGTGACGGAGCAGAACTTGCAGTTGTGAGGACATCCCCTGGAGGTCTGCACGGTCTGCACGAAATAGTTGTTGCGCAGCAGATCCCGGCGCGGTGCGAGCAGCCCGTTCAGATCGGGGCGGACCAGGGCTTCGTAGCGCGGTTGAAGCGCACCCCGGCTGAAGTCGGCAAGCAGCCGCGGCCACATCTCCTCCCCTTCGCCGACGACGACGGCATCGGCGTATTCCGCAGCCTCATCCGCCATGATCGACACATGAATTCCCCCAAGAACGACGGGAATCCCGCGCTTGCGAAACTCGCCGGCGATCCGGTAGGCCCGCGGTGCAAGCGGTGTCATGCAGGTGATGCCTACCAGATCGACCGCAACCTCATAGTTAACCCGATCGAAGGCCTCATCGAGGATTTCCACCTCATACTCTTCCGGAGTATAGGCGGCAATCGTCAGCAGGTTGAGAGGCGGCAGGGCCAGGACCCTGACGTTATCGAGCAGGTGGGTCCGGTAAGCCGGATTGATGAGCAGGATCTTTTTCATGTTTGATTTTCCGTCGACCGGTAGAGTGGAGTTTGCAGCAGCCCCTTGGCGGGACCTTGTTCACTATTTTCGGCAAAATGATACCGTTACGATACCCTTACGAAGATCAAAAGACAATATTTCCCGACAAATGGCAGGCAAAGCCGCAAAGCGGAAATCTCCTGGGATGTTGACAAAATCCCCCCTCCCGTCAAGGGAGGGGAAGCGGAACCAATCGAACAGAGTGGATCAGGCTGAAATATAATAAAGAATTACAAAACATTTGTTGTGACTCTTCAGCCTTGGCCGCCGTACGATTTTGCTCCGTTTCTTCAGTACCTTGGAAATTCTATTCTTGTTTTCCACCCCAACAAGGGTGTGCCGGCAAGAATCCCCCGCCCCTTGCGGGAGGGGGTTAGGGGG
>CAYTVF010000001.1:0-61708 GCA_964441345.1 uncultured Desulfopila sp. | reverse complement strand
CTGGGTTGTCAGTTTTTCGATGGACAGCATGATCGCCATGATTCTTTCTTCGTTTTCTTTGGCATTCTTCTTGGCATCCTCGATTTCCTTGAGCAGGGCGGTCTGCTCACGGCCGGTCTGGACCTGCATCATTTTTGACTGGCGATCCCTGACATGATCCATCTTGTCGGCCATTTCACCTTCAAGGGTCCGGCTTTCCTTCTGCTGGGAGCTGATCTGTTCCTGCAGTTCGTTGATGAAAGCTTCTCTTTTGGCGAGGGCGGAAATACGTTTATCAAGACCGTCCTGTTCAGCTTTGATGGCATTATCGATTTGGTCGATCTCCAAATCGATGGCCTGAAGTGAGACGAGTTGGGCTAAAAGTTCATTCAAGGTGATTCTCCTCTTTCTGTGTGACCTTACTTTGGTGTTTTCTATCTAATGCAACGAAGGGATGACGCTCGGTCTTCGTCTGCATAGTCCTTATATTCCAGCCTTCCCGGAGACTGATCTGCTCGAGTCGCGTGACAAGGGCAGCAATCGCCGGTTTTTCAGTTGCGTAATGGGTGCCGTCGATAATACAGAAACCGGTTTCTCCGGCCCAGACAGCGATGTTGTGTTTGATCTCCGCCGAGAGATAGACATCGGCGCCGCGGAGGCGGGCCTGTTCGGCGAACTCGGAGCCGCTTCCCCCGCAAATCGCGAGAGTGGCGATTTCGTCCGGTAGCCTGCCGGCGGTGTGCACGCTTGCAAGACCAAGAACATCGAGAATCCTGGCGACAAAGTCGGTCGCGGAAAGCGGGGCGGGGAAGGTGCCGATTCTGCCGAGGCCGGTGCCGTCTTCTCCGCCGGGGATGAGGGGGACGAGATTTTCCAGGCCAAGCTGCCGCGCCAGGATGGTGCTGACCCCGTTCGCCGCATTGTCGTAATTGGTGTGATAGCCGATGATGGCGATCCGGCCGGCAAGAGCTTTTTCCAGCAATCTGCCGTAAGGGGCGGTCGTATCGATTGCCGGGAGCGGCTTGAAGATCACCGGATGGTGGGTGATGACGACGTTGGCGCCAAGCGCAATCGCTTCATCCAGCAAGGGGTTGGTCGGGTCGAGTCCAGCCAGGACCGCGGTTACTTCCTGTTCCGGACTGCCTACCAAAAGGCCAACATTGTCCCAGGGCTCCGCCAGACTGAATGGAGCCTCGGTATTGAGGCTGTTAAGAATGTCCTTTACTCTTACCGTCATAGTAAAACTGGTAGTGGTTGAGCAGGAAAACAAAAAAGGTACACTCCACTGGGAATGTACCTTTCGATTCACCTCTCCGTTTCAGGTATTTCTTGCCCGAATCGAAGTTTATTTTCCAGGGGAATGTTATGCTTTCCCCTTTTTGCATGTATAAGAGTAGTTTTTCCAAGGAACCCGTTGTTTCTGGTCAGAAGCTGCTGTATTAAGTGGTGGGCGCAGTAGGATTCGAACCTACGACCGATCGGTTATGAGCCGATGGCTCTACCAGCTGAGCTATGCGCCCTCCTTTGTCTGACGATAAAACGACTTATATAAAATGACCTTGATGAAAAAGTCAATGGAAAAATAAAATTTTCGGAAAACAACGCTTCGCTCGCCGTGGAAGTGATTCGGGCGATGAACGACAACGCTGTTGCGAAATGGATAAACGGAACTATTCTAATAAAGTAAAAGATATTTGTAGTTAGGCCGCATCCGTCGAAAAAAGGTGAATCCCCTTGATGTACACAAACCTCATTCTCTTTCTGGTCGCCATCTTTCTCTTCAGCGTCGTTTCCGTCCCGGAAGCCCCGCTGTTGCCCGGCTGGCAGGCATCGGCGCTGCTGATCCTGCTGCTTGGTCTGTACCACAAACTTGCCGCGAGTCTGTTCGGCAGGCACCGGGCCCGGCAGGCGGCCGGCTATTTCCAAACGGAAAAACAGCTGTCGGTTACCGCATTGTTTTTCTTCGGGGCAACGCTCTATCTCTGCGATCCGAAATATTATCTCTCCCTTATTACCTTCGGCAAGACCATGCCGGCATTGGTGAATTTTGCCGGCTTGCTGCTTTTTGTCAGCTATTTGGCCATCATGTGGCGGGCCGGCCAAGAGAACTATGAGCGGATCTTTGACCGCAGGCAAAGTACGATCTCCTTTCTCAAATCCAATATCAAGACGAATCTGCCGATCGTTCTGCCGTGGGTCGTGCTCTCGTTGTTGTACGATATCGTGGCAATGCTGCCTCTGCCGGGGTTGCAGAAGGTCGTTGCGGCAGAGTGGGGGGACCTGCTTTTTTTCTGCATATTTCTCGTTTTTGTCCTGCTTTTTTTCCCGCCGCTGGTCCGGCGGCTGTGGGGGTGCAAAAAGTTGCCGGAGGGAGATCTGAAGAGCCGGCTCGATGCCTTCTGCGCGACGCAGAATTTTTCCGTCGACTTGTATCTCTGGCCGCTCTTTGAGGGGCGGGTGATGACGGCCGGGGTGATGGGGATAGTTCCCGGTCTCAGATATATCCTTCTCACCCCGGCGCTGCTCGAAACGATGTCCCGGTTAGAGCTTGAAGCGGTCATGGCCCATGAAATCGGTCACGTCAAGAAATACCATCTCCTCCTGTACATCTTCCTCATTGCCGGTTTCAGTCTCCTGGCCGGATTGCTGGCAGAACCATTGATCTATTTCCTTCTCTCCCGGGATGTGGTGAACCAGGCGGTGATGGCGAGCGGGATGTCGGTTGAGACCATGTCGACGCTGGTCGTTGCCGTGCCCATTCTGCTGTTCATGCTGGTCTATTTCCGTTTTATTTTTGGATATTTTATCCGTAATTTCGAACGGCAGGCCGATCTTTTCAGCCTGGCCGCAATCGGCAACAGCAGGGCGCTGGTTTCGGCCTTTGAAAAGATCGCGGAATTGAGCGGCAATAATCGTGATGAGCGGAACTGGCATCATTTCGGGATCGGCGAGCGCATCGACTGTCTCGAACACGCCGAACGGGAACCCGGCCTGATCGGGCGGCATAACCGCAAGGTGCGTTACAGCCTTGCGGCCTATATCGCCGTGCTGGTCCTGGCCGGCATCCTGGTCCGCCAGCTGCCGACGAAACAGCTGGCCGAGCGCTATCAGGAAAATTTTGCCGAGGCTGTTTTGCTGGAGAAGGTCAAACGTGAGCCGGATCGCGCCATATGGCAGCGTCTCATCGGCGACCTGATGCTCACCAGAAAAATGGAAGAGAAGGCTCTGGCGGCCTATGAAAAGGCTTTTAGTCTTGAGCCGACAAATCCGGAAATAATGAACAATTTTGCATGGCTGCTTTTGACGAGTGAGAATCTCGGCCTCCGCGATCCGTTCAGAGCCCTGACCTTGGCAAGAGCCGCCGCCACCCTGCAGCCCAAAGGGCATGTTCTCGATACCCTGGCCACCGCCTATTGGGCCAATGGCCTGGTGGAGGAGGCCGTTCGAACGGAAAGTCAGGCCGCGATGATGGATCTGGCCCAAAAGCGGTTCTATCAGGCGCAGATCGCCAGGTTTCTCACCCGGTCCTATGAGGAATCGATCCGGGAAACGGAGCCGGCACGTAAAAATGATGAAGAGAAATGACGGTCGCTGATGCCATTGCTGGGAGCGCATGAGTCGGTCAGCGGTCGTAGGAAATCCGGGTAATTCTCTGAATTGTATTGCAAAATTCTTGGTTAGCGGGAAGAATGGGGGGAACAGCTCCTATCTATCAAAAGGTACTTCTATGAAATTTCTCGAAAGCGATGCTCTTCTCGACCTTCTGGTCAGCCGGCGGGTGCTCACTCCCAAGCAGCGGGAGTTTGTGACCCTGGAGAAGGGCAAGCAACGGCAAAAACTCCTGCGGCAGGCAGGCAAGGAGGGGGAGTTAGATAAAGACTATCCGGATATGGTCGAAATCATCACTTCGTTCAACCTCAAGCTGGCCGGTGGCGAAGGCGCTCTGGTCGACGAAGAAGTTGTCATGCGAACCGTGGCCAGGGAAAAGAAACTGCCCTTTGTCAAGCTTGATCCGCTCGAGCTCGATATGGATGTCGCCACCAAGACCATCCCCCGGAACTTTGCCATCCGCCAGTTGCTTCTCCCGTTCAAGATGGAGGACGGCATATTGGAGGTGGCGGTTTATCATCCCGACTGTCATGCGGTGCTGGAGGATATCGAGCAGGCCAACCAGATCAGAGTACGGCCCCATATCGCCACAAAATCGGATATCAAAAGGATTATCGCCGAATTTTTCGGCTTTCAGCGGTCGATCAGTGCGGCGGAGGACCAGTTCGGCGTCGTCGCGGGCAGTTCAGGTTCCATCGATATCGGCAATCTCGAGCGGTATGTGAAGATTTCCTCGGCCAAGGAGATCACTTCTTCCGATCAGCATATAAAATCGGCCGTCAACCATATCTTCCATTACGCCCTCGAACAGCGGGCCAGCGACATTCATATCGAGCCGAAACGCAATGTCTCGATGGTCCGGTTCCGTATCGACGGCGCCCTGCACACCATCTACAACCTGCCGAAGGCCGTCCACGCGGCCATTGCTGCGCGCATCAAGTTTCTGGCCCGCCTGGATATCGCCGAAAAGAGGCGTCCCCAGGACGGCCGGATCAAGATTGGCGAAAAGAGCGGCAAGGATGTCGAGATAAGGGTGTCGACCGTCCCGGTGGCCTTCGGCGAGAAGGTGGTGATGCGGATCCTCGATTCGGCCATGATCTTTCAGAAGGTCGAAAATCTCGGCTTTTCGAAGCGGGATATGGAGGTGTACAATTCTTTCATCGGCTCGCCGCATGGCATTATTCTGGTGACAGGTCCGACCGGGAGTGGTAAATCGACCACGCTTTACTCGACCCTGAAAGAGATTGCCACGCCGGAAAAGAATATTGTCACGGTGGAAGATCCGGTGGAGATGGTGCATGAGGAATTCAACCAGATCTCCATCCAGCCGCTGATTGACATAACCTTCTCCACTATCCTGCGCAATATCCTGCGGCAGGACCCCGACATCATCATGATCGGCGAGATTCGCGACCGGGAAACGGCAGCCCATGCGGTTCAGGCGGCAATGACCGGTCATCTGGTCTTCTCGACCCTGCATACCAACGATGCCGTTTCATCCATTACCCGGCTTCGCGACCTAGGCCTGCAGCCCTTCATGATCGCGTCTACCCTGCTCGGGTGTATGGCCCAGCGGCTGGTAAAAATGATCTGTCCGAGCTGCGCCGAGGATTTTGCAATGAAGGGCGAGGATCTGCTGAAAATGGGTTTTCCGCTGGCTGAAACCGGGAATATCACCCTGCGGCGGGGCAAGGGTTGCCGGGAGTGCCGGGGGACCGGGTACAGGGGCAGATGCGGGATTTTTGAAATTTTCCCAATGTCTTCCCAGCTGAAGAAAATGACGGCGGGCGATGTCCCTGCCCTGGAAATGCGGCAGGTTGCAATCAGGGAAGGAATGACTACATTACGCGAGGACGCGTGGAATAAGGTCAGGCGCGGCATAACAACCTATGAGGAGGCGCTTCGGGCAACCTCTGTTTGATGAAGCGGGAAGAGTGGCGGGAAGAGTGGCCATATTGCAAGGAAGAGAGTGGAGATGGTAATAAAGATAGTAGCCAAAAATAAAAAAGCATTTCACGATTACCATATCGATGCCACCTACGAGGCGGGAATAGTGCTTTCCGGGCCGGAGGTCAAATCGCTCCGGGCCGGCAAGGCCAATCTGCGGGATGGCTATGTGAAGATCGATTCCCGGGGCGAGGTGATGATGTACAACGTGCATATCTCGCTCTATTCCTTCGCCACCCATAACCCCAACGAGCCGCTCAGGGTTCGCAAACTCTTGCTGCATCAGCGGGAAATAAGGAAACTGATCGGCAAGCTCAACGAAAAAGGGCTTGCCCTCATCCCCCTGAAGATATACTTTATAGAGAACGGGAAGGCGAAGGTGGAACTGGGCCTTGCCCGTGGCAAGAGAGAATACGATAAAAGGGCCGCACTCAAGGAACAGCAGAGTAATCGCGAAATCCAACGAGAGATGCGTGAAAACAAGTAGTAAATGAAAAGACAGTCGATCAAAATATGGGGGCGAAACGGATTCGACGGGGATGTGTAAGCTTACTGTTGCATGCCGAGCTTCTACGCGCTCGTAAAAACGTAGAACATAAATATAATCGCAGACGATTATAACTACGCAGTAGCAGCTTAATACCTGTCATACTGCCGTCCCGCCGGTTTTCGCCCATAAGACCGGAGTTGGGGCGTCGACTCAATGGGCTGGTTGCCTGAAGGCCGACTGTCTTTCAGCTGACGAGATTTAACAGTATAGTTCCGGGAAATCTAAGTTCCGACTGAGTTCCCGGCGCGAAATCAAAGCACGGAACTAAGCATGTAGATACGGGAGGGGAGCATTTTCGGACGCGGGTTCGACTCCCGCCGCCTCCACCAAAATGTAGTGTAAAATCAGTATGTTGGATATGCGTCTTCGGTCGGTGTTCGATCGGTAAGCAAATCAAACGGGTTTTCAGAGGGCCATTTTCCTGCGTATGGGAGATGGCCCTTTTTTTGTCCTTTTTTCAGCATCACAAAGGTCAGTCTCCAGTAAGAAAGTTTCTCATCCTGTAAAAAATATCTTGATCTCTTTGTCTCAATTCGTGTACTATGGAATTATAATAAAGTTAATAATACTATATCTTTAAACCACATATTTAATGAGCAAACATAACGTAGAAAAGAAGCATTAAAAGAATCAAAGAAGAATACAGAAAATTTAAGACACAAGTTTAAGACACAGGAGAAACAAACGGCTGACTCGGTGAGCGCGGAGCCAACCTCAGGAAAAAACATCACAGGAAAGGAGGAAAGAGAGGGTGCCCAGAAAATTTCAGACTGCGCTTGATGGAAAAGACAATTTAGTTCAACAGTTCGAAAAAAGAAAATTTAAGGAATGTTTATGCATAATGATAAATTTAGAACGATCATCGCCCTGTTTTTGCAGGCACTTTATAAGTGTATTGAAACTCTGGCTTTTTTGAACATATGCCTAAAAGACCCAAATCGTAATGGCATCATCACCAAATCGTTTTTAGTAAGTGAAACAGACCTGATAGTCACTGAAATTATATCCGCACGTGAGCACACCGACGTTTACTTCGAAGTCTGTTTGCAGGCTGAACCCCCATTGCCAGGGAAACGTGGCAATGCAGAAGGAGTAAAGGTAATCCCGGGTTTTTGGGTGGATATTGACATCGCTGGGTCAAATCATAAATCTGATAAATATCCCAAAGACTTAGATACAGCATTGAAATTTATCTATTCCCTGCCTTGGCGAGCATCTATCATCGTTTGCTCAGGTGGCGGAATTCACGTCTATTACTTGTTTTCCACTCCTGTAGTAGTTGCTGATGTAGAGGATAAGGAAAGAATGGCCGAGTTGAGTCGTCGCGTAAATCGCTTCATCATTGCTGAAGGCCAGAAGCACGGCTGGAAAATCGATAATACTTCTGATCTTGCACGATTATTAAGGGTTCCAGCTACCCTAAACCATAAATCTGTCCCTGCAAAAGATGTCTATATAATAGAATACGACCCATCAGCACTGTACAACCCTTGCGATTTTCAAATAATCTTCGATGAAAAGGATATCGTAGCTGAAATATGCAACCCTGCAACCACTCCTATCGCTTTACCGAGCATAATTTCCAATACTTTCAGCAAAGAAACTTATGATTACCCTGAAGCAAACATTGATTTCATCGAAAACCACTGCTCATGGCTGGCTCATTGCAATTATGGCGCTACAACTTTACCAGAACCCGAGTGGTTCGCCGCCTGTTCAATATGGTCCCGTTGCAAAGACGGGAGGAGTGTAGCTCATGAAAGGAGCAAACCTTACCCTGGATATGACCAGGCAGAAACCGACAAGAAGCTGGATAATGCCCTCACAGCAGCACCTCGGACCTGCGCCAGCATTTTATCAGACCTGAGTGCAGGCCAATACTGCAGCGGTTGTTTTCTGCAAGGTAAGGGAAAAAGTCCGATCAGCCTCGGTAACCCCAACCCTATAGCCCAAGCTAGCATTAAGATGGCTAAGGTTATTGCGGGTTCACAATACAATCCCAAACTTGCCTTCGAGGATGACAATCTTGCCGCATTGGCTCTGTTGAAGCTGAAATCGAAGGGCGACTTTATAACGGTGACAAATGCTCTAAAGAAAGCCGGGATTGCGAAAGGAGAAATAAGGCCGGTGCTTGACCGCTTTATGGCTACACATGAGATGTCCTTCGACGATGTCGCGAATTATGAAGTGCTTTCCAATTGTATTCACATGAACAAGGCCACTGCTCAAGGAATGGTTTTGGTGCTGCTTTGTTCGTTCAATGCCATCATTACTGAAGAGGTGATCAAGGACGATGGCGTAACATCAGAACGATTCTATCGAATTGAGGGCTCGCTAAAGAGCGGTGAAGCTCTCCCAACAGTGACGTTGCCAGTCCAGGAATTCGAGTCAATGACATGGCTCGGCCGGATGTGGGGAGCAAAAGCATGGTATTCAGCTGGAGCTTCTACTCGAGACAACTTGCGAGCAGCAATTACGTATCTAAGCAAAAATATAACAACAAGGTATATTTTCTCACATACCGGATGGAGTAAGGCTTTTGATGACTGGGTCTTTTTGTCAGAAGCTGGGGCAATAGGAAAGGAAGGCGATGTTGACGAACTGACTGTGGATTTGTCTTCGAGCAATCTTTCTGCTTTTTCGATTCCAGAACCAAGTAATGGGATATCGATTTCAGAGGCGATTCACAAGAGTTTATTACTGTTAAAGCTGCTTCCTAAACGGATTGCATATCCACTTTTATCTGCAGTGTTTAGAGCTCCGCTGGGAGAGCCGTTGCCAGTTGCCTTCGCTCTCTTTATTGTGGGAGCAACTGGAACCAGAAAAACTGAAGTTTCCGCCATAGCTCAATCGTTTTTTGGTAGTTCCTTCAACGGAAAAAAGTTACCTGGAAACTGGTCATCTACTGCAAATTTTTTGGAAAAAACAACTCATCAGGCGAAAGATGTAATATTCGTCGTTGACGATTATGTTCCTGGTGACAACCCAAAAAAAATGAATTCGATTGCGGATAGGCTATTTCGCGCATTAGGAAATCAGGCGGGGCGCGGGAGATTGAATTCGGATATTAGCTCACATCAAGAGTACTTTCCTAGAGCTCTGATTGTGAGCACTGCAGAAGATGTCCCCTCTGGGCAAAGTCTCACTGGGCGAATGCTGGTGCTTGAGATTGCCGAAGGAGACGTAGATCTGAAGGTGTTGACGGAGCTTCAGCAATTGTCTTCAAAAGGGATTTTTACTTCGGTAATGTATGAGTATCTGAAGTGGCTTGCTCCTCAAATTGATGACCTGAAACGAACGCTTCCTCCACACAAAGCAGATCTCCGGTCTAAAGCGGTGGAGGCAGAAAAAACCCATACTCGGACACCGGATATTATTGCCGATCTGGCCATTGGCTTTCAGAGTTTTTGTACCTTTGCTATTTCCCAAGGAGCAATGTCGGAAGAGGATTCAGCCGTGCTTCAGAATGAATGCTGGACAAGCCTCCTTGAGGCGGCAACACAGCAACAAGACCAGCAGAAGGTAGGAGATCCGTGCGAACTATTTCGTGATTTCCTATTGACTGCATTCCTCATGGGAAAAGCTCACCTCGAGGCCAAAACAGGAGGTGTTCCGACCCATAACCCAGAAATTTGGGGATGGAAACGTATAATCGGGATGAAGGATGACACAGGTGTTCCAGGTTCAGCTCTTGTACCTCAAGGATCGCTAATCGGATGGGTCGATGACAAGTATGTCTACCTGAATTCCGATGGAGCCTACAAAGTAGCTCAGGACGTCGCTGGTCGTGATCGGCAAATCACAACCAGCCTGAAAACGTTGATGCTGCGCCTTGCGGAGCGCAAACATCTTGTACCTGATCCTACTACTGGTCGAAAAACGCTTAGAATTACGGTAACAGGTGGGCACCGTTCAAGGGTCATGCAGCTTGATAAAAGCTTCTTTGAAGACAAAGATCAAATTACGGCAACAAACAGCACCATCAATCAGAGTGGGTTCGTGTTCCAGCCCAAAGAGCTGCAGGAAGGTCAAATAGCACCATCAGGAGGACCTGTACTGAAGGATGCCCTTTTGCAAAAAACCTTTGAAGAAAATCTCTTCAGCGCTTTTTCAGAACAATTCAGGAAAAAATAATTTTTTTTCCTCAAAGGCCTGATTTTTTGGTGGACCAGCTGGCCCGATGGCCCGGGCCGGTTGGTCCACTGGGCCACCAAATTTTGCCCACCTCCTGCCAAAAAATAAAAAAAAGCTGGGACGTTACATTTCGTTATTCTTCTCCTTCAGTTCCTTCTGGCGATATTCTTGATTGAACTGTTGTGTAGCCTGCAGAATCATCAAACCAGCTTAGAAATAAAGACATGGTGGCTATCGCCAAGGACCCCTTGGTGACCAGCTGTAATTTGCTGTGAAGCTCTCTTTTGCATTTTCATGTGACAGGCAGCTGCTACTTTCGTGCAGCTTCTGAGCTACTGGACCCCAGCAAACTCGGACCTGAGAATGATCTCTTGTCGCCTATGTCTGTTTTTATATCTGTAAAAAATTGACATTTTCAGAGCAACGCAGAGAAATATCCAGGGGTATCTGACCATTTTGAAGCAAGAAACGCCGCCTCGTCAAACGGAATCATTTGTGCACAGGCATTTTACTATAACAAAATACCTAGAGATATTATAATGATACAAACAAATGTGCCCAATTATTGAAAGGGCAAATTTCCATTATTTCCACAGGAGGTGTATCATGAAAGGATGCCGCATTTTGACGGATGAGGAGATAAGGATGGTGCTCAATGAGCTGCAGGTACGAGATAGAACGCTATTCCTGACCTGCCTTACCTTTGGTACTAGGATATCGGAAGCGTTGGCTTTAACGTTTGGAGACGTTGCCGGAAAGACCCTCTATCTCAAATCGAAAAAAGGGTCGGATAACCAGGCGTTTCCGATCCCTGCTGCTTATAAAAAATCAGTAGAGGAGTTGAGAAATTGGTACCAGGAAAAAGGACTTGTTGTTGATGACAAGTCTCCGTTGTTCATCTCTCAGAAAAGAGAGAATAGGTCTTTTACCAGGCAACTGGCAAGTCATGTGATCAGGACAGTTGCTAGAAAGATGAACCTGGATGGCAAGATTAATACTCACTCATTTCGAAAGTCGTTCGTGACGAAGATTTATGAAATGACAGGTTTTAACATAGCCGAAACAAAGGCTTACAGCAGACACAAGAGCCTGGTTAATCTCGAGTATTATCTGAAGACTACTGAGAAAACTGATCTCGTAGAACAGTTGAATTGGTGCTAATCTTCAAAAATTTCCCTTTAGTTGCAAAATGTACTTGAGGGAAATTTTTTCTTAACAAAAAAATTTTAATTATGAGTCTAAGCTAACATGAAATATTTAGACGTTTTATCAAAATTCAAATATAGCGGATCCCCAATTGACCCTATTCCATTGATCGTTGCCCATTCTGATGGGGTTCTTGTTTCGTTAGAGAAAATACTTTCGAAAGTGAGAAATAAAAATCAATTTAAATTTAATAAGGCAAAGATAGCAGATTATAAGGAAAAATATATTCAAAATTCAAAGACCGGTTTGTGGATTGATTCCGGTGGATACAATATCCTTGCCAATCATGAGATTACAGAAAATCTTTTAGAAAGCTATTTAGCCTGCTACTTCGATTATGTTTCAAATATACAAAGATTTGATAAAATATTTTCTCTAGATATAACGGTAGCTCCAGCATCAAAATATCATGACAACACATGGCTTAACACTAGAGAGAAAATTAAGGAATGGAACTTGTATTCTCTTGCTCCTCTACTTCCAAGGCTAAAAAGCAGTTTTCGGCTTAGAGAAAAATTTATATTTGTTTACCAGTTCAAGACCCCTTCATTGTACAAAATATGGAAAGAAATTTACAATGAGCTTAATCTTAAAGACTATATAATTCATAGAGCAATTGGAGGACTGGTTCACATCCATGAATCTTCAAGGAGATCTAAAAGAGCAGGAGAAAAAACTGGGAAAGCGCTTCAGTTTAGTCCTGTGATAGGGCCAGCGTTTAATTGCTTTAGGGACTATCTAGATTCAGGAAAATTAAAAGAAAACTTTTGTCTTCATTTCCTTGGTGTAAGCACTCAAATAGACAGGTTTACAGTAATTTTTCTAGAAAAACTATTTACCTATTACCTCTCGCTAAAGGGAGAAAATTCTAATGCATGTTTCAGTATAGACACAAGCTCTAATGCTAAAAAGGTGACACAAGATATTAGGGATCTAGGTATTTTTTCATTCGATCCGTGTCGATACACAAACAAAATAAAGAAAGATTTTAGTATTGGAGATATGGTGTATTTCGATTTAAACAATGTTTATCCAGAGCACCATTTTGAGTTTTTACTCGATGAAATAGAGAAAATACGGAGAGGTGAGAGGGTTAGTAGTCTGTCAGATTTCTTTCCTTTGAATATTTACAGTAATAACAACCTTAATAGGTATTTTTCTTGGTTTATTGATTATAACAACTTGTTAATGATGTTACTGAATGCTAAGAGTAAACAAAACATTGAATTGGGAATTTTAGAAATATTTGATCGATTTCTTCCAAAACGAAATAAAGAAGATAATGTTCAGTTACTTGACCTAATAAAAACATCTGATGCTATTCCTGAAGATATAATAAATAGTATTCAAAATATAAAGGATATCGATAGAACAATAAATTCAAAAGCTGACCGAATGACGCCACTCTATAATATCTTTAAATCGCCAAAAGTTGACGTCAGATCAACCAATCTAGATAGAAAAATAGCATTTAGTATCGGTAAAATATTCGAATTTCATCAATGGTATATTAAAGGAGCTGATACTAATGAGCTTGGAAACCTCATGCTAAAGTTCATTGATGACATCGGGGTTGAAGATGTTTTGATGTAAAAATGGTTGCTAAGCGTTGTCTTGGTGATATTAACGAACGGCGAGTTTCCTGGTCTTCACAAAGTGTGACAAGCATGGCCAGGAGACCTCATATATCTTTGCGATACTGGCCTTACCCACACCTTTTCGCAGCAGGTCCTTTATATCCTCTTCTTTGCCATCCAGTACAGATTTACCGAGTCCTTTGGGTCGCCCGATCAACCGGCCTTCAGCTCTCGCTTTAGCTAACCCTGCTTTTGTTCGCTCAGAAATCAAATCACGCTCTATCTCTGCGAAAAGACTAAACATCGTCAACATAACTTTCGATTGAATATCGGGAGAACCGTCCAGAATCATGTTTTCTTTTATGCAAATCAGCTTTACACCGGTCTCGACGAGTGTATTTGCAATTATGGCAATCTGGCCCACGCTCCTTCCAAGACGTGACAGTTCCGCGACGATCAACGTATCACCTTTCCTCAATTTTTCGAGCAGGGTGTCGATGAGTCGCTCTTTGGTAGTTTTCCTGGAAGATACCTTTGCTTCGACCCAAGAGGAAACTCTCAAATCGTTTTTACTCGCATAATCAAGTATTTCGTACCTTTGATTTTTTAAATCCTGCTCCTGGGTGCTCACTCGGGTGTATCCTACGATTTGCTGCTCCATTTCCCCTCTCGATATGTTCGATTGACAAAAAACGCTGTTCGTGTACTTATTTGTCAATCAAATCGCGAATATGGTCACGGATTATCGCATTGATACGACAGAGTAGTAATCGACCGGTTTTTTATCTATCGAGACTGGAATGAGGGATGTTTCGAATGAAATACCTGGAATAAGGATCAATCCCAGATCCTGTTTCTAAGACCATATAAAAAGAATATGATCGATCTTGTTAACTCAATAGAATTAGACAATTACGATACCTCCATAAACATCATAGGTGGGTTGCGAGATTGTAGCGTTATCTATAAGGCGATTGAATCTCACTTCAACGAAACTGACACTCTTCGTGGGTTGATCTCGGAGCGAAACGAATTCAATTTGAGAACAAAAAAAAGCAAAGAACGTGTAGAAAGAGCCATAAACAGAGCTTTCCTCCAGTTCAGAAACCAGGCTCACAAAGATTTGATTCAGGGTCTTTTCCAACATAATATTTCTCTACCAGAAAGGGAATTGATCCTCTTTTGGCAATGTTCACTAAACAATCGCTTGTTTCGAGAAATCTCATGCAGGGTATTCGTCAAAGTATACTTCTCTGGAAGAACTGTTCTGTCAAAAGATGATATCACTGCTTATTTGAAAGAATTCCTGCACCAAAACAAGCAACTAGGTCTCAAATGGTCTGAAAAGACGATAACTACACTTTCGACCAAGTACCTAAACCTCATGACAAAATTGAATTTTCTTGAAGGTGTCCGAAAAAAATCCTTCAGACACCTGAAAATGACATCAGAATCGTTGGTGCTATTTCTATATTTTGCCAAACTGTACGACCCTGAAAACAGTAACATTCTAATGAATGCATTGTTGCCATTGTCCTTTATTGAACAGGAAGATCTCAAAGTGAGGCTCAAGAAGCTTTCGCAAAAAGGCTTGTTTGATATGAATTTTGACGGTGCTGCTTTGAACATCGAATTAAACCATAGCTATAAAGGAATCTGCGATGCCTTATGTAACTGATAATAAACAAAAATTCGATGATCTGAATTTACACATAAGAAACCAAGATCAACTTAGAAAACAAGCTAATGGAGGAAACAGTATTCTGTTTTCCTATCAACCGGACGAAGAGAACCTTTATGTTGAAAAAGCCAAGGAACTATATCACGGAAAAGCTGCCTTTATTGATATTAGCAAGCTCTTTGTGAAGTATATTGATGAAGAAGGTTGGACTTCGTTTAAGGATTATTACCAAGATTTTCAGGATACTCCGCATGTGATCTTCAAGTCGGAGGATCCAACAGTCGATCTGTTTGATTTAATAATCTGTGAAATAAAAGCATCCTGCAGCGAGGAAAAAATTCCATTTCTCATCAGAACTGGTTGTCTCTATGGGACCGGCATAGATAACGTCAACATCATGGAGCACCGGACAGTAATGAGCCTGCCACACCCTTTAGTGATTTTCTACCCATCTCGCATCGAAGACGACAACATCTACTTCTTGAATTTTAAACCGGCGTCAAAGTACCGTTGCATTCTCGTTAAATAAGGACAGCACATGACAACAATTAATGAAATATTAGCTCTCGATCTTCAAGAAGATATCAAGAATGTGATTGACCTTGAAGACCGATCCGAACTGGAAATACAGCAGGAAATTGAGTCCTATATTGTCACTGAGGGGATTGGACGCCATCTTTACAATTTTTCTAATCAGTTTACGTCGAACATTAAAGAGACGGGTGTCTGGCTTTCTGGTTTTTATGGTTCAGGGAAATCCTATTTTGGAAAGATGCTCGGTTATATCATAGCCAATCCTATGATAAACGGCACTTCAGCTAGAGATCGCTTTATTCTCCGCCTTAAAGGTGTTTCGGACGAAAGTCTTATAGAAAACACGATACTCAATCTGGCTTCGATCAACAGCCGAGTTGTTTTTTTGGATGTCGCAAAACAAAATACCGACCGTGGTCTGGCATTCACTTTGTTTGCCAACTTCCTGAAAAATCTGGGCTTCAGGGATGACATCTATGGATATATGGAATTCGACCTTTATATCGATGGAAAATATGATGAGTTTGAACATGCGGTAAGAACTCAAGAGGGCAAAGAATGGAATGAGCTGAGAACAAGTAACAGGCAAGTTGCCAAAGTCATGCGCAAAGCCTTTCAATTGATGGGCTACAGCGATGCAGACTATAACGATACCTACGGTGTTTACAGTTCAGCTATCAATGATTTTTCTGCCAGTAAGTTTAAGGATATGCTGGAGAAATATCTGAAATTCAGAGAAGACGAGACACTATTATTTGTATTTGATGAAGCGAGTGAGGCCATTAGTCAGCAAAAATTCACTCTTCTTGATCTTGAAGGGATCAGCGAGGCATTGTCCAGCATCAGCAATAAAGTATGGACGATTGCTATTGCTCAGGAAAAGCTAGACGACGTTATCAATAATGCCAATGTGAATCGGAGCCAGCTCACCAAAGTTACAGATAGGTTCAAGACTAAAATCCATCTCGAATCCACTGAAGTAGATGTAATTATACGCAGTCGGTTGCTACAGAAAAAAGAAAAGTATTTCGGTCAATTGGTAGACTATTTCAAGAAAAACGAAGGTCTTGTTTCAGATGCAACAAATCTAAAATCATCTTTCCCAACTAAAACTGCATCCGCTGAGGAATTTGCCACTTATTACCCCTTCCATAAATATCAGTTCGATATCTTACAGAAATTCCTCTTCAGTTCGAATGCGTTAGTGGCAACACAAATTGCCGCTCGTGGCATGATTATTACTACATTTGATGTTCTCCGGAAGCAGATGCGGAATGAAAAAATGTATGCCTTCGCAGCTGGCCACGCTATTTGTACTGAAGCCCAGACCGCTCCACCTGTAGGACTTGTTAATAAATATGATACTGCCCGAAAAATTCTCAATGAGAGTCATTCAGGGGTTGATGGTGAAAAACTGCTGAAAACCATACATCTGCTTGCAGACTCTGAAGTTGTATCAGCATCGGTCGAAAATATTACAAAAAGCTACATCGCTGATATAACGGCCTATTACGACATCAAACCTAAAATTGAAAAATCTCTTCTGCTGCTGGTCGAAGCTAAAGTTCTCCTGCTTTCAAATAACATCTACAAAATAACATCAGACCTTGAAGGAAAACTTCTCGAAGAAATGAAGGACTTTGAGGTCGAGCTTTTCAATAAGAAACGCTCTCTGATTAACTGTATTAAGGAATATAAGTTTCTTAACCCTGTGGCTACTTTCAATGAGGGAACAGATTCTTTCAAATTCAGTGTGGTGTCTGACCAGGATGATGAACTGTGTGGTTCAGGTAGTAAGTATCTACAATTAAATGTTTTTAGTTTGTTTAATATTGGAGAAAACAGACAGGACTTTATTGAGTCCATAAAGATGGATACTCAATACAAAAAGGATCAGATCACCCTTGTCCCTGATAATAGAGAGTTTGTTCAGATAGATAAGCTGATAGGAGAAGTTCGCCGTTACTCCTATATGGAAGAAAAGTATTCCAATGAAGCTGATTCTGCCAAGCGTCAGATTATTCGGGATTTCTCTATTATGCGTGAAGAGAAGGAGAAAGATTTAAGAATAAAAATCGAAAAGGCATATAAAAATGCTTCGCTGATTTATATGTTCGACGAGCACCTTCTCAATCAGGATACCTTCAAAGGAACCATCAATGATCTTCAGCGCAAACTCATAAAAATCATTTACACAAAAAGGCTCCCCTCTCAACTATCTGATGGGTTGGTGTCTAAAATTTTCAGTAATCGCAAAGAAGACCTCCATAGACTCTTTTCAGGTGATGACTTCAAATTTTTTGATGCCAATGGCAATTTTACCGGTGATCACCTGAAAGTAGTCGAAGAAATCCAAATAAAGATTAAATCTCGTTTCATTGATGGCAAATCACTGGAGTTTGAACTCTCTGGAGCACCCTGGGGTTACTCTTTTGGAACAATAGTATGTACTCTAGCTGCGCTCTTTCGAGCCGGAAAGCTGAGTGTGAAACATAACGGTCAAGAACCTTGCTTTTCATATAAAGACAAGTCTGTTCATGATGCCTTCACCAATGCCACAAAATTTAAATCAGCATCATTCAAATCAATTGCGAAAAGTCTTACTGCAGCCCAGAAAAACCAGGTAGTGAAACTCTTAATGGATCTGGAAATTGAAAACCATACAGGTCGCAAAGTAGACTGGAATACCAATGACTTTGATCTTGCTGAGGCAATCAAATTCATGGTGGATCATTTTATTGGGGCACTGACAACTCTTCATGAAACGATCAATAATTTTGAATCTCTTTTCCCCAATGTGGTCGCACAAAAAGCAACCTTACTCGATTATTCCGGCAAGGTAACCGAAAGCAACTATGTTGAAAAAGTTGAATACCTTCTCGCCAACGAAGACACATTTAAATCGTCCATCGAAATCATTATTAAGGCGCTGAAATTTATAAAAAAGAACTTCTCGAAGGCGAAGGATTATAAGCGCTTTATCAAAGAAGTTATTACCGAGTTGAAGAAGGCGGATCGCACTGATGACAGTATAGGCGATGCACATGAAGAATTTATGCGGCTCTTCAATCAGGATATGGTGAAAAACTTCCCTCTACTTCTTCAGCAGGCACAGGTTGTTAAGGACAGCTATTTTAAATTGTTCAAAATTGCCGCTTCTGGAATGGCTCACGAATATCAATTGCTTCAGGGTAAAGTAGATGGTGTGATACGTGAGCTGAAAAAGAATTATCCCGCCGAGTTGAACACTCAGCAACTCAGTAAGTTGGAAAGTCTCAAGCGATATTGTGCCGATAGAATCATTGCAGAACCAAATCTCGAATTCTCTGTTTCCTGTTCAATTTGTGGATTCTCACTGTCAGACATCTTGAACTATACCGCTTTGGCCCCAAATAAAGAAAATGACCTGGTAATTATCCAAAGTGGTTTTGTGGCAAATGCACCACCTCCACCAGATCCGGGAGGACTAGGAACAGCGGAACCGGATCCTCCCAAGCCACCTCGTAAAATCAAGCTGCAGGTCCCTGGAAAAGTCATGACAATTCAAAAATATAAATCCTTTCTGACTACTCAACTGACAGCATTGGCGACAGCACGACCTGATGAAGAAATTGAACTGGACATTGAAACCTTATATTAGGTGGATAACTGATGAAACTTTCAGAACATGTTGAAAAACTCCGCACCCTGATCCAAGCTGCCTTCGACAAACAGTTTGCCAGATTGGGTATCAGTGCGATCAAAATGATTGAACTGGAAAAACTCCCCTCTGAGCTGCACACTAAACGCCAGCGGTTTGAGGAAATGCTCCAGAATCATATAGGCGAAACTGGTTCATATGAAAAAGGCAGGGAAAAATTGTTGGATGAACTGACATTCACCCTCTTCAACCGTATTGCTGCCGTTAAGGTGATGGAAGCAGCCAGCCTCTTTCCACCTATTATCACTAAACAACCTGAGCATGGAGCCCGCTCTTTTGGGCATAAAGCCTGGCTGGAGATCCGGCCAGATATGCGTAGTGAGGAGCTTGAAGGTATTCGAGAGTTTCTCAAATACGCTTTTGATGGTCTGGGCGAAACATTACCATTGTACAGCAGAGGCTATTGCTATGCGCTGTTGCCTGATGCTATCAGTCTTAATGAAATTATCGATGCCTTCAATGAAGTGGAAAAAGATCCACAGGTAGAAACTAATATTTGGCAGAGTGATGATATCCTGGGGTGGCTCTATGAAAGTTATAACAGTGCCAAGAAGGCCCTTTTCAAAGAAAGCAAAAAGAAGACCGAATACGACAAAGTTTCTTTGCAATCACAGGTTTATACCCCGCTGTGGGTAGTTCAGTTTCTTGTAGAGAATTCGTTGGGAAAGCTCTATCTGGAGATGTACCCCGATTCGGCAATCAAGAAAAAATTCAAAATTGCCAATGCACCAAAAAAGCAAGAGCGCAAACCTAAAGCGTTGCATGAGATCAAATTGATCGACCCGGCATGCGGTTCGGGTAACTTCCTGCTGTATGCTTTTGAGTTCTTTTACTTACTGTACCTTGATCAGATCGTAAATTATGGTGCAGATTATGAAGAGGATGAAATTCCCAGGTTAATCATTGAGAACAATCTGCATGGCATTGATCTTGATGACCGTGCCATCCAGCTCGCGCAACTCGGTCTCTTTATCAAATCCCGTAAGAAATCTCGATCCCAAACCAACCTGAAATTCAACGTAGTCTCATCCGATTTTTTTCTGCCCGACTATGAGAAGACCAGACATATTTTTGAAGAAGAAACTAATCTTAACCAAAGTCAGAAAGAACTGATCTCGGATATCTGGAGTGATCTGCAGTATGCCTATAAGTTTGGCTCGTTGATTCGTTTGGATGGAAAGGTGAAAGACCGACTTAGAACTCTAGAGGCCAAACAATCTGAACGACAGTTAAACCTTTTTGCTGCGAATGAAGTGACTCAATATAAAGATTTTGCGGCTACCTTCTTCAATAATCTGCAGATTGCAGTTGAACAGTATGCTCGAACAGAGGGAAATAGTTTCTTGGCGAGTAAAACACGCGATGCGATCAAGTATCTGGAACTACTCACCACAGAATACGACGTGGCAACAGCTAATCCACCCTATACGGACAGTGCTGATTTTGGCTCTGAGCTGAAAGTTTTCATCGAAGATAACTACAAACAACCTTATAAATTTCACACCAACCTCTATGCCACTTTCATCAAACGCAGTTATGAGTTAACAGGAAAAAATGGCAAAATCGCTATGATTCATCCGCACACCTTCATGTTTATCAAAACATTTGAGGGTGTGCGCGAATTTATGATCGAAAATACTCATATTGACACAATGGTGGATTATGGGCTTGATAGAGTAAATCTTTTTGGCCCAGGGATATTGCTTGATGCGACATTCTATGTATTGAGCAAAACCAAAGGTGACAAAGAAGGTCTTTACTTTAACTTGGCCTCTAATCTTCAGGAAAAATTCAAAAAGGGAAAATTTATTGAAGCATTAGAAAACGTTGTTGCCGGAATTGAGAATGATCGTGTTTACACGCTAGAGCAATCCAAACTGAAAATCATCAAATCTTGGCCTTTTATTTATTGGATCTCTGATGAGTTCCGGGAAAAGTTCGAAAAGAAAACTATTGAAAACATTGGATCCGCAAAACCAGGACTTCAAACAGGTAACAATGAGCGATTTTTACGTTTTTGGTGGGAAGTTGATAAAAATAATTTGTCAAAATCAATAAATGATCAATTAAAATGGAAAGGTTATGCTAAGGGCGGCAATTATCAAAAGTGGAGCGGTAATTTATGGCTTTGTATAGATTGGGAGGACTCTGGGAAAAAACTAGAAAATTACTCGAAGTCAATACTAAGGAATAGAAAATACTATTTCAAAGAAGGTGTGACATATTCAGCATCTGGGTCAAAAGGAGCTTCATTTAGGTATTTGCCTCCCAATAATGTTTTTGATGTTGGGGGAGCAAGTATAATTTTAGACAAGACTGATACGACAAAGTATGCAATTGGGGTATTAAACAGTAGTCTTTGTGAATATGTAATTAATTGTTTGAATCCTACAGTTAATACTCAAAAAGGAGATGTTGATCGAATACCATTCGTTGAGCCAAATTCATATGTCAAAAATACAATTTCAAAATTATCAAATATTAACATCGAAATAACTTCGCATATACAGCGGTATTCTTTGATTGAAAAAAACTTTACCAAATCACCACTCCAAAATGTAACTGACACTTGGCAAAATTCCTTTTTGAATTTTGCAAGTTATGAAAACCACCTAGTCACCCAAGTGCTTCTCAATCAAGCTATCATTAACGAAAATATTTTTGAGATCTATGATCTGACCGAACATGACAAGATTATGGTTCTTGCTAAAGAAGGTGGAAGTATAGGTGGGCTGCCGATATCTACCGAGGCACGGCGGGCTTACCTGACCGAAGCTGAGATACTCAAAACGTTCCCTCTCGACAATATTTGCAATTTTATAGAATCACTTCCGGTCAAAGAATTTTGCACTGAAGAGCAGGAAACAATTGAGAGCGAATTTCCAACCCTTTACCAGAGCAACAACGGTCTTGAAGAGTTCTGTCTCCGAAATCAGATCAATCCCATAAATGTTTGGTATTGGTTTAAACAGAGCAATGTACTCCCAAAACAACGAATGAACACTCTGGCTATGGAGTTTCTGGCAGACCTGATCCGTGAAATTTTGATGGAAGATGATGACGGAATCATCCCTCTGGTCCCTAATGCCGGTGAAAAAATCCTCTATGAACGAATTGAAGATAAATTCATCGAGAAAGGGTTCTCGACTGCTCAATTCTCAAACTTTGATGCTGTATTGGCGCAACCGCTCAACGATTATATCAATAATCACTTCTTTTCAGCACTTTCCGATCACCTCAATCTATTCATGTACCTCCCTAAAACTCCCTTTATCTGGCATCTCTCTAGTGGACCGGAACAGGGTTTTGACTGCTTTATCATTATCTACAAATGGAGTAGGGATAAATTGATGCGACTCCGATCAGTCTATCTCGAAAATCGAGAGCGCTCATTGGTTAACCGTCAAAGTGATTTGGCCAAGAATAACAGTGCGGAAGCACAAAACGTAAAAGACCGGATTTTTAAACAGCTCAAAGAAATTGAGTCTTTTAAGGTGAAAATCGACGAACTGCTAACTGAAGGTTACAACCCCATTTTGGACGATGGGGTGGGTAAAAATATAGCACCTCTGCAGAAGAAGAAAATGATCCCTTATGAGGTTCTCAATGCAGGACAGCTTGAAAATTACCTTAATGCGGACTGGTAGAGAGAACAGGCTATGATTGATATCTGGTTTAAAAAGGATCTGCAGAGCATCTTTGAGAAACATCCGGTCGCAGTTTTTATTGATGAATCAGGAGACGCTGAATTTCTATTGCGAACTGTTGAAACGGTCTACACCGTTCATAGAACGTCTTCAGAAATTGAAGAGTTGCACGTAAAATATTTGATTGAGCGTGAACAACCTTCCTCGACGAAGCACCTCATCTATACACGCACTGCCAAGGATGAACTGAAATTTGTCCGGGAGTATTGTGAGATCAATGGGGTACTTGAAATCCGCTATTTGCAAAATTACATCAAGGATAAGGTCCACCAGACGCTGAATCTGAATATAAACTTGCCAAAAGAGGAAATCATCGCTGCGGCAAAAGTAAGCGTGGGTAAGGATCAAACCTACTGGATGGATCTGAGTCATAAAGGAGCAACGGAAATCTTTGATCTGAAAAAAGAATTGCTCCCTTTTATTCATGATCCAGTGAAGTATGGAGCAGAAAAATATGATCCCCAGTTGAGAGAAACCTTCTATCGCAAGGTAAATGACCTGTTAAAGCAGGAATACATTCCCAAGCCACCGCAAACACTTGCTGGTGAGGTAGTAAAATCGATGTTGGATGGTTTGGCATATGGAGCACTCCATCCGATCTTCGAAGCTGTCTATCGTAACTGGCTCGATTCGGTAAGCTACCGGAAGTCCTTCTCTGATTACCTCAGTAAGTATAAATTGCCATCCGATATTGATTTTTGGACTGTTAGCACATCTCACCCATTCAGATCTGTTGACGAGAAATGGGTTAAGGTTATTGGCGGTAATATAGGTAACAAAGAGTTGCAGCCGAACTATCTGACTACTATCTCTCAAAGAATCAAGAATAAACAAGCACAGGCGTTAGGGATCACATTTTGGAATGATGTAAAGATATTGCTCGAATTTGACCCTCAGGACATTGCCTACCTCAGTTCATTTTCGGAGTGTGTAGAGTTCTATACGAAACACTTTTATAAACTCGATACCGCAATCAGAAACCTTTACACTGAATTTCTGAACAAGAGAGATTTGTTGGAGCCATTCCAGGAACAATACAAGCAAGTTGTCTCTATATTTCTGGATAAATGGTTTAAACATTTTGACGGCTACAAAGAAGAGCAAACTGGAATACTTCAGCAAATCATTGATCAAAACAATACTAAAACAGCCGTTATTGTAGGCGATGGAGTTGCGTACGAAATTGCCTGTCAAGTTGCGGATAGGGTGAACAGCAACTTCAAGCTTACGAAAATTAGCATCCTTGTAGATGTTCCTTCCGACACAGAAAATAACATGAGCCGGATCTATATGGCGAATGGGTTTACAGAGAAGGTTCAAAATAAGCGTGAACAATATTTACGTGAGCAAAACGCCGGCACGTCCATTGATTTCATCAAACTGGATGAAGTGACCGAGGATACACGGTCTGATCAATTTCTGATCTGCACCTATAAAGATATCGATGCGATGGGAGAAAAGCTGCAACATAAGGCGTTAAAATATTTCCCCGAAACCATTGAGTATTTTGCTGAGAAAATTGGCCTGCTATTTAATAGTGGCTATTCCAAAGTATATTTGATTACCGACCATGGTTTTGTCTTAACCGGCTTACTGAGTGAGTCCGAAAAAATTACTTTATCACTCGATGGACAATCAGAAAAAGCAGAACGATATGTTCGAACGGAAAAACGTCAGTCAGCATTAACCAATGCATATATCGAAATAGAGAAAAATTATGAAAATTTCCATTACCTCTATTTTTCTAAAACATTGAATCCGTTTAAGACGCCCGGTGTGTACGGGTTTTCCCACGGTGGTGTCTCGCCACAGGAACTTATAACCCCATATTTTTGTTGGGAACGTTCAGGAACATCATCACAATTATTGAAGGTCTGTTTCGCAAACAAAGATGATTTGAAGAGTGTTACCGGGGATTTGTTTCAGTTAAAAATCCAATCAGAAAAAGGTCCTGGTGATCTTTATTCGCTAGAGAGGAAAGTCTTCCTGGTGTTCTTCAGTGGTAAGGTGCAGATCAATAAAAGTGATATTTTCTCTATTAAGAGAGACCAAGTCATTGCCAAAGAATACACATTTGATGGCAATCCAGAATTAGACGTTCAGTTGCTGGACGCTGATACTAAAGAGCAACTGGACAGAGTAATTGTAAAACAAAACAAAGATCGTGATTTAGGCGGCTTATTATAACTGGTAAGGGATCGATTATGGCAGTGTTGGATGATTTGGATATCAAGCTTTTAGAACACTTCAGGGGTTATGTCGTTAAAAAGGATCTTGTTCGATCGGTGAAGGTAGGTGCCAATGTACCTGTTTTTGTTTTGGAATACCTTATAGCTAATTCATGTTCGACTGATGATGACGAACAGATCCGCAAGGGGATGGATAATGTAAAGAAAGTGCTTTCTGAGCATTACGTGAACCCTGAGGAAAGCTCATTGATCCATTCCAAGATCAGAGAAAGAGGTCGTTACAAGATAATCGACAAAATTTCGGTTGAGTTGGATTCCAAAAAGAACATCTATTGGGCAAAGCTCCAGAACAGCAACATTAAGAACGGGAATATCACCGATGGTCTTGTGACGCAGCATGAAAAAATGCTTTTGGGGGGGATATGGGCAATTATTGACGTTGAGTATGATCCCGATATCAAAATTGGGCAAAATATTTTCCCTTTCGTCATTACAGAAATTAAACCGATTCAGTTATCAACCTTTGATAACAGTAAGATCATAAACAAGCGTAAGGAATTCACGAAGAGCGAGTGGATGGATGTAATTCTTCGCAGTTGTGGATATGAACCCAGTGCTGAAGGGGTGACGGCTCGTGTCAAAATGCTGCTGCTTGCTCGATTGTTACCATTGGTGGAATCAAATTTTAACTTGGTGGAGCTAGGTCCCCGCTCTACTGGTAAATCATTTGTATATAAAGAACTCTCTCCTTATGCGGTATTAATATCTGGTGGACAGGGAACTGTCGCGAAGCTATTTGTCCATGGTTCAACCGGTAAAGTTGGGGCAGTAGGGCAGTGGGATGCCATCTGCTTTGATGAAGCAACCGATAGAATCTTCAAAGAGCGAGACGCTGTACCTCTTATGAAAGATTATATGGAATCTGGCTCGTTTTCCCGAGCTGGATCCGGGGGGGAAATTACTGGGATTGCCTCAATAATTCTCAATGGAAATATCAACCAACCGGTTGAAACAGTCCTGCAAACATCTCACCTTTTCAGTCCTTTGTCTGAAGAAGTTAATAATGATACCGCCTTTCTGGACCGGCTCCATTGCTATCTTCCTGGTTGGGAAATGATCAAATTTGCCCCCAAGCATTTCACGTCAAATTTTGGATTTAGCACGGATTATTTTTCGGAGGCCCTGAAGTCTTTTAGACGAGTCACTTATACCGATGCATTAGAACAGTACTTCACTCTTGGAGCTCATCTGAAACAGCGTGACACCAAGCCAGTGAAAAAGATTGTATCCGGGCTTATCAAAATCATGCATCCTGACGGCGTCTACACCAAAGATGATATTAGAGAATATCTAGAGTTTGCGATGGAAATGCGAAGGCGTGTTAAAGAACAGCTGAAGCGCATTGGTGGAATGGAGTTTTGGGATACCAACTTCTCCTGCATCGACAAGGAAACTCAGGAAGAATTTTTCGTCGGTCTTCCAGAGGAAAAGGGCTCGCGAATTATCGAGAACACGCCATTACCTCCCGGTATTTGTTATACCAGCACCAGTGACGGAGAAAATGTTGCACTCGTCAGAATTGAAACTGTTGCTGTTGTAGGTACGGGCAAACTCAACGTTACAGGTGTCAACAACACAGCCGTCAAAGAAAATATAAAAAACACATATCAGTATATCAAAGCGAATGAGAAAACGATATTAAGCGACAGGCATTCGCTAAAAAACTATGACATTACCATCCAGGTGAGCAACCTCCTTGGTGCCGCTATTTCATCCGGTATAGGCTCTGCTGTCTACATTGGTATTGTCTCCGCGTTATACAAAAAAAACCTCAAGGCAGGCTTGGCGGTACTCGGAAATATCTCGGTAGGTGGGGCTATTGAACGGGCAACCAACTTTGCTGAGAAAGTAACCATGCTCTCTGAGAATGGTGCTAAAACCGTTGTCGTTCCGATGGATAACCTACCTGAGCTGGCTAATGTTCCGCCATCAGTATTAGGCGATACTGATGTACCTTTTTACCAAAACAACCAGCTGCTTATGCAAAAGGCTATACTGTTGGATTAGAGAATTTTGTTTAAGCAGGTTGGATGCACTGGAATGCAATTATGGCAGATCTTAACGAAGACCCTCTAGATTTGATCGGTGATGATGGTGACGGTGTTAACGAAATGTGCTTACTCTTTGACGAAGATGGCAAGAATAAGCAGACGGGACCAAAACCACCGATCAAAAGTGGGTGCTGCGTATTTCTCTTGGCTATTGGGGTATCGGTAATAGGTGCTGGTGTTTTCGTTACTACATTATTTTGCTGAAGAAATAAAGCTCGGTGGTAAAATGATTTCGCAAATAGCTATTACAAACAGGCTGTTCTGATACCTTCCAGTATTTGTAGGTCTCCGTCAAGATCTGCTTTTGATGCAGTGGGGCGAATATTCCCATAATATTTCCGATGAGTACCGTTTGAGTAGTAATCGTGTCCTTTGCTTGAAGTGAAAAACCTGGTTTGGCAAATTCTACTGCCAGTTATCAATTCAATCGCATTATTTCCGTGATTATATAACTCTATAGGGAAGCATCCCTTGAAACCCGGTTGAACCATTGTGTTGATATGGATACCCAATCGAGTGTAACTGCTTCTTGAAAGGATATCAGCATACGTGTTGTTTGGTAAGGATATATACTCAAGTGTTGTTGTGAGAACAACTTGATTTGGGTACAGGATGAACCTGTCACCAATTTCTCTTCGAGTTTCCTGGAAGAAGGATGATATCCCTCGGTGGAGGTTGCCACCTCTTTTTTGCAGTTCGATGTAAGGATTTCTCGTCAATATTGAAACCAGAAAATCATACCCAAGTCTTAGGTCAACAGTAACATCTCCAATTTGTTCCTCATCCAGTAAAGGATCTATAAATAGGGAGTTCGGGTCGCTTGAATAGAGCGATTCCATAATCTCTTCTTTAGTTAGTAGATCCATTGTCCCATTTTTCTTGTAAGATCATGTTTCTAATACTTTTTTCAATCAGGTCGTTAATGATTTTTGCAGGTTCAAATTCGTCTGAAATTTCATTAAAACCTGAGTCCGGTTCACTATCTCGTGTCAGTAAATAATTCCAGCCAGCTTCAAGAATTCCATGAAGTTCTTTTTTATTTTTAATACAATAAGGCCTAATATTATTGAAGCATTCAACTAATTTTGGAACTTCATATCTTCTCATAAGAGGAGGAAGACCGAGCTTAGTTAAAGTATTGTAGAAAATATCTGTAATACCATTGCTCTTTCCTTCGAGAAAGGAAGTCATTACTTCAACTCTTTGTTTTGTGGAAGGATGACTATGTGTTTCAACCGCATTAGCCGCAAATTCATTAAGAAATATCACACTTGCTAATCCAGTATAGGAAGCTGAAAAGATGTCTGCGAAAAATTCTTGTCTATGAGCAACTTCAACTTGCTCATGGTATTTCCCAGGAAGTGGATGGAGTAATCTCGAATAACTTGTTATTCTCTTGTGATTATCAATAAAATGCCCCAATTCATGATATAATGGTATTGAATAAAGAGGCTTGTGTATATAAAGTTTTGGTAGGGCTATCTGAATGAGATCATGACTAATTTCAATAGTAAGATAACTCTTGACCAATTTCTTGAAATTTGGATCGATTCCTTGAAAATAAAAATTGAACTCATCTATCAATGCTGTAGTTACTATATTGTTGCCAATATTCCAATCTCTTAGAGCGGTTGATAAAGCATAAACAAGTTCATATGGAATTGTTTTTGTTGTGCTTCCAATTAGGTATTTACTTGCAGTCCATATTGACTCAAGTAAGTTTTTCGATACTTCAGTTGGAGTAGAAGGGTATTCTTGAATTAGAGTATTTGTTACCTGCAAAAGCGTAATGACATAATTATCTAGTTCAGAATCAAAGTAAGGAGTTCTGGAAAGGTCAGAGAGCTGATCTCTTAATATGGCGAGGTTGTCTTTAACAAACAGGGGAGTACTCCAATTTCTCTAAAATAATTGAAGCCTGTTCTCCAGTTAAACTGTCTACTTGTTCTATTGATTTTAACTTTTCAGAAAGATTTTCAATTTTTAGAAGATCCAAGGCTAAATCAATTGCTTCAGGATAAATGTCAGCTGAAACAGTTTCTGGATGGCTAACAATCTTTTTTGCTTGTTTTAGAACTAACGCAAAGTATGCTTTTATTTCTTCTGGTATTCTTTCACCTGAGGCTGTTAAGGACAACACTGTCTTAAACAATTCAGCTTCTCTAGAACCTCTAGCTGCAATGAGCATAGCTGACCTCTCTGTTATATTTGATCGACATCGTTATAATTTCTTGTACCTGAGAAGATAATATTAGTCAAGAGCTTATAGGCATAACGCTTTCATTTAACAATACATCTTGTTGCGTTTATGCCTAGGCCTATTTGATGCTTCTTATAAAAATACGTTTGGATGGTGAAGTATTATTCCAGGTAAGGTGCTAAAATCTCACAGAATCGTTTCACCCGCCAATACTCCTCCAACTCACAGTCAATCTCACACCACCCCTGTACCTTGAGCTCCCGCAATTCAGCAAAAGAAACATATCCCCATTCTGCACATTCAAGATCCCCGTTTAGAACAGCATAGCCAAAAAAGGTATCATCCCCGTCATACTCAGCGATATACCAGTCACAGCTGCCGATGAAAAAATGCAAGTAAATCAACTTGTTTTCAACTGAAATCTTTTCTGTCTCGTATAACCTCGGAATTTTATCGAGTCTTTCCTTCGTTGGCACATTCCACATAAAAACCTCCAAGTTTTCTTCTGATTATCAATTGGTTGAAGAAATGTGACACGATCATTCGACTGAAGAAATATTACGTGGCCAAGGATCTCTTTTGGCATGAATATATGATTGTGTGTAATTGTATGTGACTGTAAAAACATGAAAAAGGAGAAAGTTATGGCAGCTGACAAGAAAAATGCGATTGAAGAAAAACCGGCAGTTAAAAAGATTGATGTTCAGGATCAGCCGGAGAACGCTGTTAAAGTCCAGGTGACTGAGGAAGATGTTCCTGTTCAGGAAGAGAAGGAGCCCAGAGATGCTGAGGTCAAAATTCCTGATACTGCAGTAAAAATCAAGAATCTCAGTATCAAGCTTCCCGAGGAGATACACCGGAAGCTAAAAGCGAAGTGCGCTATGGACGGTCAGAGCACAGGAAATGTGATCAAACGATTGATTGACGATTACATCCGTGGAGCCTGATTTGTAGATAATGCCAGTTCGTGTGGTCGCAGCGAACTGCGGAGCAAGATATTCAAGTTACCCTTGACGTTTATACAAACACTGATATAATATTCGCAATATATCAGTGTTGATATAAGAAATTCTATGGGGAGCTTTGAAATATTATGCAACAAATACAAGCAAATAAGAGGAGTAAGCGCTGCTCGCGAACAGACATCCAGGAAAGAGCAGCGCTAATGACTGCTCTGCAGGAGCACCTTGAGTCACTTCCAGGCACACAAGCTGAAAAAGCTAAAACTCTAGGTATTACTCAGCCAAGGCTAAATGACCTACTAAAAGAACGAATTGACAAATTCAGCCTTGATGCTCTGGTCAGTATAGCATCCCAAGCTGGACTCAGAGTCAAATTGAACATCCATCCTGTACAACTCCATTCCGGTCTTGGCACTATCACTCCAACCCGTGCTATAAGATTGTCGGTATTCGCACCAGCTCCAAGTGAATTGAACAACCTAGATTCAACTTCAGCCACAAGAGTCTTTCGTAATTTAATAATATGTGAAGCGCTAGCAATAGGCCTCAATCCGAAAGATGTAGTAGTATCATCGAATATTACGGCCAAAGATGGAGGAATTGATGCAAAAGTAGACAATTCACCAAAAGCTGGCTCACTCCTTGCGCTAGGAAGTAATCACTTTCAAATAAAATCAGGCAAAAGCTTCAAACCTTGGGAACCAAGTAGCTTAAAAAAGGAACTATTTGGCAGATCAACCGAAAAACCTACAATAAATTCACTTGGCAGTGAAGTGAGAAATTGTCTCGATCAAAACGGCACGTATTCAATAGTTACTTTTGGTCACGATTTACAACCTAATCAACACACTTTAGCAACCAGAGAACTCAACAATTTGTTGAGAACATGTGGGTACAGCAATCCTAAAATAAACGTTTATGGACAAGGACAGATTGTTGGAGAATTAGACAAATATCCCTCAATTTGCCTTAGCCTGATTGGACTGGACGAAGGTGGATTCTTAGCTTTCAGTGGATGGCGCAATAATGCACAAATGCAACTACCACTTCAGCTTGGCAAAAAACAACAAGACTTTATCGATGATATTCGCACTACAATACAAAATAGCACTTACCAACATATCCGTATCATTGGAGAGCCCGGAATAGGAAAAACCCGCTTAATATTTGAATCGGTTTCCCAGGACGAAATAGCTCCGTCAATCATTTATGTTCCAACAGGGGAAGACTTTCAGAAAAGTCGGTTACTCAACGAATTGTTAAAGCCCGATAAATCACATTCAGTAACACTCATTATCGATGATTGTGATAACCGAGATCGAGCATCAATTTGGTCTGCATTAAAAGGACTTAGAGGTTTGAAATTAATCACAATAGATCATGGCCCTGAAGAAACTCACGATAGTGCCATGAAAACTTTTATATGCCCCCAACTCGAAGAGGAGCAAATAAAGAAAATATTATCTGAATATCTTCCTAACAAAACTGATTTGAGCAATTGGGCCAGTTGGTGCGGCGGTTCTCCGAGAGTCGCTCACGCTGTTGGCGAAAACCTCAAAAACAATCCTGAAAATTTACTAAAATCTCCAGCCGATGTTCCTATATGGGATCGCTATATTATCGGTCATAAGTCAATTGAAAGTGGCGAAGCAGAGCAACATAGAATTGTGATGCGGCATATCGCATTATTTCAAAAATTTGGTTTTGAATCTCCAGTACATGAAGAAGGACAATTCATTTGTAGCCTTGCCCAACAAACGGACCCGACAATTACCTGGGGAAAATTCCAAACAATCGTTCAACACTATCGCCAAAAGAGGATACTCCAAGGTCGCCACACACTATTCATCGTGCCCAAGGCACTACACATACATCTATGGCTAGAATTTTGGGAAAAGCACGGCAGAGGGATAGATTTTCAAAAATTTTTAGAAAAAACGCCAACCACTCTGAGACGTTGGTTTTTACAGCTGTTTATTTATGCGCATAAAACAGAACCAGCTGAACGGCTAGTAAAGGATATTTTATCTCAAACTGGCCCATTCTCAGATCAAGAGTTTTTGAAATCGGAAGTTGGACTTCGGTTTCTAAATTACCTGTCAGAGGCAGATCCTTCCTCAACTCTCTCGTTACTTGAAAGAACAATAAAAAATTGGCCTAAAGAAGAACTACTCAAATGGACGTCAGGCCGGCAGGACATAGTATGGGCATTAGAAAAAATTGTAGTTTGGGATAACTTATTTATTCGTGGCACTAATATTTTAATTCTAATGGCGTTAGCTGAAAATGCTAGCAACTCGAATAATTCAAAAGGCCTGCTATGCAGTCTATTCAAAGTAGGTCTTGGATGGGCACCAACTCAAGCGTCTCCAAAGAAACGATTTCCAATACTACAAAACTTGATCAAAAGTGGAGATGACAGCCGAAGAGCACTTGGTTTTGAGTTATGTGAGCAGTGGCTGAGTAACCATGGCGGCATTCGGATGGTTGGCGTCGAACACCAAGGGTTGAGACCAACAATTAAATTTTGGCATCCTGAAACCTATGGTGAACTCTTTAGCTTTTGGAGAGAGGTGCTACACCTTATCCGAACCGAGCTAAAAGGTTTTAACACAACTGTTCGCAATCAAGCTGCAAACGTTATTATCAATTCCGCTCCAGGTCTCATTCAGTTCAAAGACATGGCTGAAGAGGTGTTGGAAATATTATTTGAACTTTCTCAAGACGCAGATATTTCAAAAAAATCACTCATCCATTTCGTAATTTCAAGGCAATGGCAAAGAGATGAAAAACTTCCTGAAGAAATAATTTCTAAAATTGGTCAACTTGACGAAACTATCACAGGCAAATCTTTTTGGGGAAAAGTCAATCGTTACGTCCTGCACACTAACTGGGATGAAGATTATACTTTCCGCGGTGAGGAATGCATAGAGCAAACGATGCCAGTTGAGCGTGTGCAAAAACTAGCTAATGAATTCATGGACGACATCAATCTATTTTCTGAACATCTGACAAAACTAATTCGTGAAGATGGCCATAGATTAACACAGTTTGGATTTGAGTGTGGAAAACTTTCATCCCCCGAATTCACCAAACTACTTTTCTCGCAATTCAAAGTTTGTGCCGATGACTTTAACGGAAACTTCATTGGTGGATATCTTGCTGGTCTTCGTTCGCATGATGAAGAAACCTGGAAAACTCAAATATTTGCGCTCTTGGAGAAAGAAGGTACTCGAAAAATTGCGATTGAATGCATATGGCAGTCAGGATTCACCGAAGCTATCTTGCGTGAAATGATACTTTTACTAAAAAATAATGCAATTTCACCAAATGCATTTAGCCGATTTCTGTTCATGAGGCATAAAGATGAATTTAAAGAAGAATTATTTCAAGAGATATTAGCAGAACTTCTTAGGCATCCTGATGGCTCTGCGGTTGGCATATGCACCCAACTCGCACAAGACTATTATTTCGACAAAGATTCTACTGGGAATTTTCCGGAAGGACTAATTTTCAATGTAATATCAGCCATCCCCTCTACTAAAAAACAAGACCAGATGTATGGCTACTACTGGAACATAGTAGCCAAGAAATTTTTGAAAAAACATCCTGAACGAAGCCTTGAATTGTTAAACTGCATCCTTGTCAATATGGAACGAATCTCAAGATATGGAAACTCTGATTACATTGCCAAAGTGGCTGATGAGATAGTAATTGCTAATCCACACAAAGCTTGGACTATTATTTCCAACCATTTGATCTCAAATTCTAAAAATCGTTTTGGAGCAATCCACTGGCTCGGAGACAGTGGATTCGAAGACACCCCCAAAAAGGGCGTTATAAACTACATTCCACCCGAAGTGATAATCAATTGGGTAAAAGAAAACACTGAAGAACGGTTATGGATTTTAGAACAAATATTGCCCAAGACTTTAGACAGGGATGAAGGCCAGCTTACCTTGCAGTTTATCGAAGAATTTTGTGGCAATGAAGAGATCGCAAAAAGTGTATTTTGGCACTTCTGGACTGGTAGTTGGTCCGGTCCTGAAAGTCAATACCTTGAGAGGAAACGAGACGCAGCTAGGCGTTGGTTGGCACAGGCTCCTTCAGTGAATATTCAAATTTGGCTTGAAAAATATATTGACCATTTAAACAATCGCATTGAAAAAAATCAGATAGATGAAGAAAGGGAATTTTAGATGGAGGGAAGAGGCGGTAAAAATAGTTAGGTTATACATTGCAAGAGGCAAGGTTAGTCCATCCGTCAGCTCACCAGGCTGAAATTCCTGATATGTTAGAATTGCTGTATAAAGCGGGGAAGGCTCCTGAAGACTGTTAAAAATGGCTCCATTTTGAATCGCTCATTTTGGCTGATACTTTTGAATCAGCAACTGAAAGCTCTGCAGACCGCTAAAAATATCACAGAAATACTCAAGACCCAAGAGCACAACCATTTTTTGGTGGACCAGCCGGGCCAGCTGGACCACCAAAATTTCTCCACCTCTTGGAAAAAATAAAAAAATGGAAAGGTGTTACATTTAGGCTTTCTTTTTGTGTAACCGGAATATTGAAATGGTTTTCTATTGTTCAGCTATCCAAGTACTTCCACAAATACCATGAGGCAACTGATCGGTACGGTTTCCATTTTTTACCCACTTTTTCAAAAACAGCTTTTTCCCCGTATAAAAGTCTAACGGCGCGTTTCAATCCAGCATCTCCTTTAGCTAAAACATCAGGTCTTCCCAGGCCAAATATCAGGAACATTTCGGCGGTCCATCTTCCAACTCCGGGTAGCTCAGACAGGATTGTTATTGCTTCATCATTTGATTTGGCATGCAAGTCGTCGAAATTCATTCGCCCATCAATTACCCGAGAGGAAAGCTCGCGCATGTAACGTGATTTGGCAGCTGATAATCCTGCCTCACGCAACTTATCGATGGGAATTTCGAGAATATTTACTGGATTAAAATTATGCACCAGTGCTAGCACTCTACCCTCGATGGTATCTGCAGCCTTAGCAGAGAGTTGTTGGCTGATGATGGATCGAACCAATGTCCCATAAGGGTCACAGTTCCTCTGGAACAAGGGACATTTACCGAATTTCACTATTAATTGCGACAGAATGGGATCTGCACTGGATAAATGTTCTTCCGGTGTATCTGTTGAATGTTTATCGTTTTTTTTGGTCATTACAACCTCAAAAAGAATCGTTCAAAGTCGCCATTGATGACAGTCTTTGTTATCCACTATTACGAGAGAGATCTTATCCATCCCGAAGGTAAAAAAATGGCTCCTTCCAAAGTTACCTTAATCATAGATTAAAGTCGCTTTGAAAGGAGCCGTTCCCCTAAAACCCAGCAAAACCATCTATAGTAGTTTTACCATGCACTGATCGCGCACCACTTCCGAATAGAAGATCGATATTGCTATGACCAGCCCTCGGTTACCACACAGCAGACGGTTTTCCCGTACTGCGCGATACCAACGAATTATTAGTGGATTTCAAGGAATTGAGACAATTCTATTGGAACCATGTAGTATGTTTTAATCCGTTGGTGGACCCTTATAGTCCGCTGCCACCTGAACAGCTCTTCGAATATCCTAATATTCTTACGCATTTTAAGCGAAATTGTTCAGGCTTCCTCTGGTTCCAAACATTGCATTCGAGCAAAGTCACCGCACTTCCAAGAAAAATGGACACCCAATAGCTGTAACCCAAATCAGCAACTATAGAATCATGATTTCTCATGATCAAGTACGTCTGGTCACTCAGAATCCTCTGATGTCAATTTCCCTCTGTTTAACCGGGTTATTTGCCGGAAACGGTTCCAATGCAGTCTCAACCCCTCCCAAAGCCTTCTCACGGAGTACTTTGTTGGTAGTCCTCTGGCAATTCAACTCGATAGGGCGGTTGAACCATTTCTCCAGAGAGACTCTTATTTTTTGACTTCAAGATTTTCTTGGGAAAAATCCTGGCTACATGAAGTAGCTTTCAATTGTTTGGTGCAGAGCACCCATGACGTCTTTACGACGATCAGTTATGGACAATATCTTTATAAAAAAATCGAAAAAAACTCTGGAAAATGAGTAATGGGAAAAATATACAGCGGCACTGGAAAAATAATGAGCGTATAGGGGGCAATATCTAGATATATATCGTCTAACTATAAGAATATACAACATTAAAGCTAATTATTGTGCTTGACTATTGATTCCCCAAGGTTTAGAATTTGAACAGAGCTTGAGGGTATACTGAAATTCTAACTCCTACTGGGGCTGTATTATTTAGCTCCTGAACTGAACGTTCCCTTCTTTAATTCCCCGCCCTCGTAGTACCACGTCACAAAAACGATCAGATTCAAAAAAGCGCCATGGATTTGGCGACAGAGTCCTTTTTTTGTGCGTGCTCATGAATGAGGTCAATGATGGCCAATATATTAAAAACATGTGATATTTCTTCTAAATCAGGAGGAAATTACATGGGCGGTTCCGTACATCAAGACAAAAGATCAGGCAAATTTATCATCAAACTTTACTGGGAGGGCAAACAACGCTGCATCAGTATCGATAAAAAATCGAACTGTGCTTTTTCATCTGAAGCACACGCTAAAAAAGCCCGTGGAATCATCCAAGGTGAGATAGATTCCGGAGTCTTCGATCTTGATGAATGGAAAAAGAAGAATAATAATAACGAGCCATTGAAAACAATTCGATGGTATTCAGTTCACTGGCTTGAAAAAAGAGATGAACGTGTTAAAAATCATTCATTGTATAAAAAGACCGTTCGAGATGATCGAACACACCTGAACAAGCATATTTTACCAAAATTTGGCCGGAGATTACTTGATTCAATCACCTCTGTTGAAGTAGAAGATTTCAAAGCAAGTATCAATCGAAGCCCAGCAGGTGTTATTAATGTTCTTGGGACTTTCAAGAATTTGCTTAACGACGCTCTTGAGGAAGGAATTATTAGCAAATCGCCAAGGTTCCCTAGTCTGAGGAAGCAGTCCACTCAAACGAAAAAAGCATTAAGCCTTGATACTCAAGAGTTGATTCTTTCAAAAATCCCCAAGGAAGATCGAGGCATATTCCATTTCATGGTTGAATATGGTGTAAGGCCAGGAGAGGCTAGGGGGTTGCTGAAAAAATCAATAAAAGACGGATTTGTTGTCATAGAGTCTGCATTTTCGGACAATGAGTTGATGAATACGACCAAGACTGGAGTTGCTCGAGAATATCCGATAACTGATTTCTTCCAAGAAATCTTGAATCAACTCCCTAAGAATAATTCAGAACTGGTCTTTGTACGAAGTAAGGACGGAAAAAGATACACCTCTAAAAACATCAATGCTATTTGGCACAAGGCTTGTGAGGCTGCTGGTGTGTCTACATTCAAACTTTATAACGGCGTCCGACATTCAAAAGCTCGTAATCTTTTAGAAAACGGCGAGAGTTTTGATATGGTTGCGGAGGTACTTGGGCATGCTTCTGTTGATATGACTCGCCGCTTCTACGCAGATATGCCGATGAATCGTATCAAGGAAGCTCTTCAGAAAATGAGAAATACAAGGAAGGAGTAGTCGGGAGGGTGGTTCGGTGGTGGTTATGGGAGTTTAATCCGACTCTCATAACCACTTGATAATAGGTATAAAATAGTGAACGGCTTCGTCTTCGACTCCCGCCGCCTCCACCAAAATGTAGTGTAAAATCAATACGATAGACATGTGCCTTCGGTCGGTATTCGATCGGTGGGCAAGTCAAACGGGTTTTCAAAGGGTCATTTTCCTTTTCAGGGAGATGGCCCTTTTTTTGTCCTTTTTCCAGGATCACAAAAGTCAGTCACCAGTGAGAAAAGTTCTCACCCTGCAAAAAATGCCTTGATCTCTTTGCCTCACTTCGTGTACTATGGAATTATAAAAATGTTAATAATACTATATCTTTAAACCACATATTTAATGAGCAAACATAACGTAGAAAAGAAGCATTAAAAGAATCAAAGAAGAATACAGAAAATTTAAGACACAAGTTTAAGACACAGGAGAAACAAACGGCTGACTCGGTGAGCGCGGAGCTGGCCCAGAAAAAAATCTGGAAAAGGAGGTTGAAGAGGACATTCAGAAAATTACAGACGGCGCTCGACGGAAAATAAATTTAGTTCAACTGTATAGCCTTAGACAATTTACGAGAATAATTATGAAATATGACACATATGAAACTATTATAGCCCTCTTTTTGCAGGCATTATATAAGAATATTGAGGCTCAGGCCTTTTTGAATATTTGTTTGAAAGACATCAAGCGTACTGGAATGGTGGCAAAATGTTTTCCGGTACAGGATATTAACAACATCATCGCTGAGGTCATTACTAATAGAGAGCACACCGACGTCTACTTTGAAGTCTGTCTACAAGCTGAACCTCCTGTGTCAGTTAAGCGCGGTAATGCGGATGGTGTCAAGATTGTGCCAGGTTTTTGGGTTGACATAGATATCCTCGGGTCCAATCATAAATCAACCAAGTACCCCAAGGATCTTGAGGAAGCGTTGAAGTTTGTGTGTTCACTTCCTTGGCGAGCCTCAATAATCGTTTGTTCAGGCGGTGGAATACATGTCTACTATATATTCTCATCCCCTTTTATAATCGATGGTGAAGATGATCGGAGGAAAATCGCCGATTTGAGCCGCCGTGTGAATCGGTATATTATTGGCCAAGGAGAGAAGTACGGGTGGAAGATTGACAACACCTCGGACCTTGCACGGTTATTAAGGGTTCCCGCTACGTTGAACCACAAGTCTGACCCAGCTAAAGAAGTCTTTATTATTGAATTTGATGCAACGGCACTCTTCAGCATCGAGGATTTTCAGATTGTCCTGGATAGAGAGGAGGTCCTGGATGGGATAGTTGAACCTGCCACTCCGAACATAGTTCCGACAATAAGCCCCATCAATATTACTGGTGAAGACCATGCTTATCCGGAAGCAGATATCAATTTTATAGAAAACCATTGTTCCTGGGCAGCCCACTGTCATTTTGACGCAGCCACGTTGCCAGAGCCGGAATGGTTCGCCGCCTGTTCTATTTGGAGTCGCTGCAAAGACGGTAGAAATGTCGCGCATGAACGCAGCAAACCGTATCCGGGGTACGATCCAGCTGAAACTGAGAAAAAAATCGATAACGCCCTCAAGGGAGGTTCAAGGACTTGTGCGAGCATATTATCGGACCTCAGTGCAGGCCAATACTGCAGCGGTTGTTTTCTGCAAGGTAAGGGGAAAAGCCCAATCAGTCTTGGAAACCCAAATCCTATCGCGCAAGCCAATATCAAGATGGCGAAAGTAGTTGTCGGATCACAACACAATCCGAAGATTGCCTTCGAGGATGATAACCTTGCCGCATTGGCCCTGTTGAAAATCAAGTCGAAAGGCGACTATATAACTGTGACAAATGCTCTGAAGAAAGCAGGGATTTCGAAAGGAGAAATAAGGCCGGTGCTTGATCGATTCATGGCTACTCATGAGATGTCCTTCGACGATGTCGCGAATTACGAGGTGGTCTCCAATTGCATTCACATGAATAAGGCTACTGCCCAGGGAATGGTGCTGGTTCAGCTCTCATTGTTTAACGCCATCATCACCGAAGAGGTGATCAAAGACGATGGTGTGACATCGGATCGCCATTATCGAATTGAAGGATCACTTAAAAATGGTCAACCACTCCCAACCGTCATTCTTCCTGTGCAGGAGTTCGAGGCGATGGGCTGGATCGGGAAAATGTGGGGAGCGAAAGCCTGGTATTCAGCTGGAGCTTCTACTCGGGACAACTTACGAGCGGCAATTACGTATCTAAGCAAAAATATAACGACAAGGTATATTTTCTCTCATACCGGATGGAGTAAGGCTTTTGGTGACTGGGTATTTTTATCAGAAGCTGGTGCAATAGGAAAGGAAGGCGATATTGACGGGCTTACTGTCGATTTGTCATCGAGCAATCTTTCTGCCTTTTCGATCCCAGAACCAAGTAATGGGATATCGGTTTCAGAGGCGATTCACAACAGTTTATTACTGTTAAAACTGCTTCCTAAGCGCATTGCATATCCACTTTTATCCGCAGTGTTTAGAGCTCCACTGGGAGAGCCATTGCCAGTCACGTTCGCGCTTTTCATTGTTGGAGCCACAGGAACGAGGAAAACAGAGGTTGCTGCCATAGCTCAATCGTTTTTTGGGAGCACGTTCAACGGTAAAAAACTGCCAACCAATTGGGCTTCGACCGCAAATGCGATTGAGAAACTCACCTACCTGACCAAAGATACATTGGTTGTTATCGACGACTATTTACCGGGCGATAATTCTCGCAAGATGAATGAAAAGGCAGATCGGGTGTTTCGGGCATTGGGAAACCAAGCGGGGCGCCAAAGAATGAACTCTGATATAAGTTTCCATCAGGAATACTACCCAAGAGCGCTTATTGTCAGCACCGCTGAAGATGTGCCATCAGGACAAAGTTTGACTGGTCGGATGTTAGTTCTGGAGATTGCCGAAGGTGATGTCGATCTGAATGTGCTCACGGAACTTCAGCAGTTGGCATCACAAGGGGTATTTGCTGGCGTGATGTTCCATTATCTCCAGTGGCTTGCTCCACAAATCGATGATCTGAAAAAAACTCTACCTCCGCATAAAGCCGAACTTCGTGCCAAAGCTGTTGAGGCCGAGAAAACACATACAAGAACCCCAGATATCATCGCCGATTTGGCAATTGGGGTCGAGAGTTTCTGCACCTTTGCTATTTCCCAAGGAGCGCTGTCGGAAGAGGATTCAACAGTACTCCAGAAAGATTGCTGGACATCGCTTATTGATGCTGCAGTGAGACAGCAATCCCAGCAAACAGCTGGCGATCCATGCGAACGTTTCCGTGATTTGTTGAATGCGGCATTTTTGCTTGGGTGGGCCTATTTAGAATCGACCCAGGGAGGTCCACCAAAACCATTTCCTGAGCAGTGGGGTTGGAAAACATTTCAAGGGCAAAAAGATGAAACCGGTGTATCAAGCAATTCTTACTCCCCTCAAGGCTCGCAGATCGGTTGGGCTGATCATAACTTCATTTACCTGGAGTCGGAGGCCGCCTTCAACATCGCTCAACGCGTTGGAGGAAGGGATAGACCCATTTCCATTAGCTTGAAAACGCTCATCTTGCGCCTGGCCGAGAGAAAGCATCTCGTACCTGACCCTTCAGGAGGAAATACAGTTCGAATGAAAGGTCTGGGTAGCAAGCGACCCCGAGTACTGCAGCTCCACAAGGATTTCTTTGAAGAGAAAGACGCCTTGCCAGCAACAACAAATGGCTTCCAAGGTGAGTTTGTGTTCCAGCCGAAAGAAATGCAGGATGGTCAAACAGCACCAACAGGAGCGCCGCAGGTGAAAGACGCACTGTTGCAAAAAACCTTTGAAGAAAATCTCTTCAGCGCCTTTTCAGAACAATTTAGCAAAAAATAATTTTTTTCCTCCACGGCATGATTTTTTGGTGGACCAGCTGGCCCGAAGGCCCGGGCCGGTTGGTCAGCAGGGCCAGCAAAATTCGTCCACCTCCTGGCAAAAAATAAAAAAATGGAGGAAATGTTACACTTATGTTTCTTTCAGGTGTGTTTTGAGCTGGTTCTTTATACTGATATTCTTCCGAGTGATACTCATTGGATTAAACCCAAGGACCCCTCGGGAGACCAAAGGTGATATCGCTCCAACCCTTTGCTGACTTTGCTTCTATAGCAAGTTACTGTATTATATTCAGCTCGTGTTACCGGACCCCGGCAACAGTCAATGGCTGATAATGTCAAACTTTTATGAAAATATTTATATCTGTAAAAGTGTGACTATTGGAGTATTACGCTGAAATGATACGATTGAAGAAAAGACTCAACAACATGGTCCAATTTAAATAGTTATCACCGATCTGATTGAGAAGAAAATAATAATTATGCAGATCTTTGTCATGAAATTAACACAGAAAACCCTGCTGATTTCTTGAAGCCCATTGTTCATTTCAGTTTTCAATGCTTATTCGCTAGTATTCCAGGTGTATACCTCAAAAAAAGAAATTTCATATAAATATAACCCCGATAAGAGCCTGATCAAAAACCTGGCTTGAAATGCAATCACCTATTTGGAGATGGTGATTGTCAGGCATCAACTTTTGTCGGAGTTATAAAATGGCTACAAAAATTTCCTATTGCGACGAAACATGGAACCCCGTAACAGGCTGCACCAAACATTCACCAGGGTGTGCTAATTGCTACGCTGCACAGATGGCACCCCGCCTCAAGAATCGGTTTGGGTATGGTGAAGACCCTTTCCAGATTACTTTTCACGAATACCGTCTCGAAATTCCCTATAGCTGGAAATCTAGGAAAGTGGTTTTCATCTGCTCTATGGGAGATCTGTTTCACAAGGACGTGCTCGACAAATGGATCGATATGGTGATGGAAGTGGTTCGAACTGCTGTTCAACACCAATTCCTCATCTTCACGAAACGGGCACAGAGAATGCACGATTACATGATGGCCTATGTTGAACGAGAAGGTGCCATGCCTAGAAACGCTTGGCTGGGTGTATCTGTTGAGGACCAAAAACGAGCAGACGAACGTCTTCCTCTTCTGCTGGAAACACCGGCTGCGCATCGATTTTTGTCGGTTGAGCCGTTACTGGAGCATGTGAATCTATCCTTGGCCACTGGAATCAGCACCATTGACTGGGTCATCACTGGTGGAGAATCTGGTCGTCAAGCTCGTTTTATGGAGGCAGATTGGGCAAGAGCTATTCGAGACCAGTGCCAAGAGAATGGAGTTCCGTTCTATATGAAGCAAATGTCACGCAAGGAAGCAATCCCGATTGATTTGGATATCCAACAATTGCCGATTGGAATGAAGTAAAAACAATGCCTCTCTACATGAAATCTAAATGTGGAGAGGCGATTTCTTATCGTAAAAATCGTATAGATATTATGTATATAAGCGAAATGTTCCCTTTAACTGGAAGGTCACATTTGTACATAATTCAAGGAGGTTATTATGCGAGGATGTAGGGTCTTGACTGATGAAGAAATTCGAACAGTTTTAAATGAACTAGGTGTGAGGGATAGGTTACTGTTCCTCACCTGCCTGACATTCGGAACACGGATATCCGAAGCCTTATCACTAACATTTAGAGATGTAGAAGGAGGTTCACTGTACATAAAATCTGAAAAAGGATCAGAAAATCAGAGCTTTCCAATACCGTCTAATTACAGGCGCGAGGTTGTAGAGCTTGAAAATTACTACAGATCCAAAGGGATAGATGTGAATAGAGATACGCCGATGTTTCTTTCCCAGAAGGGCAGTAATATGCCTATAACCAGACAGTTGGCCAGCTATGTTGTGAAAATGGTAGCTGGTCGGACTGGTCTAGATGGCAAGGTTAACACCCATTCGTTTCGAAAAACGTTTGTTACTAAAATATATGAAATGACAGGGTTTAATCTTGCTGAAACTAAGAATTATAGCCGCCACAAGAGCCTGGTTAATCTTGATAGTTATATCAAAACGACGGAAAAAACCGATCTTGTCGAGAAATTATGCTGGGGATGATTTTGGGTTTGCTCCCCTTGTAGTGTATACTGCCAGGGGAGTTTGTATTTTTTGAAGGTGATTAATTTTTACGAGCGAGTATTCATATGCAATACCTCTATGTGCTGTCAGGTTTTAATAATCCTAACGCTGTGTTTGACCCTTTTCCTCTTATTGTAGAGCAATCTGATGGGATCCTTATTTCCCTCGTTAATATTTTTCGGATTAAGGAACATGATACTAAACAATTAACTCTTGCAACAAAGTTGATCGAAAATCATAGAACAAAATATTTAAAGAATAAAAAATGCAACTTGTGGATTGACTCAGGGGGATTTAACCTATTTGAAAAATTGGAACTCACAGAATCTTCAATCGAAGACTACATAAAAATATATAATCAGTATTTGTCACAGCATGATCAATTCGATCGAATTTTTTCTCTGGATTTCCCTGCAGTTAAAGAACCATCAAAAATGAATAATAGTTGGTTCAATTCGAGAAAAATGATCAAAAAATGGAATATTAAATCTCAAATAAGTGCTCTCGAAACAATCAGAAAAAATCCAGAACTGAGACAAAAATATACATTTATATATCAGTTCAAAACACGAAAAATATACAAGATCTGGAATGAAATGTACCGCGAATTGGATCTTGGAAAGGAAATTACTCATAGAGCTATTGGCGGATTGGTTGGTATTCATAAAGCATCAAAATTAGCAAATCACAAAATTCTAGTATTTAGTCCAGTTATTGGTCCAGCTTATAAATGTTTAAATGATTATTTGAATGCAAAAAACTTTGATAATGATTTTAATCTGCATTTCCTTGGAATAAGAAATAAAATCGATAATTTTGTGATTATATTGCTTGAAAAACTGTTTACTCGTTATTTGAAAGAGCTAGGGCATTCTAGGAGGGCAATATTCAGTATTGACACACGATCATATTCTGCAAGAATGGACAAAAACATCAGGAGTGAAGGTGTATTCTCTTTTGATCCAGAACGATTTCAAAACAAAATACGTCGTGATTATAGAATATTAGATATTGCTGATGTTCGGTTAAATGCCATTTATTTTAAAGAATATCTTGAATACATTTCAGGTGAAATTGTTGAAAAATTGCCTGAAAAATTGAAAGTCGATTGCATTGCAGATTTTTACCCTTTAGGAATCTATAGCAATAATAGCCTCAATAATTATTTTGATTACTTCATCTCCGAAAATAAATTGATTGAGATGGTATACAATATCAAGAATAGAACAGTACTTATACAATCAATTGATAAAATATTTGAGAAGCTTCTCCCAGTTCCTGATTTATCAAAAACTACCGATTTGGCAAGTAAGCTTCCAATAAATTCTTTTGAACGATCTCAACTAGACGAATACAATAGAGAAAGAAAGAAACCTGTCACTATAAACGCCGATGTTGATAAATTGACTCCTCTATATGACATCTTCAAGAATAAGACATATTACAAGAAAAAAGACAATCTAGACAACATGATAAAAGAAAGTATTTGCCGAATCCATGAATTTCACAGGTGGTTTTTCAAAGATATGAGAGATCCTAAAAAGCTAGAAAAGTTGATGAATAAATTTATAAAAGATATTGGGATTAAGGATACGCTGAAGTAGAAATTTCTTTTTCGAACGGCTGATATTTCGGCAGGGAAACGAACTCCAATAATTTTGTTCACAGCTCAGTTAAATACTAGGACTCTCTGCGGTATTCGCCTTGGCCGGTAATTCGATGGTAGAGATCCTTCAAGTCGTTAACGATCCTTCCTGATTCGCCTGCATCTGTCCACGAGCAAGTTCCTTTCTCAAGATCTTCCGAGCATCTCAAAGCTTCGACATATTGCTGGATTTCCGAAAGCATTTCTAGTGATTATGTGAGATTAGTGTTGTTTTTTTGTGTAGCTTCCCAGTTTTTCATGTTCTTCATTCCTGGTCTAGTTATTGCTAGACGGCAAGTCTTCTCGTTTTCACAAAGTGGGACACGCACGGCCAGGAGACCTCATATATCTTAGCGATACTGGCTTTACCCACCCCTTTTCGCAGCAGTCCCTTTATCTCTTCTTCCTTTCCATCAAGAGTCGATTTACCGAGTCCTTTTGGTCGCCCAATCAATCGGCCTTCAGCACGAGCTTTTGCAAGACCAGCTTTTGTTCTCTCTGAAATGAGATCACGTTCTATCTCAGCGAAAAGACTGAACATGGTTAACATTACCTTGGACTGGATATCGGGCGATCCGTCCAGGATCATATTTTCCTTGATGCAAATCAGCTTTACACCGGTTTCCACTAATGTATTTGCAATGATGGCAATCTGTCCTACACTCCTGCCGAGTCGTGATAGTTCCGCGACGATCAACGTATCACCTTTCCTCAATTTTTCGAGCAGGGTATCAATGAGGCGCTCTTTGGTAGTTTTCCTGGAAGATACCTTTGCTTCGACCCAAGTGGAGACTCTCAAGTCGTTTTTACTCGCATAATCAAGGATTTCGTACCTTTGATTTTTTAAATCCTGTTCTTGGGTGCTGACCCGAGCGTATCCGACGATTTGCTGCTCCATCTTTTCCCCGATTTCATTGATTGACAAAAAACACCGCCATGGTAGTTATTTATCGATCAATTTGAGAAAAAGGTCACGGGATTTCGGGTGGATACTGTAGAGTAGCAATCGAACGTTTTTTTATCTACGAAGCTGTCTCCAGTACCCCAAAAAACACTTCTGCATCAATGGATGATATGGAAAACACCAATTTTGATTTTTTAAAGGATCATGAGGTACTGTTTTTCCAGTTAGCGACCACTGCAGAAAAGGCATTTGCTTCTGATCCCAACACGACTCTTTTCAAGCTGAGACAGTTAGGTGAAGCGTTAGCTCAAGATGTGGCAAGTCGGATTGGTTTGGAATTTCCTGAAAAATCAAACCAAAGTGACCTCCTTTATCAGATTAACAGAAAAATTGGGTTAGACCCAATTGTACGTGAATTGTTCCATACCCTCCGTTTATCCGGCAATAAAGCAGCTCATCAATTTCAAACGACACACAAAGAGGCAATTGATGCTCTCAAGGTAGCTCGACAGCTCGCTATCTGGCATTGCCAAGCTTTTAGCAGTAAATGTGTTGGGTTAAAGCCCGGTCCTTTCACAATTCCCGATGATCCTAGTGAAAAGTTGACTGAGGTACAAGAGGAAATCCAACTACTTAAAGCCAAGCTTCAAGAAACAAATCAGCAATTTGAGGGTAATCAAGAGTTACTGCATCTCCACAAAACTGAAGCTGCAGAATACGAAGGACTCGCTCAAAAGATGCAGGATGAGCGGAATGTGTTTGAGCAGCTTGCTCTTGATGCGGAAGCTGAACTCGTAAGGGTAAAAAAGGACTTCGATGAAAAGCTAAAACAGACGAGGGAATCGAAAAACGATGAATCGATTCAAAGTGAAATCCGGAAAATTGCCCAAAAGGTTAGGAAGGCTTCGAGTAAACTTAGACTCTCAGAAGAGGAAACTAGGATTATTATTGATGCACAACTCCGTGAACGTGGTTGGCAAGTAGATTCGAATACGATTGATTATAACAAAGGAGCCCGACCAGAGCAGCATACCAACAAAGCGATTGCAGAGTGGCCATGCTACAATCAAGAAACAAAGAAACATACGAGGGCAGACTACGTTCTTTTCGTAGGTCTGATACCCGTTGCTGCAGTCGAGGCAAAAAAGTTTGGCAACGATGTGATGGACGATCTGCGCCAAGCAGAGGAATACAGTAGAGATTTATCTAAAGTCACAAGAGAGCCTGGTAATTTTACCGACTTGACTACGGCTGAAAGCTCCCCACCATACAATTCGTCTGATCATAATTTCAAAACAGCTTTTGCATTTTCAACAAACGGCAGAGAGTTTCAACACCAACTCAAAACGAAGAGTGGAATCTGGTTTAGAGATCTTCGCAAGAGCACGAATAAGTCCCGGCCCTTAATGGCTTGGCCCACACCGGATGAACTCCTGGAGAGTCTAGAAAACAAATTCACTCAACCAGAGCTCCTTGAAAGTGAATCGATGGACTACCTTGGTTTACGGCCATTTCAGGAAAAAGCTGTAAAAGCTGTTGAGCAAGCAATTACTCATGGTCAGCGACAGATCCTCATCGCTATGGCGACAGGTACGGGTAAGACGCGCACGACAATAGGCCTCATGTACCGGCTGCTAAAAGCCAGAATGTTTAATCGTATTCTCTTTTTGGTTGATCGAAACACCCTTGGAATACAAGCGCAGGATGCATTCAAAGACATGCGGCTTGAACGTAATAAAAGTTTCTCTGAAATTTACGATGTGAAGGAGCTGAAAGATCAGGCACCTGATACCAAGACAAAGGTTCAGGTTGCAACTGTTCAAGCAATGGTCCGTAGAGTTTTCGAGTCTGACAACCCCATACCCATCCGTCAGTATGATTGTATTGTAGTTGATGAGGCACATCGAGGGTATACACTTGATAAGGACATGACCGAAGGTGAAATGGAGTTACGTAATTTTAATGACTATGTCTCTGCTTATCGTCGAGTCCTGGATTACTTCGATGCTGTACGCATTGGACTGACCGCCACTCCAGCTGCCCATACTGTAGATATCTTTGGGCATCCTGTTTTTACCTATAGTTATCGTGAAGCGGTGATAGATGGGTGGTTGGTTGATTATGAACCCCCGTATACCCTACAAACGAGACTCAACAAGGAAGGTATTCATTTTGATTCTGGTGCAACAGTTACCATAGTGAATAACCTTGGCGAAACCAGGATAGAAGAGCTTCCCGATGAACTTGATTTTGATGTCGATGACTTCAACCAAAGGGTTCTCAATGAAAATTTCAATAAAGTCGTTTGTGATGAGTTAGCCAAAAACTACTTAGATCCTACAAGTAGAGAAAAGACGCTGGTTTTCTGTATCAATGACCAACATGCCGACATGGTGGTCAAGCTTATGGAGGATGCTCTCGATACATATCACGGTCCACAGGATGCGAACACCGTAATGAAAATTACCGGGAGCATCAGAGACCCACAAGGAGCTATTCGACAGTTTAAAAATGAGCAAATTCCAAATATTGCAGTAACTGTTGATTTATTGACTACTGGTGTAGATATCGTAAGGCTCTGCAACCTTGTTTTTTTGAGACGTGTGCGCTCCCGAATACTGTATGAGCAGATGAAGGGCAGAGCTACTCGACTTTGTGATGACATCAACAAGGATTTGTTCCGAATTTTCGATTGTGTCCGTCTGTATGAAGTTTTAGAAGCAGTAGATACCATGCGACCCGTTGTGCAAAGGATCTCCGTTAGCATGGAACAACTCATTGAAGAACTCCTTCATCCAGAAGCAGATGGGTTGTCAGGTGAGATTACAAGTGATAAACCATCCAAAATCACCCACGCTGAAGATGTACATCAACAGATTATCGCCAGGTTACAACGTATTAGTAGAAGAGCGAAGAATACAGATAAATTTCCTGAAGCCCAAGAACCACTACAATTACTTAACACTTTGCTTGAACAAGCTGGGCAACCAAAGTTTATAGAACTTGCTGCAAAGTTCAAAGAAGTAGGTCCAAAGGAAACAGCGCAATTCTTTTCCAACAACCCACAATTCCTGAAACTTCTTTCACTCCTCAGCGAGACTCTGAAATTTTCAGCTGGAGAAATGGTAATTTCTGAACATCATGATGAAGTTTTGGAAGTTGGAAGAGGGTATGGTGCAGATGAAGAAGGAAAACCAATAGCCAAACCAGAAGACTATCTCGAATCCTTCACTGTTTTTGTAAAAGAGAATATCAATAAAGTTGCTGCTCTAAAGGTGGTGGTTACCCGGCCTCGTGATCTCACACGAGAAGATTTGAGAGAACTACGGCTTTTTTTGGCGGAAAACGAGTTTGACGAGCGGCGTTTGCGGGTCGCGTGGAAAGCTGCTAAAAACGAAGATATCGCAGCAAGTATTATAGGCTATATTCGACAAGCTGCCATTGGTTCAGCTCTAATGCCTTTTGATGAGCGTGTAGACAAAGCATTATTGAAAATCAAGAGTGGGAGGAGTTGGTCGCAAAATCAGGAGCGTTGGCTTAATCGTTTGGCAGCACAACTGAAGAAAGAAATAGTAATCGACAACACCCTTTTCTCTTCTCCTGCTTTTAAACAACAAGGAGGAAGAAAAGTGCTGGAAGCCCAATTTCCGGGAGAAGTTGATAAATTGTTAGATCAATTTAGTCATTATATGTGGGAGATGACTGCATAGGTACTTGAGGAAAAAATGAACACGAACGATATAGTCCAAAAATTATGGAATCTCTGCAATATTTTAAAAGATGACGGCATTACATATCACCAGTATGTAACTGAACTCACACAACTTGTTTTCTTGAAGATGGCTGAAGAAATCGACAACGAAAGTCGATTGCCACAAGGTTGTCGGTGGAGTGATCTGAGTGGTCTCGAGGGAACAGCTCTGGATAAAAAATATCGTACGATGCTGTTGGAGCTGAGTAGCTCCAATAATAAACTTGTCGCGGACATTTACGATAACGCACACACAAATATTCGGGAACCGAAGCACCTTACGCAGCTAGTCGCTGATATAAACAAGATGGAGTGGTACGACAAGAGTCGAGAAGATTTTGGTGATATGTATGAAGGTCTCCTGCAAAAAAATGCGAACGAGACCAAGTCTGGGGCAGGACAGTACTTCACACCAAGGGTTCTGATAGAAACTATGGTTGAACTCATGAAACCTCAACACCATGAAATCATCCAAGACCCCGCGGCAGGGACAGGGGGCTTTTTAATAAGTGCTTTCCAGTACATCAAAAAAAATACAGATAGCTTCTTCAAACTCAGCGAAAATGAACAAACTTTCCTCTTTCATAAAGCATTTTACGGAGTTGAGTTAGTGCCTGATACTCAGCGGCTTGGCCTGATGAACTGCATGCTTCATGGTCTAGAAGGGGTAATCCAACTTGGGAACTCTCTTGGTGCACATGGTGAGAATCTACCTCCAGCCGATCTGATTCTCACTAATCCTCCCTTTGGTACAAAACGTGGTGGAGGATTACCCACAAGAACAGATTTTACGTTTCCCACTAGCAACAAACAGCTTGCCTTTCTCCAACATATTTATCGTGGTCTTAAGCCTGGCGGTAGAGCAGCAGTCGTACTGCCCGACAATGTACTCTTCGAAGCTGGCATAGGACGTCAAATTCGAGAAGATCTATTAAACAAATGTAATCTTCATACAATCCTGCGCCTTCCTACAGGTATTTTTTATGCCCAAGGTGTAAAGACCAACGTGCTCTTTTTCACTCGAGGACAAACGGACAAAAATAATACAAATAATGTCTGGGTATATGACCTTCGTGCAAATATGCCACAATTTGGAAAAAAAACTGTTCTAACTAATGAACATCTTGCTGAATTTACGAAGGTGTTTGGCCCAAAAAGCGATGGTTCTTCACGAAGAAAAGAAGAAGGAGATGATGGTCGGTTCCGTTGTTTTAGTCGTGACTGGATAGCAAAGCGAAGCAATAGTCTTGATATTAGCTGGCTCAAAGATGATGACCAAGAAGATGCAACTAAACTTCCAGAACCGGATATTTTAGCAAGAGAAGCGCTACTGGAACTAGAAGGCGCTATTTCAAATCTGCAGGATATTCTTGTTCAGCTTGGCTTTGAAAATGAGGTGGCAGAATGACCGAGATTTTGCCGCGCGGATGGATAGAATTGCCACTCGAAAAATGTGTTGAAATATTAGATTCAAAGAGAATTCCTGTCAATAATACTGAAAGGGAGGTTCTAATAAAAGATAGACCAGTTGAAGAACTGGTGCCCTATTATGGAGCCACTGGTCAAGTAGGATATATAGACAACCATATCTTTGATGAGGATCTAATACTGCTTGGTGAAGACGGAGTGTCATTTTATGATCTTTATAAACACAAAGCATATCTGATATCTGGAAAATCCTGGGTTAACAATCATGCTCACGTACTTAAAGGATTAAAAGGGGTATCTGATGATTTTTACATTTGCCAATATTTAAATCAATTTAATTATCAGGGATATATTACAGGTTCAACAAGATTGAAGCTAAATCAAAGTTCAATGAGAAATATTCCTGTAAAACTTGCTCCTTACGATGAGCAAAAACGGATATCGGATATACTTGAACAGCTGCTTTCTGCTGTCGAAGCAACAAAAAGTCGTCTGGATAAAGTTTCAATTATCATTAAACGATTCCGTCAGTCAATATTAGCTGCTGCAACCTCTGGGGACTTAACAAAAGATTGGAGATCTGCTCGAAAAATTTGTAATAATCGTACAGGAATCAATACTGAGAAGAAATTAATCCCAACTGATTATCATCTGCCACTAAATTGGCGCTGGGATAGTGTTGGAAACCTTATTCAAGCAATAGAATCTGGTAAAAATATTCAATGTGAAGAACGAGCTCCAGGGTTAGATCAATTTGGAATAATAAAAATAAGTGCTGTAACCTGGGGGTACTTCAATGAAGAAGAAAGTAAGACCCTTATTAGTAAAGAATTATTTTGGGAGCACAGAAGAATCAAAGAAGGAGACTTGCTTATAAGCCGTGCTAACACCCTTGAACTTCTTGGTGCTCCAGTGATTGTAAATGCAATCGAGAGAAACCTCATGTTGAGTGATAAAGTCCTTCGACTACTATGTGATAACGATTACAAGGAATGGCTTAATCTTTGCTTAAGATCACCATTAGGTCGGTTTCAAATTGAACAACTTGCCACGGGCAACCAACTTTCAATGAGAAACATCTCACAGGGAAATTTAAAAAGAATTCACATACCAGACCCTGGAAAAGAAGAAATTAAGGTGATAGTACAGCGTGTTAATGGGCTACTTAATCTTGTGGATGAGCTGGAAGGAATATTTTCCTCTTCAATTAAAAAAATTGAAAAACTATCAGCAAGTATTCTTTCAAAAGCTTTTCGCGGGAAACTCGTTCCTCAGGATCCGAATGACGAATCGGCTGAAAAACAGTTGAACCAGATAAAAGCATCAAATATTGCATTTCCTAAGCATAAGAAAAAGCCAAATTTCACGAGGGAAACTACTGCATCATCAGAAAGGAATGCCATGACAATAGCCAAAGCGGTAACCAACTTAGATGATCTCATTGTTGTGTTAGAATCTTTAAAAGAAGAAGTTACAGCTGAGCGTCTGGCATCCGAAACTGGTTTGCTTGCCAACATCGACCTGTATTATGAGCTTTTACGGGAAGGCAGAGATAGTAACAGATTAGATGTTCCTGTAGGAACAAACGCACCAATACGGAAAATCTAAGATGCGAATAGATAAGCTAAAAATCAAAAGCTCTTGGAAAAACCTTGAAGGTTTCGATATAGATTTTGATGAAGGCTTTGATGTCTCGGTACTTATTGGTCGCAATGGATCGGCGAAAAGTAATCTCCTTGAGGTGCTCATTCATATTTTTAAAGCTCTGGATTCTCTGGAAGCATTACCTTTTGCCTACGAAATTGAGTATGATATCTTTGACAAACATGTTCATCTTAATGGCGAAACAGATAAAAATCCATTGGCATTGGTAGATGGAAAAAAAACGAGCTTAAAAGATGTTCATGACAACCTGCTTCCTCGTTACGTGGTTGGCTACTATTCTGGGTCAAGTGACCGATTCAGAGAACTATTTTATAAGTACGATAAGCAAGCGTTACAAAAGACCTTAGTTGACAGCAGTAATCAAGAAAAATTAGATCTGCGCAAATTCATTTATGCCAGACCAATCCATGGTCTTTTTTCTCTCTTGGCGTTTTATCTTTCAAATGATCATGAGGTTGAAAAATTCCTGAATGAACTTCCCAGAATTGAAGGATTTGACTCTGTTCTGATTTCCTTGACAAAGCCGTCTTGGGCAAGAAAGGGTTCAATAGCCGAAGATTTCTGGGGAGCTAAAGGGCCAGTTCGTGATCTATTGGAGGCTATAAAGCGCCACAGCCTTGCTCCATTTTCCACAAAAGCATCTGTAAAAACCAGTTTCAGTAAACGGGAAACAAAGGAGTTTATATATCTCTATTTGCCAGATCTTGAAGCGTTACATGCTTTAGCGAGCGAGTACGGTAATGATCCAGGGGAATTTTTTCAAGCTTTGGATACCATGAGACTGAGTGAGCTAATTGACGATGATTCTTTCCGAGTCAAAGTGAGAGTCAAAGGTGCTAAAGGAGCTATTCATTCACGTCAACTCAGCGAAGGAGAGCAACAACTATTAACAGTTCTAGGTTTGATGCGATTTACTCGGAATGCAAGTTCTCTCTATCTTCTTGACGAACCAGATACTCATCTCAATCCTGCGTGGGGTGTCGAATACCTTGATCGCCTCAGAAAAATTGGAGGGATTGATAAAGACAGCCACACCATTCTTGCTACTCACGACCCGCTTCTTGTCTCAGGACTTCGAAAAGAGGAAATTCGAGTCCTTTACCGTAATTCAAAAGGTAAAATAATTTCGACAGAACCAGAAGAAAGTCCCAGAGGAAGGGGAGTTTCTGGAGTACTTACTAGTCCATTGTTTGGGTTGGAAAGCCAGCTTGATCCATTCAGTTTGCGTGTTCTAAAAAGAATCTATGAAATTTCATCGAATAAGGATCACCCAAACCGTCAAACACACCTCGCCCGACTTCGCAAACTTGTACCTGACCTTGCGCCCACAGATACTTCGCCAGATCCGTACCGTAATATAGCCAAGCTTGCTTATGAGGTAGCTATGGACAGGGTTATGAATTCAGATCAAGAGCATGATCTGAAGCGAGTGACGGTCGAGCGCTTGGCTGCCATTCTTTTTGAGGGGGCAGGAGGTGTAGAGGAGTGATTTTTATTAATCCTGACAACATCCATTTCCCTCTTGGATTTGAAGACGAAGCTCGCCGTTTATTCGATGAACTCAAGGTGTTAGAGCCAAAAAAGAGAAGCAAATTTATAGAGGATAACTGCGGTAAATCGTGGGGACATCCAGATTTATTGGCTGCGTTAAGACAGCAGGTGGGAAATAAGTGCTGGTACTCAGAGGTGCCACTTGAGGGAGCAGATCCAAATATTGATCATTTCCGCCCAAAAGGGCGAGTCCTTGAGGTTGACAAGGAAACCTTCTGTAAAACTGGTAGTAAAATAGAAAATGGTTACTGGTGGTTGGCTTTTGAACCCAAAAATTTCCGACTGTCCTGCATGCACTCAAATCAACGTCGTGTTGACAAGGAAACTGAAGGTGGAAAAGCTGATTTTTTTCCAGTAGATGGAAAAAGGGCGAATGAAGGGACTGAGTGGGGACTTATAGCGGAAGACGTCCTACCATTCGATCCATGTTCGTGTTCCGATACGTCTTTAATGTGGTTTGATCCAGATGGTAACCCATGCTTGTCAGGATGGCGCCGAGCACCTACTGATAAAGAAAAATGTAGGCTGAGAGTGACTGTATGGCTTTATCATTTGGATAAAGTAGAGATAATACGAAAGCGAGCTGCTCATATTCAAAAAATACGCACTGAGCTTCAAAAGGCTAATATTGCTTATAAGTTATGGGATCCAAGGGGAGAGAATCCAGACCTTGTTTCAAAGAATAGATTTGATGCATCGATTAATGGGATAAAAACAGCTATTGCGGACACTGCCGAATTTGCTGGGGCGAAACGATGCGCTGTGAAAATGGCTGTAACTGATTATCCATGGATTGAAGAGTTTGGTGTTATTTAAATGGTTAAGGTTTATCTTTGATGTGGAATTATTATGCGAATGCCTGAAATCCTCTCAAGTCCTATGTGGTCAGGGGTTGCGGCAATTGCAACAATAGTATTTGGCCTAAAGGAGTTGATAAAAGAAACCCAAAAGTATCTGTGGAGGACAAGAAAACCGTTGATCGTTTTGATTATGAGGTTAATGGGTTAAGTGTGAGGAAGTTGATGAATAAGCATTAAAGATCATGTCAATTTGAATTAGGGTGGAAAAGCAGATTGCAAATGATTGTCTAGGGCAAAGTGAATTACCCTTCTTTACCACCTTATAGAATTTGTGGACTTGCATACACAACTCTTTGGAACGATGATTTCTTTTCGAAATGTGCAATAGCTTCATGCGATATAACCTGAGCCTCTTTTTTTAGAGCCACATCAACCGCAAACAACTTGTAACTGGTAGATCGGGGAAGTATTATTACGCAATAATGTGTCTGATTACTCTATTTTATATGTGATTACTGGTGGATATGATTTTTAATCAAAGTGAAAATATTCAAATTTTAAGCTGCCAAAATGCACATGAAGATGAGGAATTCTACTTCCAATGGCACATAACTGAACGTTGCAATCTCAGATGCTCCCACTGCTACCATGAGAACTACTCAGGGATAAACGAACTGTCCATCGCAGAACTTTTGATGACCGCTGACAAGATGGCGGAAGCTCTAGTTAAATGGGGGAAAAAAGGTTCATTCTCAATCACTGGAGGTGAACCATTTATTCGCTCTGAAGCACTCTTTGCTGTCGCACGCCATCTTGACACACAACCGACCACCGCATATTACGACATTCTTACAAACGGTTCTCTTATTTCAGATGAGATTGCAGGAGACTTAGTAAATCTTCGAAAACTTCGACGTGTCCAGATGTCACTTGAAGGACCTACAGATGAACTCAACGACATGATACGTGGAGAAGGATCGTTCGAAAAAACCCTCAGGGCGATAAGAAATTTGAAGTTCCGAGGACTCCAGGTTAGTGTGATGACCACAGTCTTTCGATCAAACATGTCAAAGATCGTAGAGTTGATTAACTTTCTCGAAAACGAAGGAGTTGACACATTCGCACTAGAAAGATTTATCCCTGAGGGTGCCGGATCAGCGCTATCTTCGGAGGTCCTAGAATCTTGGGAAATAAGAGATGTTTTCAAAACCGTTTATGAAGCTGGAAGAACTCCTCGAAAGATTCGAGTACTGATGTACCGACCACTCTTCGCAATTCTTGATCAAAATGACCCAACAGTAGGAGCAATTTGCTCCATTGGCAACAATGCTCTGACATTAATGCATGATGGGACGATTTTGCCGTGCCGCCGTCTGCCAATTCCCCTAGGAAACCTTAAAACTGACAGTCTTTTCAAGATTTGGTATGATAATTCGCTTTTGTGGGAGATAAGAAACCCTCTGAACCTTAAAGGGAAATGTGGAACCTGCGACTTAGTACCAATTTGCAGGGGGTGTCGTGCAGTCGCATATGCTCGCTCTGGTGATTACTTAGGTGAGGATCCTCAATGCTGGTTATAGTTAAAGAATCAAATCTTCAATTGGATGATTCTATAGTATTACATTGTATCCCGGAGTTAGATAAATACTGGGCGTTCAATATTGAAAGTGGAGATCAGTACACTTTGAACCATTCAGCTTTTTATCTACTATCCCTGTTTAAAGACATAAAAACCGTTAGAACCGCATTGATCGAGTTTGCGGATTATTTCGGTGTTAATTCTAATGTTGCAGCTGAAGATTGTTTGCCTCTCTTAATAGAATACAACAGCCTGCTGTTTTTCAAAGGAGCTGAAAAATGAAAAAAGAATTGAAAGAAGAGAAAAGATATCAAAAACCAAAAATCGAGAAGGTTGAGAAGATGACATTCCCGACAGAAATTATCAATAAAAATGGTAACAGAATCGTCTGCAGACAGTGCTCTTCATGCCATGGTTGCCGCTGACAACTTCATTGTATCAGTATATATATTTATTAATAGGGTGGTTCTCGTCTCGATTGCCCTTTTTGAATTTATATGGGGGCTGTGATGTCTGAGTATTATACAAGAGCACAAATGATTGATGCAACGGTTTCACATCTAACAACACTTGGCTATAAAGTCTTGCCACCTTATAGTGATGATTTTAAACCAGCTCGTGTGCCCATCTACGCAATTAAAAAGCATAAAGGGATAACCTCTCCTGATCCTAGTGATGCATCACCTCATATTTTTGTTGATATCATATCTGAAAAACAAATTGATGGGGGCTCATATTTTGAAGATATTGAATTTGATGTTGCTGATGACGAAAATAAATTAAAAATAAAAGATGCAAATTCCGGATTATTTTTCCGACATTATTTTAAAAAAGCGCAAGTTTATTGGGCTGTTCCAGACTATAGTACCATCGCAAGCAATTTTCAGGAGTTTAAAAAGAAATGCATCTCTTCCGGAATTGGAATTTTTGTCGTTAGCAAAAAAGATGATGATAACTTTGAGGTTAAAATTGATGGCACTACACCTATTCCTCTAATTGAAGAAAGGTTTAATTTGCTTAACTCAGCAGTAGAATCAATTCTTGGAAAGAAAACTAATAATCGTGACAAGAAGCGAATTGCCAACATAGTAGAAGATTTTTCTTTCGACGATCTTAAATATCTCGTATTTTATCCGAAACCTATCTATGGAGCAATGGATTTAGTTCCAAGATCCCAGGAGTTTTCAGTAAGTGGCGAACTGCTTAATAAAATCACAGAACTTAAACATATAAGATACAAAGGGATTTTGAAAAAATTCGCGAGCAATTATTATCGTGAAAACAAGGATCCTTATGAGTCGGCATTAAATGTCACAAAAGAACTTTGGGGAAAATATGAACTCGTCTATCCTGATCTGCACAAAGATTTCGAGTCTATATTAAAGCTAAATCCACGTTATCGTGATCATTTTCTGCACGCTTTCCAGGTTTTTTTATGTGGAATTTATATAATTGACGCGATATACGATACCATTCCAGTTGGGTATTTCACGAAAAAACTTGGAAATAGAATCGAGGATGCATGGTTAATAGCTTCGACCTACCATGATTATGCTTATGCTGTTGAAAAATTTAAAACATGGTCGGCTACTTTTTTTAAAGGAGCTTTACATTTTACCGGTGAAAAAGCCGAACATGCAACCCTTCAATTAGCAGAGCCCTATGTGAAAGAGGGCTTTATGATTTTTACCAAGGCGATTATTAATTCACTTGATTTGAAAATCGACAATATTTTATTAGACTTTATATATAAACGTATTCTTGAAGATAAAAACCATGCATTGATGTCTGCACTTTCTCTAGCAAAATATATAAGTATAAACTCGAAACAAAAACTGGATAAAAGAGCTCTTACTGCATCATATAAAGCTATTGCGATGCATGATCCTGGCATCTGGAAATTTATGGCCGGACAAGCAGATAAAAAATATTTAGATGAACCAATTGCAAGGAGCATGAATGAAAGAAAATTTATTCCTGAAATAAAATTTTACGACGATATTATCTCTTCACTCTTGAATATCTGTGATTGCATACAAGAAGAAGGACGCATTGGAGCAAAGTACATCGAAAATGGAGCAGTTCTCGAAAAACTATCCTATGAAGGTGGTAAAATTTTAATAGAAATTTCTTTCAATGGCAAAAACCACAAAGCTGCTTTTGATGATAAAGTAAAAGAAATTGAAGGTGTTAAGGATTTTATAAAAGCTGATGATCTTTTCAGAATTACGATTAGAAATGCCAAAACAAATTCTAAACGTGAAGAATCAATTTAAACGTTAACATATAACCTAAATTGTGGTTAATAATTATCCTGATATTTCTAAAATCTCCTTTGCTTTAACAAGAACTATTACATCTAACATTGAGACCTTGCGGCGACTGAGAGTCCTGTCATGCCTCCTGCATTCTTCGTCTATAATTAGCAATATTATTAATGTTCCTGATAATCTTTATGGACGCCGTTCTGATGGCGGATGGACCGATGTTGAGGAAACAATGTGGGCAGTAACAGCTCTCGATTTACTCAATGGTTGGGATATTAGCTCCCCCATACTCCGAAATAATAGTATCAATTGGCTAAACGGGCAGAAAACTCAGGAAGGTGCATGGGGAAGAAATTACCGCGACATTGCCCGTATCCCAATTACTGGAATGTTGCTTACAATTCTTCCAGAACTGGCTGATGACCGTTCAATCAACTGGTTGGAAAATGAATGGAAAGAGGATCTTACAGCACCGGCACAGTTAACCTACAAGGGCGCTCTATTTCTGAGTGCGTCAGCGAAAAATAAACTATCACTAAACAATAATGAGCTAATTGACAAAACCATAAGTTATTTGGCTAACGAACAAAACCCAGATGGTGGTTTTGCACCGTGGAAAGGGCATCCAATCGGAAGCGAACCGTGGAGTACTGGCATTGTTTTGATCGGTCTTTCTGCCTGGCCTACTCTTGTGAATCATGACGTTTTTTTAAAAGCGCTGGGTTGGCTAGGTCAGAACCAACTCCCAAATGGCCTCTGGCCTTGCCATTATCTCGAAGAAGGTTCAGCCTACTGCTTTTGGGGAGCAATTGAAGCATTGAAGGTTATAAAGAGAGCCGGACTTCCATGTGCGGCATAAGCGGATTATACGGGCTTTCGTCTCTAGATACTGTCCACCGAATGACATCTGCTATAACGCATCGAGGTCCTGATGCATTTGATGTCAAACTTGTCGGCCGTCATGTACTTGGTGCAGCTCGTCTTGCGATAGAAGGAGGAGCTGAAGCCTCGCAACCGGCCGTAAGCGCAGGGGTTGGCATAGTCTTCAACGGAGAAATTTATAATTACACCACAATCGACTCAGCCGCGTCAATTGCAACTACTGAAATTGAGGCTATCAGGCAGCTTTACATCAAATACGGCACGCAATTCCCAACCTATCTCCGTGGGATGTTCGCAGTTGCTATTGTCGATGACATAGCAAATAAAGTTGTTCTTGCAAGAGACCGGATTGGAATAAAACCGCTTTACTACACTGTCATGGGAGGTCGTCTGGCCTTCGCTTCAGAGATTAAAGCCCTTCTTCAAATCTATGAAATAACCTCTGAGCTTGATATCGAGGCTCTCGAAGGGTTGATGACGTTCGGGTACGTATTTCAACAAGATCGAACCCTTTTTAAGAACATTCATCAAGTACCACCGGGGCACACGGTCACTTTTGATGGTATGCGCCTTCAGATTGAAATGTTTTACGATATTCCGCCAGCGTATTTTCAAGGAGAAGGGAGGATTCTAAAAAGCGAGTTCAGTATTGCAGCAAAGAAAGTAAGCACATACCTCCAAGAAGCTCTCTCAACTCAACTTGCACATGGCAAACAGCGAAAGGCATTCTATTTGTCAGGTGGGATTGATTCTTCGTTTATAACATCCCTGGCTGCAGCAGAGCTCTCTTATGACACCGTCACTTATACCCTAGCTGATGATAAAAATTCTGAAGATCTTCATTATGCAAGAAAAGTCGCGAAAGCACTCGGAATTGAGCACCGTGAAGTAACTGTTGATCTACAAACGTATCTAAAATTCATTCCTGACTACATCCATCATTTTGAGCATGCTATTGCAGGTGGAATATTCGATATTCATGGTGGTCTAGCATTCCACATCCTTTCCGCTGAGATCGCTAAGGATTTCAAGGTCGCATTTTCCGGAGAAGGGGCTGACGAGTTATTTGGTGGATATTACTGGACCTATACTCATCCAAGAGGATTTGCCGACCGGATCAAAAATAGACACATAGCTCTTGGCGGGAAGGGTAAAATTGAGGCTGTAGTGAACCAACTATTTCCGGCCCTTGAAAATGAGCAAGATTATCGCCGGAATCTTTTTGACTGGCTAGTAAGGGGAGGACTGTCAAATTACCATTTATGTAGTGTTGATAGGTCATGCGGTGCTTTCGGTTTCGAAATTCGCCCTATATATCTGGATCATAGGGTTTCCGATTTCGCATTTCAACTTCCTATCGATTACAAATTGGGACTAGATGGGAAACAGACAAAATTTGTTTTGAAAGAAGCAGCACGTCCTTTATTTACGAAGCTTGGAATCGAGTCGGTCTTGACAAGGCAGAAACTTCAGAAGTCCTTACTTGCAGGAAGTTTCTCTGGCACCTAAACCATTTTTCTAA